>JAAUQZ010000031.1 GCA_012033355.1 Leptolyngbyaceae cyanobacterium RM1_406_9 | reverse complement strand
GTCATGGGCGGGCAAGGGGAGCCGGGGCAGGAAGGTTTTAGAGTTGTTTGTAGGGGGTGCGATCGCTGATACGGCAAAGGTAGCTAGGCCAACCGACAAAAGCAGCCAATCCAATTTTTTAACCTGCACAAATGTTTTCTTGGAAGCCTGTACAGGTCAGCCTTAGAATAACTCATTCGACTGTTTTCATCTCCTATGATTTGAGCGCAGGTGAAATTTGTCAGCGATCGCATCCTGGTGATGAACCAGGGCAAAATTGAGGAAATCGGAGCCACCGACGCAATCTCCATCAACCCGCAGCGAGACTACACCCGCCAACTAATCCAGCTAATTTTTGATGCTCGACAAGATATTTAGACAAGCTCAGCGCTGAGCGAGGGTCAACGGCATTCGATTTTGATCTGGCGCATTAATCATCTCATGCGTCAGAATCAGTAAACTTCTGAGTACAGATTCTGGCTGCGTAGCATTGACAATAACCACTGGAGAGCAGTATTGCTCGCTTGTGAGACCCAATGCCAACTCTGCATTGGCGATTGACCAGGCATCGGGACAGTCGGCATGGGTCAGCCCAACAATCATCGGTACTCTGCTCCGGCGCTTCAAGTTGCTGACAATACGACGGGTCAGGCGAAAATCTTGGGGACGATGAGCATCCATTAAAACAATGCAGGCGTGGGCCCGACGAACCAGAATATCCCACATAAAATCAAGCTGTGGATCGCCAGGAATGCCGTACAGTTTCAGCATTTGGCGATCGTCAAAGGTCAACCGACCAAAATCGAGCGTTGACATACTTTGCTTTTGCGAATCAGTGCTATCGGCAGCGAGTAGTTTGGATCTGATTACCTCGATCTCGCTGACGGCACGAACGAAGCTGGTTTTCCCGGCTCCCGTAGTGCCCGTAACAATAACACGTAGAATTTCCATCTAAGTTGCTCCTTGGTAGCTCACCAAGCTCCACGAAAGTGAGAAATTTTCCCTGACTGACCCTTAAACTTTTTTACCCAGAAATGCTGCAAAAGTCTCAACCGTTCCGGCTCAAAGGGAAGTTGCAGATGGGAGACTTCAGCATCTTTCTATCTGAGAAATGAAAGTTCACTTATCATGGGGGGCTGCCGTAGTAAACCTGACTTGGCTTTGATAGACTGCGCCCCCTCATCCCACAAATCATGTAGAACTACTACATATAGCTGTTATAAACAACTTCAGGGCGATCGCTCCTCAGCATTCAACTCAATATTGCTCAGCAAAATCGCTTGAATTTAGTCCCTCTTCTAGCAAGCGTTAAGTTAAATTAAAAATCACACTTTTCCTAGACAAATTGTTTCTTTTTCATACTTTTTGCTCGTCCCGGAAATTTAGTATAACCATACACCAATCTCAATAGGTGATGAGAGGCTAACATCACTCAGATTCGTCCCTCACAACCTGCTCATCCTAGAACTGATTTAGAACCGCTGTATGATTCAAAAAACTCGTGGGGCGATCGCGGCTGGCAATTCTCAAACGGCTGAAGCAGGCATTGAGATGTTGCGATTAGGTGGAAACGCATTTGATGCCGCAGTTGCCGCAGTTTTGGCTTCCTGTGTGACCGAAGCGACGCTGACTTCTCTAGCAGGTGGCGGTTTTCTCCTCGCTCATACACAGCATAACGAAAATATTTTGTTTGATTTTTCACTCAAACTCCGGGGCGAAAACGGGATGTTAAACACGTTGATTTTTGTCCTGTTGGAGTTAATTTTGGCAGCGTTATCCAAGAATTTCACGTTGGGCTGGGGGCGATCGCTGTTCCTGGAACTGCCAAAGGTCTTTTTCACATTCACCAACGGTTAGGCAGACTGCCTCTTCACGTGATTGTTGAGCCTGCCATTCACTACGCCAAAACAGGCGTTCTTTTGGGAGATTTTCAGTCCTACTGCCTGTCCATCCTGAAACCCATTTTGCTCCGTACCGCAGGATCGCGTGAAATTTTTGCTCCCAATGGAACCCTGCTTCAGTCCGGTGAAACTCTAACGATTCCAAATCTGGCAGATACCTTAAGCTATTTAGTGGAAGCGGGAATTGAAGCTTTCTATGAAGGAGAAATTGCCCAACAGCTTGTCAAAGATTGCCAGGAAAGAGGCGGCTATCTCACCCTAGAAGATTTGAAGAATTACCAGGTGATTGAACGGAAGCCCCTAGAAACTAGTTATCGAGGCAACACCCTTTTGACTAACCCTCCCCCTAGTTCTGGTGGCAGCCTGATCGCATTTACCTTATCACTCCTATCCCAGCTAGATTTATCCGCTGTCGGTTTCGGCACGACTAAACATTTGAAAGTTTTATCCAATGCGATGCGATTGACAAATCAGGCTCGAACCGATGGATATGACGCTAATTTATATCAACCCGACGTAGTGCAAAACTTTTTATCGCCAGAGCATATTAGTCAATATGCTAACCAACTCACTCATATAACGAATAAGTGGGGCAGCACAACCCACCTAAGCGTGATTGACGCAGAGGGAAATGCTGCCAGTGTTACCTCGTCTAATGGCGAAGGCTCGTCCTATGTTATTCCTGGCACTGGAGTAATGATGAACAATATGTTGGGTGAAGCAGATTTACATCCAAATGGGTTTCACCAGTGGCAGAACAATGCAAGAATCTCCTCAATGATGGCACCTACGATGATGCTAAAGCATCACCAGCCTGAAATCGTTCTGGGTTCTGGTGGCTCCAATCGCATCAGGACTGCAATCTTACAGGTTATTTCCAACATCATCGACTTTGATATGTCGGTTGATGATGCAGTCAACAGTTCTCGAATGCATTGGGAAAATGATGTGCTAAATTTGGAGCCTGGATTTCACGGCGCAGGCTTTGAAGAAACAACTTTTCCGTTCAATGGAGAACTGGTGTCTTGGGAGAACCACAATATGTTTTTTGGTGGAGTTCATACTGTGATGCAGCACCCTGATGGAACAATTAGTGGAGCAGGCGATCGCCGCCGCAACGGTTCAGTTGCTTCCTGCTAAACCTCCTGTCAAGATGTGATTAATTCAAATCTATAATTTAATTATTCACATCTCAACAAGATTGTGACTCACATTGCCAACAGGTCCTCCAACTCATTCAGTGCCTCACATCCCGCGCTCGAGCGCTGACTAAACGCCGCCGAGTCTAAGAAGTGGACATTTGACGCTCCATCCAAAGACTTCCCGCGTCCGTACAGATACTCATCGGAGTAGCGACGGAAGACAGCTTCCACCGCGGCACGAGCGTTTTTGAGTCCCCACTCAGCAGCAATTAGTTCAGCCTTGTCGAGGACATCCTGGCTTAGCCTTACTTTGTTGTCATACATAGCTGTGTATCGTTAGATAAAAGAAACAAACCACGAACATTTGCAAACTGAGGATCACCCATCACCGCAAACAGTTTGCGCCCTGCCAACCGCTCAGCAATCAAGTGAGAGCCTCCCCCCGTCACCAAAAATCGAGTTACTCTCGCCATGTAGGGCGTGTACTGCGCTTTTATAGTTTGGAAAATTCCCTTAAACCAGGGATCTAAATGCTCCTCTAGCCAGGGTGCCCAAGTGAGTTCTGTATCGGCGTAAGTATGTCCTACCCGAAAGCCATCCATAACGATGCTAGGGTCTGCGGTTGTGCCGAGAATATCTGTAAGTCGTCTGTCAAAGCTAATTGATGCAGCCAACTCGTAAGTGCCTCCTCGATCCATCACGTTTTCGTCAATGACTTCGCCTTCAGCATCGACTAAACGGGTCAGCCAAGTCCCTCCCCCAATATCAACCACAATGGTATAGCCGTTGTTGGGAATATGTCCTTGCTTACGGGCATAGTGATAAGCGCCCATGCCTTCCCGCTCAACCTCAACCTGCTCTATATTCACCCGGAACTCAATGCCATTGCGAGTAAACTCATGCATACCCAGAAGCTGCTCTCGAATTGCTTCTTCATTTCTGGCAGGTTCGGGAGTTGAGACGTAAAGGTTTAAGGGAAACTCAGAAACTTCTCCACCCGCAGGTTCGAGACAGGCATACAGATGTAGCTTTGCCAGCTCAACCTTGTTCTCAACTACAGTTTGCTGCTGCCGTCTGTATTTATATGCTTGTGCGCCAAAGTGGTAGCGCGTACCGTCGGGTAGCTCAATCAGAGGTGAAGCCTCAGAATAACGAACAGCATCTCGACCTTGAGGTAACTGGAAGCGAACAGACCGAATCGCCTTTGGATGCCCTGTGCCGTCATAAAACTTAAGGTCATAGTTACCCGCATCCAGTGCCAGTGTCCGAGTCGCTGTCACAGGAGTAGGGTCTTTACTAACTCTTCTCTGTCTGGTACCTATAGTCATATGTCTCCCCCTGTTTCCAGGTGTGCAGGTTTGTCCCCATCAGTACATATGTACTATATCACCACAATCAAAGATGTGGGTCAATAGTGTTGAATATCTCTTATAAAATCTTCATTGCTTAGTCCGGTTTCATGCTTGTACTGAGCGATGCAAACTTCAGATACAAATTTTTCGATCCCTAAGCCCCCTTTGTAGGAACTTTGCAAGGAAGACTGCTATACTGATCTACTGTCTGTGCCGATGTGGCTCAGTGGTAGAGCACTCGATTCGTAATCGAGCGGTCGCGGGTTCAAATCCCGCCATCGGCTTCAAAGAGAAATAATGGTAAACCGCCTGTTTCCCATATACCGCAAGGGTTTCAGAGGGAATTATCTACCGCTATGCTCCCTTCATTAAATTCCTATTCTGGATGGGTTATGGACCTTCTGAGGCAATTGGCTTGAGATGGGGCAGCATCAAGTTTAAGGAAAGGCATAGTTGACACCGGGCAAGCTACTTTCCATCGGATTACCCAGCAGTGGAGGCGGTCTCCAGAATTGTGTATCAATTCCCCGCTGATGGGGGGCATCGCCTGTAAAAGTTGATTGTGATGCCAGAGGATTGCCACAATGGTTGCTTCACCCCAATAGCCTCCACCAATAACGGGCGTTGCGTCCTCACCTGCGATCGCGAGGATGTCGGATTAATGTAGCTGATGTAAAAGTGCAGGTTGATCCTACCAGCCTTTACTATTACCCAGATATCATTATCAGTTGCGACCCACAAGACCTTAACGCCCGCAGGTTTATCCAAAATCCCAAGCTGATTGTAGAAGTGTTCTCTTGTGGCACCGAAGCAAAGGATCGGGGTGAAAAGTTTACCTACTACCAAACGTTACCCAGTTTGCAGAAATATGTCCTGGTTGGCTCTGAGAAGGTTTTAGTAGAGTGTTATCCTCAAAATGAGGGGCGAAGGTGGCTTTACTACCGTTACACGGTAGGAGTGTGATTACCTTGAGCAGCATCCAGTTTGAATGCCCAATTAAACTGCTGTGTGAAGGAGTGCTGTTTGAGAAGCCATAACCTGCTGTTGCTCAGTATTCAGTTAGTGTTGATGAAGTGTTGCAATCGCATCAAACCCCGTATTTTCCCTCAGCAAAGAGCGTCTAGAGATGCGATCGCGTCTGCTGCATTTGAATTGTTAGGTGTTGCTGAATGTAAGTATGATTTGCGGGCATCTATTCCATCTGTAGGGGCGTCGCGAAACGACCCCTACCGCAAGTTCAATATCTCAATCAAGCAACAGCCGAAATTCCTATCTAGCAGGGTTTTCTCAAGCGAAAATCTACTCCGTGTACCATACACGTATGCACTGGCAAAATGCCGCTGATCCAAGACCACCCGCAATAACATTAAGTAAATGGTCTGCACAAGACAGCTTGCACAGGCGGTCGCCAACCATTGAATAAGGTCTTGGAACGGACGGTTGAAAAATATTGCATTTAGCATCTAACCGGCTATTGATTCACCTCAACCTGCGCTTCTGCCTTTACCCGACGAATGGGCAGGTTTGCAATTAAGGCAGTTGCCCGCTGATCATTTTCTAAGGAAAATTCCGACTCTTCGGGGTCAATCTCTACGTATCGCGAAACGACTTCCAAGATTTCCTGGCGCATCTTTTCCAGCGTTGCCGCAGGCAAATCAGCTCGGTCGTGAGCCAGTACAATTTGCAGCCGACGCTTGACCTCCTCACGGCTAGAAGTGGCATTTTGACGCGGAAAAAGTCGTTCAAGAAGTTCACTGATCATGGAGCTTGGGGGAGAGAGTCAATCAAGGCTAGATAAGAAACTGAATGCAATTGAAGCTTAGTGACGAGGTGAGTTGCGAAATAGCCGACGAATGCGGGTAAACAAGTCGTCGTGCGCCGCCATCAGATCGAGAAAAGGCACCTTTTCACCCTCCAGCCGCCGCGCAATGTTGTTGAAGGCTAGACCCGCCATTGAGATATTCTGCGACAGCACCAGCGGCTCGCCCCGGTTGGTGGAGACAATCACCCGCTCATCATCGGGAATCACGCCCAGCAGAGGCACCGCCAAAATTTCCTGCACGTCTTTGACTGACATCATCATGTCTTCCTGCACCATTGCAGGTCGGAGGCGATTGACAATCAAGTGCACTTTTTTGATGTCGTTGGCCTCAAGCAAGCCAATTACGCGGTCAGCATCGCGAACGGCGGCAATCTCAGGCGTGGTGACAATAATTGCCTCCTTAGCCGCAGCCGTTGCATTCTGAAAGCCCATCTCAATCCCAGCGGGGCTGTCTACCAGAATATATCTATAGGTGTCAGTGAGTGAATTGACCAGTTGCTTCATCTGGTCGGGGTTGACGGCATCTTTGGTGCGGTTTTGGGCGGCTGGAAGCAGCGCCAGGTTAGGCTGGCGTTTGTCCTTGACCAGGGCCTGATCGAGGCGACATTCACCTGCTAGCACTTCTACGGCAGTGTAGACGATGCGATTTTCTAGCCCCAGGAGTAGATCCAGGTTTCTCAAGCCAAAGTCGGCATCGACAACAGCAACCTTATGACCGCGCTGAGCTAGAGCCATGCCCAGATTGGCGGTACAGGTGGTTTTGCCCACCCCACCTTTGCCAGACGTGATAACGATAATGCGACTCATTGAATTGCTGGGGTTGATAAATGGACGATAGGTTTAGGGGATTTTGGGTGGTAGATGCTGACGGCATAGCTGCTGGAGCGCTGCTTGCAGGTTTTTAACCAGACTACGAGAGACGCATTCTGGAAAAGTCGGCGGCTCTGGCAATGCGAATTCCTCCTGAAGATACGTAGGCAATTTCAGGAGGAAACTGTTCAGGGGGCGTTTCGGGGGCGCGAGCCACAAATTCGGCAATCCGAATCTGGGTTGGCTCCATTCGCAGCGCCATGATCAGGCATTGTCCGTTTCCGGCGGCTCCAGCTTGGGCCAGACCGCGCAGGCACCCCCAGACCAGCACATCGCCGTCGGCAATCACAGAACCACCAGGGTTTACATCTCCCAAAACAATAATTGTACCGGGATGACGAATTTCGACACCAGATCGAACGACGGTTTGTACATAAAGTGGATCTGCCAGGGATTGCCCCGCTTCGGTAGGCTGGTTCAGGTGGGCAACGGGTGAGTGCTGCTCAACCGAATAACCTGTAGTGGCGGCAGCGACGGCTGTTTGACGGCGACTGGTGTAGACTCGCTTGAGCTGAAGCTGGACCTCTGCCAGGGCATCAGCGATCGCCTGCAATTGGCGCACATCTAAAAGGCGATCGCGGGCAATCAGATGCACCGCTGTTTCAGGTTGCCAAAACCTTTCTCCAGCATTGAGCCGCTGTTTTAGCTGCTGCCAAAGCTCATTCCAGTTACTTGGGTTAGCGCCATTGCCCGCTGGGTTGCTGCTAGAAATAGCGCTATCGGGATTTGAACCGTCCTGGTTCGCGTCATTTTTGCTAACGCTGCCGTGATTCGCGCTATTTACCTCTGCCTCTGGCGGCAAAAGTAGCAGCAGACGACCCCCTTCGCTCTTAAACCGTATCTGTAGATTGGGGGTGTCCGAAGCGGGCTGTAAAATTGCTGGCGCTGGCGCAGAAGAGTCATTCATGCAAGGGCTTGGGCTGTCAAAATCTAACAGGAACTAAGTTAACTATCTATCTTAGTGGTCAGGTTGTCATTCAAAACAAAAGCAACTAGAAAAGTTATGGCATTTGAACGGCATATTCTAAATTCATTCTCAAAACATACTGGATGCTAGCCTGATAGAGCGAAAGATTCAAAGAATAATAGACTACGTTGGCAGGTCAACCCGTTTTTTGGACAAATAAAATTCTTTTCGGACAAAAATTACAGCATCAATCAGTTTAGGTTCAAGCATTGACAGTCAGAATTAGCCAACGTAATTTACCTTACTCTATGCCTTTGATTCGGAACCGAACCTGGCGTTATCTGGTCATGGTGGCACTGCTGGCGCTGTGTCAGTTTGGCATCACCAAGCTGATTTTCATGGTGCCGATTGAGCAGCAGGGGGTGCGGGTCTGGCCGCTGTGGTTGCCTGCGGGGTTGGCTCAGGCTGCCCTGCTGCTGTTTGGACGCAGGCTGTATCCGGGGATAGCGATTGGGTCGTTCCTGTTTTCAGTGTGTCAATCCCAGGGAATATCCTGGTTCCTGGCAGTGGCGATCGCCTTCAACAACACCCTGCAACCGCTCGTCGGGGCAACGCTGCTCAAGCGGGTTGGCTTTCGCAATGACCTTCAGCGCCAGCAGGATGTGATTGCCCTGTTTACCCTGGCGACGATTTTACCGTCTGCGCTTAGCGCCACCTTAGGAATGCTGACGGTCAATCTGGGAGGGATGATGGACTGGGACACCTTTGGCAGAAATTGGTTTCAATGGTGGATTGGCAATATTACGGGCACGTTGACGCTGATGCCCGTGCTGTTGACCTGTCGGCAGTGGGGGGCGATCGCCAAAACCCCTCGCCGCTGCGCCGAAGCTTTAGTCTGGCTCTGTCTACTTACAGCGGCTAGCTGGCTGATCTTTTACCCCACCAGCGAAACGCCCTTTGCGCCGTATTCCATAGCCTCTCTATCGTTTCCGCTAATCATTTGGGGAGCGCTGCGGTTTGGGCAGATGGGCGCGGCTCTATCGACCGCCATTCTGACCAATGTTGCCACCTGGGGCGTGATTCAAAACAAAGGGCCGTTCATCGTTGCGGCGAGGGCAAATGCTGCCGTGCAGCCTGTCGAGTCGCTGCAAGCGTTTATTTGTGTGACGGCGCTGACGGCCCTGACCCTGGCGGCGGTAATGGCAGAGCGAGAGCAAATGAAGGTGTGGTTAGAGGCAGAAAAAGAAAAGTCAGAACAGCTATTGCTCAACATTTTGCCGCTGCCGATCGCCAATCAGCTAAAGCAAAACCATCGCACGATCGCAGACAGTTTTGCCGAGGCAACAGTTTTATTTGCTGACATTGTAAATTTTACAAAACTCTCGGCTACGCTATCGCCGCACGAATTGGTTGCGCTGCTCAACGAAATCTTTTCGGCCTTTGACCAAATGGCAGAACGGCACGGGCTAGAAAAAATTAAGACAATTGGCGACGCTTACATGGTGGTAGGCGGATTGCCATTTCCCCAGGAAAATCACGCTGAGGCGATCGCGGACATGGCGTTAGAAATGCAGGCCGAAATGCATCAGTTTAGCGATCGCCATCAAATGCCCTTCAGTATGCGAATCGGCATCAATACGGGGCCCGTGATTGCAGGCGTAATTGGCACCAAGAAGTTTATCTACGATTTGTGGGGCGACACCGTTAATGTCGCTAGCCGCATGGAGTCTCAGGGCATTGCCGGACAGATTCAAGTCACCGAAGCAACTTACAAATGTTTGTGCGATCGCTACCACTTTGAGCCACGCGGCGAAATTGCCATCAAAGGCAGAGGACAAATGAACACCTACATCCTGGCAGGCAGGAAGTCCGCCTCCATGCCGTTACCGACGGTGCAGGCAAACTGAAGGAACTGAGGGTTAGGGATTGGGAATCGAGGATTAGTTAACTGTAGAATGGGCAAAGACATCGCCCGTGCCCATCAACCTGAGGATACTGCTGGGATGGGCACGCTTTGCTTGGTTCATCCTACGGTTAACGCAATCGAATTGGACTCGTCTTAGCAGTAGATTCTGAATCTGACCAGCAGTTCCGCTAAAAATCTGTGCATATCTAACAGGAATTGGGCTGAATTGGCTGCATAATATTGACTTTAGTTGTTAGGGCAAAAAGTCATGGGTCGCGCCAAAAAGGTTGTACTGGCTTATTCTGGTGGGGTAGACACCTCCGTCTGCATCCCCTACCTGAAAGAAGAATGGGGAGTTGAAGAGGTGATCACGCTGGCTGCTGATTTAGGGCAGGGAGACGAACTGGAGCCAATTCGCAAGAAGGCGCTGAAATCAGGTGCCGCGCAGTCTTTAGTAGCAGACGCGACAGAGCGGTTTATTCAAGACTACGCTTTTCCAGCGATTCAGGCGAACGCACTGTATGAGAATCGCTATCCCCTTTCAACCGCTCTGGCGCGGCCGCTGATTGCCAAACTGTTAGTAGAAGCGGCAGAAGAATATGGCGCAGATGCAGTGGCACACGGCTGCACGGGCAAGGGAAACGATCAGGTGCGGTTTGATGTGTCGATCGCCGCGCTTAACCCAAACCTGAAAGTACTGGCACCCGCCCGCGAATGGGGAATGAGTCGCGAGGAGACGATTGCCTATGGAGAGCAATTTGGCATTCCCTCTCCGGTCAAAAAGTCTTCGCCCTACAGCATCGATCGCAATCTTCTGGGGCGCAGCATTGAGGCAGGGCCGTTAGAAGACCCCTGGAATGAGCCACTGGAGGAAGTGTTTCTGTTGACAGAGGCGATCGCCAACACACCCGATCAGCCAAAGTACGTTGAAATCAGCTTCGAGCAAGGGCTACCCGTCGCGCTCAACGGTCAAACGCTGTCTCCGGTAAACCTAATCAGCCAACTGAACGACCTGGCAGGCAAACATGGCGTGGGTCGCATCGACATGATTGAAAATCGTCTAGTCGGCATCAAGTCACGGGAAATTTATGAAGCTCCAGCTTTGCTCGTGCTAATTCAAGCGCACCGAGATTTGGAGAGTCTGACTCTAACTGCCGACGTGACTCACTACAAGCGCGGCATCGAAGAAACCTATTCCCAACTGGTCTACAACGGTCTCTGGTACAGTCCTCTCAAGGCTGCTCTGGATGCCTTTGTGCAGCAAACTCAAGTGCAGGTTTCGGGTACAGTCCGCATCAAATTGTTCAAGGGAACGGCTCTTACCGTGGGGCGTAAGTCCGTCAATTCCCTCTACACACCTGATCTGGCAACCTACGGATCTGATGACAAATTTGACCATAAAGCGGCTGAAGGGTTTATCTATGTTTGGGGTCTGCCCACTCGCGTTTGGTCACAGAAGGTTAAAGGTTAAACTCACTTTTAGTTAACTTTGCCGAAGTGAGTTTATGAAGTCCACTCTTATCTGTTCAACAAACTCTACACTCCACCCCCATTCAACACACAGATATAGCTGTAGTCATCTAGGTTAGGACATGGACATTTTGGTGGTGCGGCTCCGCCGCACCACCAAAATGTCCGTATCAAAGGGCTACCGCGATAAATATCCACAGTAGTCTTCACATCCTTATACCCAGTCGCACCAAACCCTCGTGGTGACTTGACTTCAATCTCTGACAAATAAGTTCCAAGTGCAGGTCAAACAAACAACCTAAGCAGCATGACAGTCGTGTTCAGCGGCGGTGAGTAATTACTGCGTCACAACAGAGATCTCCAAACTGCCCGCTGCAACACGGTTGTTATGCACTGATCTTACTATCGAAACATCAGAAAACTCTCTCTTCAAGAATTCATCTTCTGTAATTGGTGTTGCCGTTTCATCAATTTCGATTTTCTGAAGCTTAGTAAAACCTATCTCAGCGCCATTACGAACTATCTTCCATTTGTCAAAGGCGAGATACTGGTTGAATTCTGCAATATGTTTGTCTAGTTCGGGAATTCGACCGATAAAATTTGCCGGTGAAAGAACACTTCTTATCCATTCATCAAGTTCGGGCGTGCCATTGAGCTGGCTGAGACGCTCATCAGTGAATACCCAGCGAGACGGAAAACCTTGACCGTAAGAATTACTGAACTCTAACGCATTAAAAAATTGAACGAGCTTCGGAACTGAAGTTCAGGCGTTGCTGAATGTAGGTATGATTTGTCTGTTCCGATGCTTCCTGTAAGGGCGAATGACCGTTCGCCCTTACGAGATTATCCCTTCAATCAACAATGCCGGAGTTCAGGCTGATAGCTCAAGTCAGTTTTAACTGACTAGTGGATTTCGGCTCAAATTTGCCAACCGTCTAGAGTGTGAGCGTCTCGCTCACGTGGGCAAGATGCTAGGGTAGTCCAACTTCCGCTACTCTGTACTAGACCGTTCACTAAAAGCTTATTTCAACTTGTTAAAACGAGTTTTGGCTTTGAGCCTGAGATTTATCTCAAGGCTGCTGAATCAGTGCTGTTTAGCGCAAATCCTATATGTTTATTAACAGAATGTACTGGCGTAAGTTGAGCTATGGCAAATCGGTCTGTGGCAAATCGGACAGTTCGCCGTGACGGTTATGTAAACCTGCCTCGTCACGACTTGATTGTGTGTGCCACGCTGGTACAAAATCCGGCAAATTTGGGTGGGCTGTGCCGCACGGCTGAGGCGTTTCGGTTGAAATCGCTGGTGCTGGCAGAGGAGGCGATCGCCCAAGCTTCTGCTTTCAAAAAGCTATCTGCTTCCACTCACCACTGGCAACCTTTCACAGTTTGCCCGATCGAATCCTTGCTGAGTTGGTTAACCCAACAGCAGCAGTCGGGCTATAGCCTGATTGCCCTTCACGCCAGTCCAGAAGCCATTCCCTTAACTCAGTTCACTTACCCACGTCAATCTGTTTTAATTTTGGGACAGGAACTCACAGGTATTCCCTCAAACGTATTGGAACGGTGCGATCAGAAAGTGATGATTCCACAGTTTGGCTTGGTGGAGTCTTTGAATGTGCAGACAGCAGGAGCGATCGCCATTTACGAATATGTGAAACAGCACTCTCACAAAACCTAAAGGAAAGCTGCAACCTTGCTATTCCTCCCTTTCAACCTTCACCCAGATCAGTAGAATCAGACACAGGAGGGAAATAAATATGGGATATTCTGTTGTTGTTAGTGACGCAAATTTTGCCGCTGAGGTGGTGCAAAAGTCTTATGAAAAGCCAGTGCTGGTAGACTTCTTTGCTCAATGGTGTGGCCCTTGCCAAATGCTCAAGCCAATTCTGGAGAAGCTGACCCAAGAGTATGATTTTGTCTTAGCAAAGGTAGACATTGATCAAAACCCAGAACTGGCAAGCACGTATGGAATTGAAGGCGTTCCTGATGTGCGAATAGTGAGTCACGGTGAAATCAGCAATGGTTTTGTGGGTATGTTGCCCGAAGCTCAGATTCGAGAGTTGCTGGCGCAGCTTGGGCTGAAGTCAGAGTTGGAATTGGGATTAGAAGCGGTGAGGAAGGCGATCGCCAACAACACCCCAGTCCAGGCAAAACAGCAGTTTGATCAACTCTTTCAGAAATATCCCGAAGATCGCAAGCTAGTTTTAGAAGCCGCCAAATTTTTGCTCAGCATGAATCAGTTGGAGCCTGCCCAAAAGATGCTGGCAACGATTCAAGAACATGAGAAGGGCTATTTTGCAGAAGCGCAGGCAATCAAAGCGCTGATTCAGTTTCAGCAAGAATCAAACAATCCGGTGATTGAGTCTGAGCTAGACCAACAGTTCTTGGATGCCTCCAAGCTGGCGCTAGAGCAGAACTATGAAGCGGCGCTGCAAGGATTTTTGGCGATCGTTGGCAAAGATCGCAAATACAAAAACGATGGCTCTAGAAAAGCTATGATCGCTATCTTTGACCTGCTGGGAGACGAACATCCGCTAACAAAAGATTATCGAAAGCAGTTGATGCTGACCCTGTACTGATATTCTCCGGCTTACACAATATTAGCCACTCTATATGAAGGCTAAATCAAACAGTGCTTACGCACCGACCTGTAGAACAAGGGGCTTAAGCCCCTTGTTCACGTGACGATGTAGACGTGACGATTACGTGACGATCATTTAGATGTATGTCCCGTCTACATGAGTCCTGTCAAAGTCAACCTGGCTTTTCGGGTTTCGGCTCCACTCAACAACCCTCAAATGCTTCGGGATCAAGCATGGAGCAGAGTCGAAATGAGCAAAGTCGCAGTGCGTCCTATCTTGTATTTTTATCCGCCTGCTTACGATTCACGCCGCAGCGCCGCTTCTACCTGAGCAAATTCTTGTTCCAAGCGCTTCTTCAACTTTTCGGGAACTGGACGGTTGGGGTAAGAGCTATAGTGACCAGCCAGAGAATTGAGCGCTGTCCGCATGGTGGTGAAGGAACTGAGCTTGGTTACAGAGTTATCCCGACGATAGCGGGAGGCGAAGTCGTTGATTTTCTGCCGTGCTTCTGTCTGGGCGATCGCCTTGTTTGGAGCATCATCCGGCAGCTCGATCGCCGTTCTCAGGCTATTGACCAGAGCCAGTGTATCTTCACGATAATTTCCGGTCATTCCAACGGGAGCAGAGGTGCAGCCCATTAAACCAATCACTAGCACTAGAGCCAGAGCCAGAAAGCGAGACAAAAACTTTTTCATAAAACCTCAAAGTCGGGAAAAGTTTAAGACAATTACAATCGATTCCAAGAAACGATTGGTGATCAGCGGGGATCACAATTATTGCCAATCTTATCTTGATCTGGGAGGAAAATTTCCCTTCCTGCGATAGGGAAAATTTGCTATCGGCGTAGAGTAACGAAAAGATGGGGCTTGTGTTATTCCGGTTTAATAGCTAAGTAGACTTCCTGCGCTCAGACGAGGTAGGGTTTGGGGAATGATTTTTTGTGGCTCGCGTGAGAATGCAATCCTTCTCAATTAAAAAACATTGGCGCATTTGGATTCGGGGCATTCTGGGGTTGCTATTTGGAGCGCTCTTTTTGTGGCTGTCCCTTCGGCAAACGAGTCTGACCGAAGTTAGTACAGTTCTTACTCAGTCAAACAAGGGCTGGTTGACTACAGCGCTGGGCTGCTACAGCATCAGTATGACGGTGAGAATAGTTCGTTGGCAAACTTTACTCCAGGACGTAAAGGCATTTTCCTTTCAAAAGGTAGGAGCCGCTTTGCTGATTGGGTATGCTGCCAATAATGTTTTACCTGCCCGATTAGGCGAGGTTTTTCGGGCTGATTTTGTGGGGCGACGATATCGGGTGTCTCGCTCGGCGATCGCCGCCTCCATCCTCCTAGAGCGTGTATTAGACGGACTAGTCGTCGTCTCCTGTCTGCTCTTGGGCAGAGCTTTCCTTCCCAACCAGCCTGTTCTGCTTAACACCCTTTCCATCACAGGCACCCTAATCTTTAGCAGCATTTTCCTCCTGCTCTGGCTGCTGGGCAGAGGTCACGGAATGAAATGGCTCACCCGCTTTCCACCCGCCATTACCAGCCGCATCCAAAATTTTCGTCAAGGTCTAAGTGTTCGCCATACCTCTAGCTTTAGCAAAGCAGTCAGTCTTTCCCTAATAATCTGGCTACTAGAAGGACTGGCGCTCTGGTCAGTCCTGAAGGCGGTTCAGGTTTCACTCGCATGGCAACAAATCCTTACCCTATTGGGTGTAACTAGCCTGAGTACGCTCATTCCCTCGGCTCCAGGATATGTGGGCACCTATCAGTATGCCTATGCCTTCACGCTAGACCTATTTGGCTACGCACCCGCCCAGGGAATTGCCGCCGCCACCGCATTTCAGGTTTTCCTCTTTGGCAGCGTCACCCTGACGGGCATCGGGCTATATCTCTACGTCAGTTTGCTAAAACCGCAGTCACCACTTCAATAGTTCGATCAATTTTCTCGTTTCTGGCTTTTAGCCAGGAATGCAGTGCTGGAGGCTCTGCCTCCATTTGCAACGCAGCGGAGGCAGAGCCTCCGAAGTAGCATTTCCAGACGAATTCTGCTCATGGAATTCGGCGATCGCCTGACCTGAGGGCACTGAACCGTACATCTACAGTTCAGTGCCCCTCTTGATGCTTAACTTCCTCGTTTGCGATCGCGGGTCAAAATACTCATCACTTCACCAGAACTGGGAGCGGGTAACAAAGGACTCCACGCCCCCGCTTCAGCAAAGCCGCGTCCGTGCAAATCGTGAATGGTTTCAATTACACCATTACGAGAGCCAATAATGAGAATCCGCAATCGTTCGCGTTCAGGCAATTGAGCGCAGGACGAATCTTGCTCAACACTGGGCGAGTTGAGAGCTAGAAAACACTCAGGCATTAGTTTTAACTCCATTTAGGGTTTACCAGGAAACCCCAAAAACCTAGCCACCCCGCACTCATTCACACGTTGCCAAAGTGAGTGGAAGGACAAAAAGTGAGTTTATTTTCACTTTCATGTCCTCAAGGGTAAGCAACGCTTTTTTGACATGACAAGTCAGGGTGGCTAAAGGAGTGTTAAAATTCACCGTTAGCCTCCAGACTGGTTGCGTCAGTTTGGGGGTCAGTCGCTCATCGCTGCGGTAACAGCCTTGAGCGGCGCTAGATTCTTGGGTTAGTGGGGCTATCTGTCGGTAAAAAAGATAACCTTAGCGTGAAAGCATATCTGGGATGGGTACTGTTCGTCAAGGTAGTTGTGGGATTTTGGCGGGAAATGTAGGGAGGGCGATCGCCTCCTAATCAAAGTTCTGAGTAAAATCTCACGTCCAATCCTCAATAGATAAACCGAAAATTTGCTCAAAGTCAGCACTATTCCGGGTCAACAAAACTGCTTGATTAACCAGCGCGATCGACGCAATTTTCAAGTCCATTGTGCCAAGCCGAGGATACTCTTTCCTGATACGTTGAAACACTGAGGCGGCTTGTTCATCAAACTCAAGAACTGGAATCGTACAATAGTTTACTAATTGCCGTTTTAACTGCTGATAAGTTGCGACTTGCTGCGTAATGCTTTGAGCTTTGGAGATGCAGCTTAGCCAGCCTCGCATTTGCTCTTCATAGCTAATGATGCTTGCTGCTACCTGACGGGAACTAACGCTGGCCAGTCTTTTCAGCAGGTGTTGAGCGTTGGCTCCTCCACGATCTAAAACACTGAGATGATCAGTATCGAGAATGTACATCTACTCATCAACTGACTCTGGAGAACTTGGATGCAGAGAGTCACGATATTCGCGTCCCAATCGCATCGCTTCATCATAATCCAAGCTGTCTGCAAAAGCTCCAACGATTTGCTCCCACCAAGCTCCTGAGTTCACCCCCTCCACTTTGTTTTTTAGCCGTGCCACTTCAGCTTCTAAATAAGCTACTCGTTCTTCTAACTGTTCTGGCATTGGTGACAGACCTCATCTAAGTTCGGTTGCTGCTCTGATCGTAGGTCACTACTTGAGATTATTGCCACTAGCCGACCAATTCTCAAGAACTGCCCAAATCTGCAACCGAAGCGTACAAGGTTTTTGGAGAAATGGGGAGGGCGATCGCACTTTCATCACAGCCTTAAGTGATGGATTTGGTATTGGAGAAGTGGGGGCGATCGTTTTGGTAAATGTCTAATAGGTTGGTGCGTTGCTTAGCAGCAACACACCCTACGGTGATGGCGATTGCAATACAGCTAAATAACGATAAAGTTGTGCGTTAGTATACAACCTCGAACTTCCATAAATAATCTCTGTTCTATTCGCACGAACGTAGTCTTGACTCTAAAATATTCAAGGCACAATAGTCACGATAGCCTCAATTGTTTCAGTCATGGTTTCAACTGCTGCTGCCGAAACATTTGGATTCGCTGTAGCAATTTCAGATGTCACAACACTCAACCAAAAATCGAATATCTCTTGAAGAGCCACCTCAATTTGCTTATGTAAAAACTCAATCTCTTGAACAGTAATTTTTTTAGAATGAGATTGAGTTTTCTTGTCTATAGGATGATCAACACGGTTTCTCAGCTCATTTAAACGCTCCCAGGTACTTACACTGACTGGGCATTTTTCCTTAAACGATTTCCTATGGATAAGATCATGATAATACGAATTCAAGATACCTCCTTCCGAGGGAAAAACATATTCGTAAAACGCAATAAGTGTTGTATGCGTAAATTGGTGAAAGCTACTTACGTATAAACTAGGAGATTTTTGAAAATAAATTACGGATTCTCGTAAGGTTTCAACTGCCTTGTCATAGTGCTTTGCATAAAGCAAACGAAGATTAGTCTCAGACAGGGAAATTTGATAAGTTCTCGTCATGGTTTCAGCTATAAAACAAGGTTTTGAAACCTCGTCTGACAAGCCTAATCTTTCAATCAAAGCTGATAGTGTACTCAAATTTTTGTGATAAGGTTTCAAATCAATCCAATTCACCTTACATTTAGGATGTTGTAGAAGATAAACGGCAAGTCGATGAAGTATAGGACTTTGATCTAGGCAAATAAGCTGAAGTAATGCCAGTTGTTTCTTAGACGATTTTATCCTTTGAAAAGCACCGTAAGCTAATTCTTGTCGGAGTATAGAAGTTGCTTCAGTGTCTCTACTCGTTTTGTTTTGCTCCTTTTTTAGACATTCAATCAGATAGGAGTGTTGACTTGGAACTTCTGCCAATATTCTTGCTGCAATTGTTCTTGCATACCAATCAAGATTTTCATTGGCTAGCCATTCTCGGCATTGAGATGCAACATTATTAGCTGTACTGACTTTATATAATGTCCAAAGAATGTTAGCGCGATGCCAAGAATAAACTGTATGCTCAGATATAAATTCTCTTAGCTCTTCAATGATGAAAGGATCATTCTTGAATCTTCCCAAAAAAGCGGATACTGCCTCAGAACGCCAAGGCAGTTTAGATAATAAGCTAATTCCTTGGGTACGTAGTGTGACGTGAGATTCAAGTCGATACAAACAAAAAGTTAGGTGGGACTCTGCTTCTTTACCTCGCTCAGGATCATTTAATAAATCAAACGATTCTAAAAATTTACTACGTAGCTGCTCTTGTATTTCCCCAGACTTATGTGTGTCTACATCTAGAATGTTGTTTGGAGAGGGATCTTCTTCCTCCTCTGTATAGCTATCTCTACTCGGTTCATTGTTCTCAAAATCTGTTTGTTCACTCGGCGTGTTTCCTACTAAACTTTCAACTGATCCTGCTTGTTCGCTAGTAGGTGGAGAAGGTGTCTCAAGAAGAATGTAGTCACCCCTTCCAGTTGGATCAGTAATTACAAATTTAAGTCGGGAAATTTCTTTCTTAATATCCTCAATTTTGTGAACGCTCGTTTTTGAGACTTGAGCAACTAAGCCAGCGCATTTCAGTTCAAGATCAAATAATATAAGCCCCTGTTGAACGGCTGATTTGTCTGCTCCGAGAATTCTAACATCATCAACATATCGGACATAATGATATCCGCTGGAGATGATTTTGCAATCTATCTCGTGTAAATACAAATTAGCCAGGAGGTCGGACGCATTACTACCCTGTGGAATACCTCGACCCATTGTAGAAGTTGCATTATGCGCTGACCATTTAGATAAGCATTCACGAAAAAGATTTTCAAATCTATCATCTTCACCACAATATTGTCGAATCAAATTTATTAATCTTTCGTGATCAATAGTGTCATAGAAAGCCACAATATCTGTTGAAGCGATCCAAGAATTTCCAATATTGTATAAGCTTTCAACACGCTCTACAAATCTAGAGTACTGGCGCTTCCAAGGCTGTAGCATCCAGCGTCTTCCAGACCCTGCATAAAGATTTCCTAAAACGTGTTCATTCTCGTGACTTACAAGATACAGATGAGATTGATCAGCAATTACATTAACTAAAGCTTGATAAACGATTACATCTGGAACAGCCATTAATGACATAGTTCGTAGAGTAGTCGATGGCTTTGGAACATAAACTTTGTGGTCAGCAAGAGGTGAGTAAGGGAAGTCTTCTGAATTTACCTGCTGTACTAAATCCTCAAGGTTTGATTGAAGATTGTATGCAAATATTTGCATTCCAAGCTTTTCGTGAACCATTCGGCTGGTCACATTTACAGTTCTTTGCCAAGCTAGGAGAAAATTTTCATAATTTGAGAATTTATTCCAAAGCTCATTACTAGACAGCATCGGCCTCTGTAGAAATTTTCAAAATTGTCCACAATTATAGCCTCTTACATCAAAGACGGCACTTACGCTAGCGAGGTTGGTATACAAGAGTTGCTAATAGTAGACGAGGTAAAGAGTTAGCTGTCATCAAGCTGCAAGCTTCCGCACAAACTACTATCAAGCAATCTAGATAATTAGGCTCCACATATTCCTCCATCAGTTACATAAACAAAGTTCTCTATACACTCGCAAATTCGGTGCTGTAGTGAATAAAGTATTGCTGACTCGGTGAGAATGTTTTTAGTAGGAATACAGGAAGGATGTTTAAGTTATGGCACAGGCTGCAATTCCAGTTATTGTGAATGGGGCGCTGGGGAAGATGGGGCGCGAAACGGTGAAGGCGATCCAAGCATCAAATATAGCGGCACTAGGTTCATTTGAAGCAATGTGGGTTCGGCTGCTAACTGCAACTATAGAATTAGCTTTAGCTACAATCATAAGAATCGATAGGATTTTCAAAGTTTAGCCCTATGTCTGAATTAACTGTTACTCTCAGCAATACTGCTCACAAAACGTTGATAGAACTCGCAGAAACATCTGGCGAGACAATGCAAATGATTTTGGACAAGGCAATTGAGAGTTATCGCAGGCATATTTTTCTTGAGCAAGCTAATCAAGCATTCGCTGCCCTGAGACAGAATGAAGAACTCTGGCAGGACGAACTGGCAGAGAGGGAGTTATGGGATCAGGCAATAGCTGATTGAGTGGGCGAATAGTGGCACAGCCTGCAAGAGGTGAAGTTTGGCTAGCCGACCTAAACCCAGTAAAAGGTCATGAGCAAGCTGGCAAACGTCCTTGTTTGATCATCTCGGTAGACCTGTTTAATCAAGGGGCATCGGGACTGATTGTTGTCTTACCTATTACTTCAAAAGAGAAGCGCATTCCTTTTCATGTTGAACTCAATCCACCAGAGGGAGGGTTGAAAGTACGTAGCTTTATCAAGTGTGAGGATGTGCGTTCAATTTCTGTAGGGCGGCTTGAAAAGCGCTGGGGTATAGTTTCTTCGGAAACACTGGCAGCAGCAGAAGACAGGTTGAGAATTTTAATGGGGCTGTGAAAAGTAATGCTCTAAGTCCTGACGATTGTGGTGTAGCCTAATTTTGATTTAACCCAGATAGCTTTCCTGCATTGCCCTAACCAATAACTTAGTCAGCATATTGAAAATTCGGTGCTGTGACGGGTCAAGTACTGCTGACTCGGTGAGAATGTTTTTAGTAGGAATACAGGAAGGATGTTTAGGTTATGACACAGGCTGCAATTCCAGTTATCGTGAATGGGGCGCTGGGGAAGATGGGGCGCGAAACGGTGAAGGCGATCGCCCAATCCCCCGATATGGTGTTATTAGGTGCAATCTCTCGCAATCCTGAATATGCGGGTCAAGACGTGGGAGAAGTGATTGGCTGCGGCGAATTGGAAGTACCTGTGATGCCAGATTTGCAGGCGACGCTGGCGTTCGCGGCTCAGGAAAAGCAGCCGGGGGTGATGGTTGATTTTACTCATCCCAGCGTGGTGTATGAGAATATTCGGTCGGCGATCGCCTATGGCATTCGTCCCGTTGTCGGCACCACAGGACTAAGCGCTGAGCAACTCAACGAACTGGCAGAATTTGCCGACAAGTCCAGCATGGGCTGTGCCATTATTCCTAACTTTTCGATCGGTATGGTGCTGCTCCAGCAAGCAGCAATGCAAGCCTCTCAGTATTTTGATCACGTTGAGATTATTGAACTGCACCACAACCAAAAAGCGGATGCGCCCAGCGGAACTGCCATTCAAACTGCCCAACTGCTGTCAGAATTTGGCAAGCCCTACAACCCGCCTAGCGTGAAGGAAACGGAAAAAATGCCAGGTGCTAGAGGCAGCGTTACTGAAGACGGCATTCGGATTCACAGTATTCGCCTGCCGGGGCTAATTGCCCACCAGGAAGTCATTTTTGGGGCACCGGGGCAGATTTATACGCTGCGTCATGATACAAGCGATCGCGCCTGCTATATGCCCGGAGTTCTTCTATCAATTCGCAAAGTGATTCAGCTTAAATCTTTGGTTTATGGACTGGAGAAGCTGCTTTAAATAAAAAATGCCCGACCCCATAAGCCCCCGGAGTCGGGCATTCCACCTGTAAGGACGCTTTCCTAACCAGAAAAACTAAAACAACTTGATTGCCCCCTAAGTTGCTCTAGCCTTTCCGAATGCGTTCTTCAGAAGTAACTCAATTCTCAGCTTTTCAAGCTTAAAGAACGTCCCAGCAACTACGGAACTTTTGCCCCTGTAACCTTAAAGATTCCCGCTAAAAATTCCGTACATTTACCTTGACTTTGTAAAGACTTCCTGTAAGAGCTTCCAGCGCTTCTTTCAAAAGACGGATGGCGCAAACCAACGCCACAGCAGCATAAAGCTTGGTTAGGACAGGTGGCAAGCGGCAAAGCCTTGATCAGCAAGGTTCCACTTCATCCCTCATCCCTCATCCCCATCCCCCATCCTTACTGCTATAGCGGTAGCCATATTGATTAGGACATTTGGGTGGCGCGACGGAGCCGCGCCACCCAAATGTCCCTGTTCTAACCTAGCTGACTACAGCTATATATCAGTTCCGCACAAATGTTAGGCTCGATTCAGTGTCATACTTCTCTTGACTCGATCGAGCATCTTCACCTTCCATGCTGATTCCTCTCACCCGCAAAAAATTTGAAGAGCTAATTCCCCCGGTTGCCACGACAGAGCAATATCGTTACTGCTGGGGCAAGGCTTCAGACTTTCTCAGGCGACTGCTGATTTCAGTTGCGGCACTGGTAACTGTGGTGACGCTGGATATTCTTTTGGGCGCAGGGTTTGGCATTGTCCTATTTATTTCGGGTGTGACGGCCGGCTTTTATTGGCTGTGGAGTCCGGTTTATTGGGCAAGTCGCCGCAATATTGAATGCCGTCGCTATCAGTACAGCGGCTTCTTACAGGGTGAAGTGCTAGACGTATTTATTACAGAAGACTTAATTGGCGAAGAGGAAACGGTTAATAACCGAGGAGACTTGGTAATCGTCGAAAACCGGGAGCGTCGCCTCAACTTGGCAGTGGGGGATGAAACTGGTTTTGTCACCAAGCTTCAAGTGCCGCTTCAGCGTAGCCATCGCGTAATTCGATCCGGTGACATCGCCGAAATGGTGGTGTTCTCTAATCGCCCTGACCTCAGCCGAATTTCCAAAGTTTCAGATCTTTATTTTCCCGATTACGGGCTTTGGGTGAGCGATTATCCTTACCTGCGGCGAGATTCTTTTATTGAAGTTAGCCGAAAGCTGCGTCGTCAAAAGGGGGTCTACGGCTACTAGTAGCGTGGCAAGCTTAAAGTAACTGCCTCATTTCCAGGCTTTGCCTGGAAATGTTGCTACGGAGGCTCTGCCTCCTCTATTCACGACTAGAGGAGGCAGAGCCTCCAGGTCAGATTCCCAGCCAGAGGCTAGGAACCAGGGATTCCCAACCAGAGGCTGGGAACCAGGGAGACCAGGGACTAATCTATAAAGCTTCTACCCTAGCCCATCTCCTTCCTTGCCGTAGGCCTGCCACGCTAGATCAACCAGTCCGTTCATAATGGCAGCGGCTACAACTGCACTGCCTTTGCGGCCCTCAATCCGAATGTGAGGAATCAGAGAATCTTTGAGCCGCTCTTCGGCTACGTCTACGCCAACGAAACCTGCGGGAGTGCCAATTATCAGAGCGGGTCTGATTTCTTCTGCCTCGATCAGGTTCACTAGAGCGGTGAGGGCCGTTTGAGCCTGACCGATGACAAAGATGGCTTCGGGATATCGCCTTGCTAAAGTTTCAATGCCCCAGGCGACGCGGGTTTTCTCACGCTGAGGGCGGGTCAGCGTCTCCATGCTGCAATAGACAGGATTTGCAAAGGTGTTTTGAATGTTGGGGGTGATGCCAACCTGCACCATTGGCACGTCTACTACGATGGTGCTGCGGGCAGCTAGAGCGGCTGCGCCTGCCTGGAGGGCTTGATCAGAGAACCGAATTAAAGACTTATACTCAAAGTCGGCCGTCGTGTAAATCACTCGCCGCACAATCTCATATTCTGACGGCGAGAAGACGTGATCTCCAATTTCGCGGTCAATAATTTGCAGGCTTTGAGCATCGGTGGCGTGCCATTCCATCGCTATCCTGAATTACCTGGTCATAACTTAGCTTACTAGGAAGCTGGTAATTTACTCTCTTTGCCGATCATTTCAGGTTTCAGACGCAGAGGATGCGTTAATGATTGGGGAAAGGTAAGCAACCAGCGCTCCCAGGGCAAAACCTGCAATGTTGCGGACAATCGGCAACCAATCAGAGGTACGGGTGAGGACGGGTCCGAGTCCAAAGGCGATGAAGAGAATGCCCCAGAGCGGGGAAAAGATGAGCGCCCACTGCCATGCAAAAACCTGATCAGGCTGACGAGATTGAGCTGCAAATCCAAAGACAACTCCCCCAATGACGGAAGTAATCAGGGTTAAAATCCACTGTTCTCTGGGTAAACCTGGCACCACCCGACAACCCTCTTGTCTGAGACAGGTTTCGATTGAACTGAGGGCATCGAGAATGGAGCTGTCTTCGCCGTTTTCACGGACAAAGAACTGGTTGCCGTAGCGGGTTTGCAGTTCGATCCAGAAGGTGCGGGGCAGCAGGTCATAGAGATCGTCGCCGACGCTAAAGTTGAGCAAATTGCCGCCGCGAGGGTCTGCGACGAGTAAAACACTTCTATCGTCTAACTGCCAAAAGTCTTTGACGGCGCGACCGGGGGTGCGATCGAACTGGGTTAAGACGCGAAGTTTCCAGCCTGTTTCTACTTCAAAGCTGTTTAGCTCTGCGTCAAGCTGCTCTTCCTGAATGCTGGTGAGGGAGTTTGCCAGGTCGATGATGTTGGTGGGGGTGTCGGGCAAGAGGTCAGGATTGTCGTAAGCGAGGGCGGCAGGGCGATCGCCCAACTCGAAAGAATCAGCAACAATGCACTGACACAGGTGAAAAGTTTAGCAGCAGGTTTGGGCAGATAGAAATTTAGCATCGACGGTTCTGAATCAACCCTAATAAAGAGAATGTTAATAAGTGACCCTGAATTTCAGGCGTTGATGAGAAATTCTTTACACTTATTTACTTAATCTAATACTAATGTTGGCCAGGATGCAAAGCGATCGCCAAATCTCAACCTTTCAGTCTTCTGGCTGACCCGTAGAACTTTGCCTTGACCGCAGGTAAGCACTTCTGCTAGTTCGCTGCATTTCCTCTGGTTCGTTCTGGCTCTCAAGCTGGTGGTCGAAGTCCTGCGGGTCGTCCCAGTTTTCCTCTGGTTCCTCACGGTAGACATCTTCCCGCTGACCAAAATCTTGGCGATAGCTGCTGTCTACCTCAAATGCGTTTCTAGAACTGGCTGGCAAACGCTCTGGACGGCGGGAAGGTCGCTGCAACACTTTCCAGGCTGCTTTAACACCCGCAAAAACGCTGCGAGTGGTCACTTGCGCCTGTCGAGCGCCCTGGCGAACGCCGCTAATGCTCTGGTTGACCTGCTGAACCACTTGCCCTGCGCTCTGGACTCCTTCGCTGACTTCATCCGTTAAGTCAGTGATTTCTAGCCCTGTCAGCCGAATTGCTTCAAGTGTTGGCGGCAGTTCACGGCTGAGGGTGTCAAACAGTTTTTCGGCGCTGCGGGCCGCCCGTGCCAACTCACGCAAAGCGGGCAGCGCTACGATTAGCACCGCAGTCAGGCTAACTGCCACAAGCAGAATGGATAGCCCTAGCCAAAATAAGGGATCAACCACAGGCTTTGCCTACATCAAGCTGTCGTGAGCGGTGGGCTGAGGTTCGACGACCCGATCTTCGGCTGGACTGATTTCCTGACGTTCGCGCTGACTGGCTTCTACTCCAGCGGCGATCGCCTCTCGCAGTCGAGTCAGGGTGCCATCCCAGTTGCGAAGTGCGTTTTCCGAGAGTCGGTCTGCCTGAAGCTGCACGCTGGTAGACAGGTCTTCTGCTAGCTCTGGCAGGGCATCCGCCGACTTTTTCAGCAATTGTCGCGTTTCTCGACCCGACCGAGGAGCCATCAGCAACCCGGTTACTGCACCGATCGCAGCCCCTAACAGCACACCTCCTAAAAATGACCCAGATGATCCAGAGCGATTATCTGACATCGTTTCGTTCCTATTTCAAAACTAATCGTAGATTTGGAGACCGATTTGATTTTTGTGTAAGTGTGGGCAGAATGCCCACACTTACACAAAAATCTGAACACACTCTAGATTGGCGAATTTCACTATATTACTGGCCCCATTGCAACATCATAGAAGTTGAGCGCAGAAATCGGCTGATTGCAGCGATACAGAGGGATGGGCGGAGGGCGGAGGAAATATTTTTTCCCTAGCCCCTAGCCCCTAGCCCCCGGCTTAACGCCGTAGATAGGGCGATCGCCGCATTGAGAAAGGGCGCGATCGCCTCAGCCATATCCGTTGCCCCAACTCTCACCCAACCCAAAATCTGCTGGAGTTGCTGAAGCTGAAGCTGAAGTTGCTGATAGCTGCGTCGCGACTGATAAATTCCCGTCTGTCCACTGCCAATTCCTTTAGGTGCGCCATACAGCACTGCATGAGTGTTGCGCTCAGCCGTCGTCAGCGTAGCCGTCACCTTTGCCAAAAATCGTCTCAGCCGCCAAATCCTCCAGGCTGCGTACAGACAACATAGGGCAATCAGGCAATTGAGCGTAACAACGACTATCACCATTTCTCAGTCCTCTGGGCGTTGGGTGGTTTGCAGGCGACAAAGGCGGCATGAGCTTTGGGCAAATCATAATCACCATAGCGACGCATAATCTGCACCTGAAAACCGACTTGATGAAGTTGTTCAGCCACTTCTGTTGCCTCGTATAACCGCAAATGGTGAACCTCATCATCCCGTCTATAGTGTCCTTCATGATGGCCTTTCAGCTTACGCAGGGTGATGATTCGTCGGGTCAGGACTGCTTGCTCCTCCTGCTTTTCAACTAAAACGATCCAATCCTCTCCTTCGGTGAAATTTTTGGTCATGATCCCCTGTGCCATCTGTCCTGGTTCTGCAATGTCAAAAATGAAAACACCTCCGGGATTTAGCGCGTTGTAAACCCTTTGGAAGAGTTGAACTAACGCTGAGTGAGTGTTATTCGCGTCAAATAAATAGTTCAAGCATTCGCCGATTGAGACAACGGCATTGCAAGCAGGAATGTCTGTCTCAAACAGTGACTCAACTCGAAATTCGGCAGTTGGCACTCTGGTACGAGCTAGAGCAATCATGGACTCAGAAATATCGACTCCAAGAACCTGATAGCGGACTGCTGTAAATTCTAAAGCTGAAAGCCCACTGCCACAGCCTAAGTCCACGATTAGCCCATCATGAATGTGGTGTTCTGCCAGGATACTGAGTATGCCAGGAGCAGACTTTAGAGCGTAGTCACTGTGTCCGACATCATGAATGTAGGCAAGGTCTTGCTTGTACCATTCCATGAGTTTGTTTTGGCAAGATAGCTTGAAGATTGGCGATCGCCCCTTATCTTTACAACAAGCGGGTCAATTCGACTAGACCGATTCGAGTAGACCTAAATTACAGCAGGTCGGTCAAATTGTAGATTCCTTCCAAAGGCACAGGTCTGTTCGATAAAACAGGGATCGGGTTATGCAATCATGCCAGAGGGTGAAGTGGTAAAGAACGGCTCAAATTTAGGATCAAACTTTATCGGGAGGAAGCTTGATGGTTTCATCACCCCCTACGACGCTTTACGTGAATTCTGCCAGCGGCAATGACAACGCGGCAGGCAGTCAAGCTGCTCCTTATAAAACGATTACCCGTGCGCTTCAGCGAGCCGCCTCTGGCACGAGAATTCAACTGGGAAATGGAACCTACAATGCTGCCAGCGGTGAACGATTTCCCCTGGTGATTCCTGCTGGCGTGACCGTTGTAGGGAACGAATCGCAAAAGGGACGCGGCATTGTGCTAGAGGGCAGTGGTGAATTTAATAGCCCCACCTTTGCCCGCCAAAATGTGATGATTCGCCCAGAGAATGGGGCGCAGTTGAGAGGCGTGATTGTCACCAATCGGGCGCAGCGAGGAACGGGGGTCTGGATTGAATCGACTTCTCCAACCATCGCCAACAACACCTTTATTAACTGCGGGCGGGAAGGCGTGTTTGCGACGGGCAACGCCACCCCAGAAGTCAGTGATAACGTCTTTCAGCAAAATGCTGCCAGCGGCATCTCGATTGTTCGCAATGCGAAGGGTGAAATTCGCCGCAATGTGTTTCAGAAGACGGGCTATGGCATTGCCATCAGCGACAACGCGGCCCCGTTAGTTGTGGATAATCAGGCGGTTGAAAACCGTTCTGGTATCGTTCTCAGTGGAAACTGTCGCCCTGTGTTGCGGAATAACCTGGTTGAGAAAAACACAAGCGACGGATTGGTGGTGGTCAATACGGCGCTGCCTGACCTGGGCAAAGGACAAGATCCGGGTGGGAATATCCTTCGCGCCAATGGTGAGTTTGACTTGCGTAATGCGACTTCGGTTAAGCTCATGTCCGTTGGCAATCAGCTTAATCCAATTCGGGTAAATGGGTCTGTAGACTTTGTGGCGAGTCAAGTGGTTGCGCCAGCGCCGTTGCCAGCGCCTTCACCGATTCCTACTCCTGCTCCTCCTCGACCGACTGCATCCACGCCATCACCTGCACCCACGCCTGCGCCCGCGCCATCACCTACCCCTCGACCGACACCCACCCCGACCCCAACACCCGTGACCGGAGCGGTGAATCTGCCAGACATCCGAGGATATTGGGCGGAAGCGTTTATTCGGGGGTTGGTTGAGCGAGATGTGATTAGCGGCTTCCCAGACGGGACGTTTAAGCCGGAGTTGAATATCACTCGCGCTCAGTATGCAGCGGCGATCGCCAAGTCCTTCAACGTCCCCGTCAAACGCGGCAATCAGAATTTTGTCGATCTTCCAGCTAGCTTCTGGGCGGCGGGGGCGATCGCCAAAGCTTACCAGATGGGCTTTTTAGCTGGCTTTCCCGATCGCACCTTTCGCCCCAACCAAAACCTGACGCGAATTCAGGCAATCGTCTCGCTGATTAACGGACTAGAGCTAACGGGCGGCAATCCTAACTCGCTGGGGGTGTACCGCGATCGCGCCCAAATTCCCAGCTACGCCACCAACGCTGTCGCCACCGCCACCCAAAAGCGAGTGATTGTAAACTATCCCCAGGTTGACCAGCTTGAGCCAATGGTCGATATTACCAGGGCTGAAGTGGCAGCGCTGATTTATCAAACCCTCGTCTCGGCAGGGCAGGCAAGGGCGATCGATTCTCCGTTTATTGTCAATCCTGATATCTCGGTGCCTTCCTTCGCCGACATTCAGCAGCACTGGACATCAGAATTTGTCCGGGGTTTAGCCAGTCAGGGCGTGATTACAGGCTTTGCTGACGGCACCTTCAAACCTGAGGCAACGATGAGTCGAGCGCAATATGCAGCGCTGCTGGCAAACACCTTTAACCCCATTCCTAAACGGGCAACTGCTAATTTTAGTGACGTGCCTGCTGACTTTTGGGCGGCGGCGGCAATCCAGCGCGTCTACCGGGGCGGACTGATGGCCGGCTTTCAGAATGGCACCTTCCAACCCAACCAGAACGTAACGCGAATTCAGGCGTTGCTGGCGTTGACCAACGCTCTGGGGCTTGCCGCTGGAAACCCTCAAGTGTTGAGTCGCTATGAGGATGCAGCGGCGATTCCGGCTCAGACACAGGGAGCGATCGCCAGCGCGACCCAGGCTCAGATTGTGGTGAATTATCCCCAGGTGAATCGCCTTAACCCCAACCGTGAGGCTACTCGTGGGGAAGTTGCGGCAATGGTTTATCAGGCAATGGTGAAGTCAGCGCGATCGCAGGCGATCGCCTCCTCCTATATTGTCAATCCCAACGCTAACGCCAACGCTGCTGCGGGAGAGCAAATCCCTATCGTTTCACCCACCCCTCCCACCCCTTCCCCCAACTCCAGCACCCAGTCCGCTGCCAGTCGTTTCCGTGCGGCCCACTCCCACCCCCACGCCTGCACCCATTCCCGTTGCTACGCCCAGACCCACGCCCACGCCCACGCCCGCGCCGCTGCCA
>JAAUQZ010000341.1 GCA_012033355.1 Leptolyngbyaceae cyanobacterium RM1_406_9 | reverse complement strand
CATTCTCATCTTTGATCGGAAAACGGGACAGCAAACTTACGCGGTTCGCTGCCCCTGGCGTAGGAATTGAGAACTTGTCTGTGCGAAATGAGGAACTGTGGGTGTGCGATCGCACTGAGCAAACGGTTTACTCTATGGATCGAGCCACCGGAGAAGTCAACTTCAGCATTCTCACCCCATTTGACTCACCTTCTGGAATTGCCTTTTACACCGATCCTCAAACCCAGGAGACAATTCTCTACGTTGCTTACGCTGGGGAAGAGGCATACATTCGGGATGACCCAAACTCTGAAGATCCTTACCAGCTTAGCTTTCGCGATCGCACCTTCATTCACCCGCTGCATTTCCACTTTGACAAAGACAAACACTATGCGCTGTCAAACGGCTACCTGATCGAAATGTCCTACATTGAGGAACTGTTGCCGTTAGAAGAAGTGCAGATTGAGGGCTTAGAGTGGCGGATTGCCCTGCCTGCCGATACGCCGCGTCAAACCGTCAAACGAGTTGAACCGATTGGACTGCCTTTTCAAGAAGAAATCCAGGAAGGGCAGCGCGTCGCCGTGTTCAAATTTGATTCGCTGCGACCCGACGAAGGGCGGCTGTTTGGCTGGAAAGCGCTGCTAGAAGTTCGTGGAATTAAATATCGCTTTACCTTCGATGACGTAGACCAAATTCCACCGCTGTCTGGAGAGTTTCAGTCGCGCTATCTGGTCGATGATGACGAGTTGGCGATGGATACGCCCGTCATTCAAGCTGCTGCACGAGAGGCGATCGGCACCGAAACTAACCTGCTGCGTAAAATCTTAAAAATTCGCAATTATGTTTACGATCGCCTTTCCTATGGCATCAAACCGCACATCGACACCCCAGACGTAGCTCTGGAGCGGGGCGTTGGCTCCTGCGGCGAATATGTTGGCTTGCTGCTAGCCCTGGCAAGAATCAACGGCATTGCCTGTCGCACCGTTGGCCGCTATAAGTGTCCACCCCCCGCCGATCGCCAGGGAGTTCCCCTCCAGCCTGACTTTAACCACGTCTGGCTTGAGTTTTACATTCCCGGTTTTGGCTGGCTGCCAATGGAGTCTAACGTTGATGACGTGATCGAAGGTGGCCCGTACCCCACTCGCTTCTTCATGGGGCTGCCCTGGTATCACGCTGAGATCGCCAAAGGCATTCCCTTTGAGACGTTGAAGACCTCAGATGCCGACTTTGACCTCTCGATTGGCGACCTGGCAATTAACCACATTCGCTTCACCATTTTGGGAGAATTGCCACCTCCCGCCTGATTTCTGCTCTAAACCAAAACCCATGTACTAATCCACTCCCTGCCGCCATAATAAAAGCACATCTGCAATGTTGAGGGAAAGCTCAATGGCTCTAACTGCCCAGGAACTCGAAAAACTGATGCCAGATGCCAGTCAGCTTTTAAGTGATGAACCGGAAATGGAGAGTTCCCTTCACTATATGCAGCTTTTGCTGCTGGTTACCTGTCTAGAGTGGCTGTGGCGCGACCAGAATGACTTCTTTATTGGGGCAAACCTGACGATTTATTTCAGTCGGCAGCAGCTCAAAAATCGTGACTTTCGAGGCCCTGATTTCTTTTTGGTTAAACAAACCGAGAAACGCCCTCGCAATGCCTGGGTCGTGTGGGAGGAAGACGGCAAATATCCCAACTTGATTATTGAATTGCTTTCTAACTCGACTGCTACGGTCGATCGCAATTTGAAGAAAGTTCTCTATCAAGATCGGTTTCGCACGCCTGAGTATTTTTGGTTCTCACCAGAAACCTTCGAGTTTGAAGGGTTTCGGCTCAGCGGACATGAGTATCAGGCGATCGCCCCCAACCCACAGGGCTGGCGCTGGAGCGAAGAACTGGGTTTATTTCTAGGCATTGAGGCAAACCAGCTTCGCTACTTCACGCTAGCAGGGGAAAAAGTGCCAACACCTGAAGAGGCAGCAGCCCAGGCAAATATTCAGTTTGAGCAGACCTCAGCGCAGCTAGAGCAAGCTTCGGTGCAGCTAGAGCAGACCTCAGCGCAGCTAGAGCAGGAACGTCAACAGCGAGAAGCTGCTCAGCAGCAAGCAGCAATTCTGACAGAACGGTTGCGATCGCTTGGCATTGATCCAGATCAGCCCTAGCCTTCGGTCAAAATTTTGAAAGATTTCTTACCTAAGTTTTGGCGAAATTCATGCGGCTGAGAAATGCTTGAAGGCGCTCACTCTTGGGATAAGTCAACACCTGCCGCGCCGGCCCTTCCTCCTCCACAAAGCCCTTATTCAAAAACAGCACCCGATGGGCCACCTCACGCGCAAACTGCATTTCGTGCGTGACAATCACCATCGTCATGCCTTCTTCAGCCAACTGCTGCATTACAGTCAGCACCTCACCCACCAGTTCCGGGTCAAGGGCGCTAGTGGGTTCGTCAAACAGCATGATCTGCGGCTTCATACAGAGGGCACGGGCGATCGCCACCCGCTGCTTTTGTCCGCCCGAAAGCTGCTCAGGATAAGCCTCCGCCTTTTCTGACAGCCCCACCTTATCTAGATAAAACCGCGCCAGCCTTGAGCTTTCCTTAGCAGGCTGATTTAGCACCTTGCGCGGCGCTAGCGTCAGGTTGTCTAGCACCGTCATATGAGGAAACAGATTAAACTGTTGAAACACCATTCCTACATTTGCTCGAAGCTGCTTCAGCTTCTCTGTACCTAGATTAAGGTGCGATAAATCAATCCCATTTACAATCAACCGTCCACCGTTAATTGCCTCCAGTCGGTTAAAGCAGCGCAGCAGAGTGCTTTTGCCACAGCCCGACGACCCAATCACGGCAACGACCTCACCTGAGTTGATATAGCCACTGATGCCCTGTAAGACACGCAGCGAACCAAATCTTTTTTCTACTTGTTCAAAAATAATTGCCGGGGCAGCGCTATTGTTGTCTTTCATCTGAATTTAGAAATTTCTGACTAAGCGAGTAATTCCAAGATTGCTCTCACCTTTAATAGGTGCTAACACACTTGGCGCTGTTAGACAGATGGAATCACTACCAACACGCTAGTTTTTAGTTTGTAGAATTAGGCAATTGTAGAGTGGTGTGAAGATTTAAGGGAGAAAAATGTTTGTATGAAACTAGTTACACGTATGTTCAAGTTCACTCGATCTCAGTTTTTGCGTCAGTTTGCCATTGGCTTAATTTGCGTTTTCATGATTGCAGCCTGCGGTCCCAGTGGGGAGGAGGCAACTGAAACTACAGAAGGCGCAAGCCCAGAAACCACCGCTACAACGCTAACGGTTGCCACAGAACCAGCTTTCCCGCCCTTTGAATCTCAAGCGGAAGGCGGCGGCTATGAAGGGTTCGACATTGATTTGATGAATGCGATCGGAGAAGCCGCTGGATTCACCGTTGAATTTCAGTCCCTTCCCTTTGACGGCATCATTCCCGCTCTGCAAGCCGGAACGGTAGATGCCGCAATTAGCGCTATGACTATCACCGCAGAGCGATCGCAAACCGTTGATTTTTCTCGCCCTTATTTCAAGGCGGGATTGGCGATCGCCGTTCCAGAAGCCAACACGGACATCACCTCCCTGGAAGATCTGGAAAGCAAGCGAATCGCAGTGCAAATCGGCACAACTGGCGCAGACCAGGCCGCAGAAATTTCGGGAGCAACCGTTAGCACCTTTGACTCAGCCCCCCTGGCTTTGCAAGAGCTAGCAAACGGCAATGCCGATGCTGTGATTAACGATGCCCCAGTTACGCTCTATGCAATTCAATCAGGCAACATCAGCGACATAAAAGTTGTAGGCGAACTCGTCACCGAGGAGTTTTACGGGATTGCGCTCCCAAAAGGCTCACCTAACCTGGAAACAATCAACTCAGGTTTGGCTACTATCCTGGAGGATGGCACCTACGATGAGATTTACCAGAAATGGTTCGGTGACGACCCACCAGAGCTACCTGAAGAAGCTCCACTGGAATAGCCCAAATTTTTAGGTTGAGGGGAGCAAAGCGAAACCCAACACGGCCTCTAGCTTTCACCCTGGTTGGGTTTCGTTCCCTCAACCCAGCCCACACCTTATTCATGTGCTTATTGGAACCTCCCCTGTGCTTCAATCCCTAGAAATCATCCTGGATGCCCTGCCAAACCTGCTGCGCGGCGCATTAGTCACCCTCCAGCTTACCGCCCTGTCCGTTGTGCTGGGCATGGTTAGCGGCTCATTGATTGGCATCGTCCGGCTATCTGCATCGCCCATCGTTAGCTTTGCCGCAAGAGCTTACATCGACTTCTTTAGAGGTACGCCCCTACTGGTGCAGATCTTTATGATTTATTTTGGTTTGCCCGCCCTAGTGACTAACTTTGCTGGCAGACAGTTTTCCTTCGATCGCCTTACCGCCGCCGTACTAGCACTCAGCCTCAACAGCGCCGCCTACATTGCCGAGATCGTCCGCGCTGGAATTCAATCCATTGAACCAGGACAGAGAGAAGCCTCTCAGTCACTTGGTTTAGGTCCAGTTCAGACTATGCGCTATGTCATCTTTCCACAAGCCCTGCGTCGAATGATTCCGCCCTTAGGAAATGAGTTCATCACGCTGCTTAAAGATACCAGTCTGGTTGCAGTCATCGGCTTTGAAGAACTGTTTCGTCGCGGTCAACTGATCGTGGCGCAAAACTACCGCTCCTTTGAAATTTTTGCCTCCGTCGCAGTGGTTTATCTAGTATTAACCCTGCTATCTTCCCAATTCTTTAGCTGGATCGAGCGCTGGATGAATCCGGTGGAAAGAGCCAGAACAAAACCTGCATCAACACTCGATCCGGTTCCAGTTAGCGGCGATCGCCTGTCTTAAACTGGGCAGGTTGCAGGGTCGTACTTACTCCTTTCCCACCAAAAGATCAGGGATGCGCCCCCGCTTAGCGGGGGCGCATCCCTGATCTTTTGTGCCTAATCTTTAACCGGGAAGGGAGTAGGATATTTCTAGCGAACCAAATACCTGTAGGGGCGTCGCGAC
>JAAUQZ010000030.1 GCA_012033355.1 Leptolyngbyaceae cyanobacterium RM1_406_9 | reverse complement strand
TATTAATCAGGTCACGCCCCAATTCGGTGAACTTGCCCTGTCCATTTTTCAGTAGTTGCATTGGGGCAACTTTCGTCACCCAATCGTTAAACCAGCGGATGCGAATGGTATCAGCCTTCACATTCAAATCCTGGTTTTCATCTGCTAGAAACTGAGCGCTGTAGAAGCGCGGTTCGATATGTTCGGATAGTGTTCGCTCGGTGTACGGGACAGCGTTCGTGGTTTCGTTCTCCATTGGTTCGACTCCTTTGTTTGAAATGGTGAAAGTGAGATGAGGTCAAGTGTTCGGTCGTGTTCGCGGTTGTTCTACTGCGTTCGGATAGCGTTCAGTGAATGTTCAAATGGCGTTCGGGTGAACGTTCGGAAGCTGTTCGGGCTGTGTTCGGATGTTAGGAGAAAGATCGTTGAAAGCCCCTAGAGTTGGGGCTTTCAATTGCTTGATTAGGCTGATTTAGCTAATAGTTTGAGCGGTTTTTTAGCTCCCTGTCTTGATAGGAAGGCTCTGTAGCTGCTCAATTTTTTGGGATGCGTTCAAGACTTCTACGCCAACCACGTTGCCGTTTGTGTCGTAGTCAACGATGATGCCAGGTTCTATTTCATTGCTCTCGTCAATGTCACCCCAAACAATCCACAGGATGTCGTCTTCTGGGTTGTAGCTAATCTTCATTGCGACTCTCCCACCGTTTCGTTCAAGCGTTCTATTAGCGAGTCGGCTTGAGACACGGCCCACCTAGAAACTTCAAGTGCCGTCTTTTCAAAATCTGTATCAGCAGCTATCAAGCCCTGCATTGCCATTGCTGCAAAGTATTCACGTTTGGTTAAGCCATAGAAGGCGACAGAACTGGGTTCAATGTGTTGGCAAAACAGCGGGAAAGCTGGGTCGTGGGAATCTGTTCTCTCTAGCATTACTGCTGCCCTCCATTCAAATACCCATTCTCGTAAAGCCAACCGATCGCCCTCTGTCTCTCTTGGGGGCTGAGGGCTTGCCCCAGCGCTGGCACCAGGTCAACGTGTGATGCAATTCTGTAGAGCGCCTCTTCACGAGCGGCGGCGGTCGGAGCGCAAAGGTGAAAACTGACTTGGGTACGGATGTACTGTTCGTTGATTTCGGTCTGATGGTCTGGTTGGTGCATGATTTAAATGCCTTGGTTAGCTAGATTAATCAGGGCTGAAAAAACCGGGGCGGCTGCGGTCACAGCCGCTCTGGTCTTAAAAGAAAAATTTGTGCCAATGACCTCCTTCTAGTGAGCGTCGAAGCCTATCCAGCCTCGGCGCTTTTTGTTTGTCCCCTGCTGCGTCAATCCCTCAAACGCCTCAATCAATTCGTCAAGAGTGCATTCATAGGTTTCACACAAGCGCTTAATTTCCGATGGAGTTCCCTTCGGAATTACGCTCCTAGCCTCCCACTTCGCTACCGTTGACGGGCTTTTGCCAAGTTTTGCAGCAAGTTGAACTTGAGTTAGTCCTATGCGCTTACGCAGATCCATTGGGGTGAGGCATTCTCCACTTTCTTCATACATATTGTACTCTATTACTAGTAATGCATGACTATCCATGCGTTACTAGTTCACGGCTAAACGACATCAGCGCAGGGGGCGGACTGGACATCTTCCCCTGCACTGACCTAATCATCGGGTTTTGCTGCCTCTCAGCGAAACTTCTGCTCTGTCTCCCTGCGAAATCACCCGCCAGGGTGTATCGCCATGCACCTTTTGCCAACAAAAAAGCGCCCCACTCAGGAGCGCCCGTTCATTCAGTTAAGGAAGGTTACACGATGGTCAAATTTAAGCTCTGCTCTCTCTCAACTCTCGAATCAGCGTTCGCATTTCCTCCAAAAGCTGCTTTCCTAAGACCTCAGAAGTCTGGCTTGATCGCACCCCTTCCCGACTAGTGGACAGCAGCACTGGGATGTTTCCAGACATAGAGCTAACCGATCGCGTCAACTCAGACACAATCGCAGAGAGGTTTCTAACGTTTTCTGCTTGCTGCTGAGAAACCGCAGAGAGATTAGCAATATTTGCGGCTTGGGCCTCGGTAATTGCCTTCAACTCCCTAAACACTGTCATCGTCTGCTCATGCTGCTCAATGACATTCCGGTGAAGCTCATGCAACTCCGCCATCGTCTGTTCATGACGTTCCCGCTGCTGAGCAGATTCAGACCGCGTTGCATCGACCATCTGCGCTGTTATCGTCACCAATTGAGCTAACCGCTCATCAAGGTTTTCTGAGTTCGCCATCTTTGCTACCTGTCCATCATCTGCCTCCATTGTCCACTTGATTAGTGTCAACGCTAATCAAGATTGCAACTCAAGGAACAAATCTCATGTTTTCAGAGCTTAAACTGCTACGTTTCCGTAGTTTCCCGGTATCTCTACCTTTGGGGACTTCTACAATGGACAACAGTTCTAGAACGGGCACCTAAAGAGGGGGGCTGAGCAGCACTTGCACTGTTGCTCAGCCCTCTTTGCGTTAGCCCCCTCGTTTTCCACTGGAAACATCAACATGACACATCCAAACAAGGGGACTAACCCCTCTATATTCGCATTCCCATTCCCATTGTCACTGTCAGGATTAACGCAAATTATGACAGTTGGTCTAGCTTTGCCATCGCTGCCTGAGCGGTGGCTTTTTTCGTGCCAATCAGGAGCCTGCCAATGGAATCGACCGAATACAACTACATCGATGCTGACCAAATTGCCGCCTTTGAAGGGCAGATTAGCGCCTTCATTGAGAAAAGCTTCTTTGCAGGAGCGCTTCACCACCACAGCGACGAAAGGATTATGGCGATGGCAATAGCCCTCGACCGCATCGCCCAAAAGCATCGTGACTTTGTGGCGCAGCGCACCCAGGGCGAAGACCTCAACCCCGACATTTACCCGCCCCATCCCGACGCATTTCCTCCATGAGCCGGGCCAGCCGCTCCACCGCCTGCATCGTCTGCCGCAGTTGATAGCTGTTTTGAAATGTCATCTCGGCGATCGCTTCCACTAGCAGCCGTAAATTTTCTGTTTGTGATTCAAGCGGATCGCGACCCCTTGCGGGTATCGCTTCGCGATCGCGATCGCCCTCATCCTCATCCCTCATCCCTCATCCTTCAATGAACGACTCAGACCTCTACCACCGCCTAGCCAGAGCAGAGAACCGAATTCAAGCCCTTAACCGCTCCCTGATTCAAGCCTACAAACTGCTGCATCACTTCAGCCTGCAACTGCCGGACCAGGCGACAGGCATCCACGACCGCACCCTGATTAGCAGCCACATTCAAACCCTTGAAACCCTGAAGTCCAGACCTAAGAAGACAACGCTATGACCAGTTTTACCGTTAAACAGACCACCCCTAGCCATGTCCAAGAATGGCAAGCCTCTGCCGTTGACCCCAACATTATCTTAAGAAATGTATGGAGGATTGAAGACTCTAGCGAACTTGACCAACTGCTCAACCGCAACAGCGATCGCCGCTGGAAACACTCCAATGAATTAGTACCTGGCTGGGCCGTCGCCGGCGTTGACCCCAAAACGGGAGAGAGAAGCTTCAAAAGCGCTCAGTTCAAGCCTGACAACCCCCCCATTGACCCAGACACCAAAAAGCCTCGTAAATACTTCAATCCGTCCAAAACAGCCGCTAGCCCCTTGTTCCTAGAGATGGAAGCGAAGGACTATTGGCAACGGCTGATGTTTGACTTCACTGCGCCAATCGTCCTCACTGAAGGAGCCAAAAAAGCGGGTGCCGTCCTCTCAAAAGGAATTCCCTGCATCAGCATCCCCGGTGTCACCACTGGCGGCAAGCTGGGACGGCTCAGACCAGAGCTAGAGCTTTTCTGTCGCTATGGACGGCGAATCTACCTTGCCTTTGACCGTGACATCCTCAATAAGAAGCCAGTCCAACAAGCGCTGCACAATTTGGGCAGGATGATTGCCGCTAAAGGAGCGATGGTCTACGTCCTGGAGTGGTCAAACAACAAAAAGGGCATCGACGATTACTTGGCAGCCGGTGGCGACATCGCCGCCCGGATTGAGGAAGCCAAAACGCTTGAAGAATGGCGCGATGAGCAGGAAGACCAACCCAGCGATCTGATGGAGATTGAAACCTGCCGTCTGGCCCAGCGCTTCAAGATGGTGAATGAAAAGCTCAAAGGTCGCGTCCGGTGGAACAACCTCAAAGGAGAAGTCGAACTCGACAACCAGCCTATAGACCTGGATGACCTGCGAATCTACCTTGCTCTGAAGCACAACATCGACATCCCGATCGAAGATTGCAGCCAAATCGTCCACTACATCGCCAAACAGCAGCTTTATAGCCCCGTCGCTGAATACCTGCATCAATGCGCGGCGGTCTACAGTGCAGATGATGACCTGGACGCGCTGCTCTCTTCCGTCGCTAAGACTTATCTGGGCTGCGATTCAGAACTGCACGCCGCTTTTATTCGCAAGACATTAATCAGCGCCGTCGCCAGGGCGCTAGAGCCAGGATGCAAGGTAGACACGGTTTGCATCCTCAGCGGTCGCCAGGGCGTAGGCAAATCCTCATTCTGGCGAGTGTTGGCAGGGGATTGGTTTGACGATTCGGTGGGCAGCGTCAGCGACAAAGATGAGCGGCTAAAGCTGCATCAGTCCTGGTTTGTCGAATGGGCAGAGCTTGAAGCGGTATTTCGTCGCAAAGACATCAGCGCTGTGAAAGCCTTCATCACCACCCAGACCGACCAGATTCGCCCCCCTTACGGTCGCACGGTGAAAGAGTTTGCTCGTCCCAGCGTCATTGTCGGCACGACCAACTTTGATGAATTTCTGGCTGACCCGACCGGGAACCGTCGCTTTTGGGTCGTGCCCATCAAAACAAGCTGGATTCCTCTAGAGGAGTTGGCGAATGAACGCGATCGCATTTGGGCGGCGGCGACTCATGCTTTCCTCAAAGGCGAAAGCTGGACACTGCCTGCTGAACTGAAGCAGCAGGCAGTGGAAGCAGGGCAAGACTACGAAATGTCTGACCCTTGGGAAGAACACGTGTTGAACTACATCACGGAGAGAGAAAGAGTTAGCGCATCCGAAATTTTGACCCATGCCATCGGGCTAGAAATCGACCGTCAAGATCGAGCTTCCCAAATGAGGGTATCCAATATCCTCAAAGCAAATTTGTGGACAACCTCTAGAGAATATGTCCGAGGAAAACGGTTGCGATTTTGGTCGCCTCCCAGTGCAGATGAAAATTCTGCTGACGAAAATCTTGCTGAAAATTCTGCTGCTGACGGAATGGGACAACCTATTTTGCCAGAGGTTGTCCCAGAGGTTGTCCCACAGAATTCTCTCAGAATTCAAAATTCCCTTTCTTTTGACCAAAAAGGTTGTCCTGGTTGTCCCGAAGAGTTTGAAACTCAAGCAGCAGTAGTGGGACAACCTATGGGACAACCTATGGGACAACCTACGGGACAACCTCCTAAAAATGCTGAAACCAATCCTCAGAACCTTAAAAAGAGGCTTAATAATCCGTTACGGGACAACCGGGACAACCAGGACAACCACTTTCCTAAGACTTCCGGAACGCAAGAGTTAGCTCTATGCAGACCATCGAAGAAAACTGATAGCAACTTTCAACCTGGTGACAAAGTTGAAATTTTGGCAGGACGATTTTCAGGGATGCGGGTGTACGTCAAAAACTGCAAACCGGATGGGCAAGTAGAGGTGAAGCATCCCAACTGGGCGATCACTCAGTTCTATGAGGTTGGGCAACTGCGACTGCTGAAGAAAGGAGGGCAAAGCGATGCCAATGCAACGTGACCTCTACCCCGATGATTGGAAGGCGATCGCCTTCAGGGTGAAAACAGAAGCAAATTGGTGCTGTGAGGAATGCGGTAAATCGTGCCGTCGCCCTGGTGAAGACCTGTTGCAGTTCTTTGAGCGGTTGAACTACTTCCCCCTGGAAGACCTCTTTGAACATCCGCAAAGATGGACGCTGACCGTTGCCCATCTCGACCATCAGCCTCCAAATTGCGATCCGGCAAATCTGAAGGCGCTCTGTGCGCCGTGTCACTGCCGCTATGACCTGAAGCAAATGGCGCGGAAACGACGGCTGAAATTGGAGCGACAAGGGCAACTAACGCTGAATCTGGGAGGGCAGAGCGATGGCTAAATCCGATTGGGTTGCAACGGGTGTAGCCTGCCTCAAGCTTGGTATCAGTGCTAAACATCTTTGGAAGCTGCGGGATGAGCAACTTCTCAAGCAGGGGAAGCACTGGAAAAATATAGCCAGACCACAAGCAGCCAGACCGACCTACAGATGGCATCTGAAGCGCATTGAGGCAGTGTTAGAAACTCCTCAAGAGCAAAGATGAGTTACATCATGGGAGGTTTGGGGCGATCGCCCCGCTGCATCAACATCTGATACATTCGCTCCTGTTCATCAGCCGTTATCCATGCATGGTAAATTTCCGTATGGACTGCAACAGAGTGTCCCATTTGCCGTGCTGCAAGAGTGTCAGGAAGACCAAATCTAATAGTCCTTACTGCCCAGCAGTGTCTAAGGTCATAAGGGGCAAATGATAGGTCATATCGAGCAAATGCATGAGTAACACGGTTGCCAATTGATGAGTTATTTTTTCCACTCACTTTGGGCAACTCACCCACCAAATCCCAATCCTCAGACCACTCTGGATAATAGGGATAAACCAGCCAATACCCCGTTTTAGTGCCATCATGCACAGTCAACACTGGGAACCGTTCAAAAGAGGATTTAAACACCTCATGAGGACGGATTCCATAAGTGGCTATCAGCCCGTATGCCCGTTTCCATACTGGGTTAGGGATGCGATCGCGCTGCGCTGTGATGACTTCATCCGATGGCAAGTCACGCGGTTGCACCTGCTTTGGGTTGTACCGTCCTCTTAAGCTTGCAAAGTTACTCTCCAAACCTGCAAACTCTGCCAGCTTTGTGCAGACAAAAACAAACCGCTTTCGATTGCGAGTATCAGGAGATGTGGCGGCGATCGCCTGCGTCAGCATCTCCACCGTTAGCGCCTGGTCTTGAGCCAACCGCTTAAACACCTTGAGATAGTCATCCTTCCAAGTCGTCTCTGACTGAGGGTTACGTTCTCGTCTGGTGAAGTAGTCACGCTCAAACTTCTCAACCCAGTCAGCCACCGTCAACGGCTGCTGTATGTCATTTTTAAGTACGGCTGCCAGTCAAATTCTTTGCAGTCTAGCAACGCTCCTACCTTTCGAGCTTCCTGCTCTGCCAGTTTCAGTCCAGCCGGGTTAGCGTGATGACTCAAAAAATCCGTTGCTGATATGGACGCTGGTATTTGCTACCAGGTTTAGGCGGCAATGTTGCTCGTAAAACAAACCGATTACCTTTCACCTCAATCGTCACACCTGTATTTGCTGCTTTCAGTCGTCCGTTAGCCTGTGAAACTCGTCCTGAAATTTCCATGCCTAAAATTTGTCCTAAAAATTGGCGGGGTATTAGGGATGGTCAGGGATGATTAGGGATGGTTGACAAAACGCAAAATCCCCGTATTCCTGTGTTTTTGTGGGATACGGGGATTAAGTTGTCACCTAAAAGATGGCTCAGGCGGGATTTGAACCTGCGACCTTGGGCTTATGAGTCCCCTGCTCTAACCTACTGAGCTACTGAGCCTAATGCTAAGCGATCGCCCCTTCATTTCAGAACCGGGCTTAAAACTCAGCTTTATAAAATTAACATATCAGCGTGACCGATCGCTATGGTTGGCGACAAACTTTTTAGTTGACAAAAACTTGAGGCGATCGCCACCTACCCACAAGGTCTAGGAAGCGATCGCCCCACCATCAGATCGAATGAACTAAGCGCTAACCGACCGCAGCCGCTTCACGAGCAGCAGCAGCTTCATCGGGGTGGATGCCCAGACGGGTCAGATTAATTCGTCCGCGACCATCGATTTCGCGGACTTTGACGATCACCTCATCACCCACAGCCACTTCATCTTCGACTTTGCCAACGCGGTAGTCAGCAAGCTGCGAGATGTGAATCATTCCTTCCTTACCAGGAAGGAATTCGACAAATGCGCCGATAGGGATAATGCGGGTGACACGACCAACATACACATCGCCAGTGCTGAGCTTACGGGTCATGCCTTCGATGATGCTGCGGGCATGTTTTGCTTTTTCGCCTTCGACTGCCGAAATGGTGATTGTGCCGTCGTCTTCAATATCGACTTTGGCTCCAGTTTGCTCAGTGATGCCCTTGATTGTTTTGCCGCCGGGCCCAATCACCATACCAATCATATCGGGGTCAATTCTGATAGTGAGGAGGCGCGGGGCGTAGGGTGACAACTCAGAGCGAGGCTTGTCGATAGTGGCCAACATTTTTTCCAGGATGTGCATCCGGGCAGGTTTTGCCTGACGGATTGCGTCTGCGATCACAGCAATGGGCAAGCCGTTGATCTTCATATCCATTTGCAGGGCGGTGATGCCGCTGTCGGTTCCGGCAACTTTAAAGTCCATATCGCCGAGAAAATCTTCGATGCCCTGAATGTCCGTGAGGATGCGGACTTCATCGCCTTCTTTAATCAGTCCCATTGCGGCACCGCTAACGGGTTTGGTAATGGGCACCCCAGCATCCATCAAAGCCAGGGTGGAGCCACAGACTGAACCCATTGAAGTAGAGCCGTTAGAGGAAAGCACTTCTGACACGACGCGGATGACGTAGGGAAACTTGTCTTTGTCCGGCAGGATGGGGATGATTGCCCGTTCTGCCAGTGCGCCATGCCCAATTTCGCGGCGACCGGGCGATCGCATCGGCTTGGTTTCACCCACTGAATAAGGCGGGAAGTTGTAGTGGTGCAAATAGCGCTTTTGCTCATCGGGGTGCAGGTCGTCTAGCTCCTGGGCATCTCCGGGGGTGCCCAATGTCGCAATAGATAGGACTTGCGTTAATCCCCGTTGGAACAGTCCGCTGCCGTGAACCGCGCGGGCAAAATTCCGGTGCGGCAAGAGATCGGGCGCACTTCGTCGAGTTTGCGACCATCTACTCGAATGCCATCTTCGACAATCTGGCGGCGCATTAACTTCTTGGTCAATCCCTTAAAGGTATTGCCCAGCGCCTTGGTATCTGCCTCAGCCGCAAGCCGGATGGGGTCTTCTTCGGGCAGTTCGGCGATCGCCGCCACCACTCCTTCTTTCACCTGATCCAGTGCTGCGTCACGCTCACTTTTGCTGTATTCAAAGTGAGTCAGAATTTCTTTAATCGAGCCTTCGGTGCGATCGCGAATAAAGTCTTCCAGGGTCGAGTCTACTTCAGGGGGCTGCTCGGTCACGATCTCAATGCCCAGTTCTGCCATCAGGTCACGCTGTGCCTGAATCAGATCGCGAACGGCCTCATAGCCAAAGTCAATCGCCTCGATCATGTCTTGCTCAGGCAACTGGTTTGCCCCCGCTTCGATCATGATCACGCCTTCGGGTGAGCCTGCAACGATCAGATCCAGGTCGCCTGCTTCAATCTCGCTGTAGGTCGGGTTAATAATGAAATCATCGCCAATCAGCCCGACTCGCACGGCGGCCATGGGGCCATTAAAGGGAATACCTGCTAGCAGTGTTGCAATCGATGCCCCCGTTACCGCTAGCACATCAGGCGGAACCCGCTCATCTAGCGCCATTGTAGTTGCTACGACCTGGATATCATCCCGCAGCCAACCGGGAAACAGCGGACGCAGCGGACGGTCAATCAAACGGCTGATCAGGGTTGCTTTTTCGGGAGGGCGGCCTTCTCGGCGCAGAAACCCACCAGGAATTCGTCCAGCGGCATACAGTCTTTCTTCATAATCGACCAGCAGCGGCAAAAAGTCGATTCCTTCTCTGCCAGCGGCGCGGGTTGCCGCTACAAAAACTGCTGTTTCCTCTGACTGAACCAACACGGAACCGCCTGCTTGCGGTGCAAGCAGACCTACCTTAAGCCGAATATCCCGTCCGTCGAAGGATATTGACTTATCTATTTCCTCTACCATGCGGCACTCTGTCCTTTTAGCCTTGTTTTTTCTTCTGTGGCAATCGTAGCACTGATGCTCTTAGTCTGCTGTTGCAATGAGTTATTAGAAGAAACTGCCCGAATCAATTCTCAATCTATCTTCAAGATTGAGACAGGTTGTGAGATATCGGGCGATCGCTTCATTCTCATCACGAGGGCTAAACCATTTCCCCAACTGGTTTAGCGACTAGAAAATGATGAAGTTAGAAGTTACTCCTAAAGTTGATTCAATCGTAGCGCATTGCAATAATTTTTACGTTTCTTCGGGCAGTTTCTCTGGTTTCCGCCCATTACCAATGCCAGCAATTTGCACGGAGTTCAGTGCAACAGACCTACCTCAAAGTAGAACTCCAGCTAGGGAATTTCAACTTGAAATCACTTTTGCACGGTCAATTTGAGACCTGATCAAACCTCCCACGAACCACCCTAAGAATATGGTTGTACAATGAATCCAGCATTGCAGATATAACTGCTTCATCCAGGGAAATTCGCCTCATACTAGGAAACTCTGAGGTTCCAGCGGTTGCCCTGGTGTGAGTGGTGATGCAGTATTTTGCGATCGCCCTCTCTATATGAAGATCGCTCTTAGATCGCTAGTGACGCTTAGTGCATGGCAATTCTACACGGTAGCTGGCTGCTCCAGCCTCAAACGTCTTCTTTGGCTCAACCTTCTGGGGTTCAGGCAAGCTGTTTCTTGATTTGGGGTGAAGCCTGGCGCAGAGTTGAACCGCAGGCAGAAGACACTCAGCGAGATACGATGCTGCCGCATCCATTTGTGATCACCGCAGCAGAGCTAATCGAAGGATTGCGATCGCTGCATCACTCTCGCCAAATCAATTGGGCCGTCTCAGATGTCCCCTTAGAGGCTAGACATACCACCGCCACAAAAACAAAGTCAGCCCGCTCAAAAGCTCAATCTGCAACCCAAACTTTGGAAGCGGCAACCTTATCACAAGCGGCCAATGCTCGCTGGCAGTCGGTTGCCCTGGCGCTACCTACGTACCCGGTTGAGGCAGGTGAAACGGAGGAGGCGATGCAAACTTCTCCTTCCAGGGCGATCGCCATCCCGCAGCACTCCGCCGCCCCATCTCATTCTCCCGATGAAAACGCTGCCCCTACGCTTCAGGTTTGGCAGATACAGGGAGTTTGTCTGAAGCCGCTAGAAGCAATTCAATTTCTCCAGTCTCTACCCCTCAGTTCTGTCAGTGAAGAATCTTGGCTGAGTGGAGATTTGCGCTTTTGGTCACACGTTGCCCGCTGGCACCTGGATTTATTAGCCCGTTCCAAGTTTTTGCCGATTTTGGAGCGTTCCGATGAAGTTGCCATTGCCCGCTGGCAAACCTTGCTAGACAGCGCCGCTGACCAGGCTCGTCTGGAGCATTTCTCGCGGCAGATGCCCGCCGTCTGCCGTGCCTATCAGCCATCCTCTACCGAGCCTATCGAAGCAGCCCTCTTTCCGAGCGCACAGAATCTGTTGCTCAGCTTCCTCAATCAGAGCATTGATGCTCAGGTTCGAGCTGCACTGGCTAGCCATCCGCTACCCGCCATCCCTCTATCCAAAGATGCGCCCGTGCGAGAGTGGCTCCAGGCATTGGGAATGACCACAGCCGACTCGCCCCATCCGGGAATGGTTTCCACAGAAGCCGAACAGTTGGAGCCGCTAGAGACAATCCTGAATAACTGGATTGCCCCCATTCAGCAGCAGTTGACCCAGCAGGCTGCTTCCTTTCGCACCTGCTTTTATCTGCGAACGCCTGCACCAGGGCAGACGGACTGGGCGCTAGAGTTTTACCTTCAAGCGGCTCATGATGCCGATTTCCTGGTCAGCGCTAAAACGATTTGGAACAATCCGGTAGAACGGCTGGACTACTTGGGACGCACCATTCACCATCCCCAGGAAACGCTGTTGGCAGGGTTGGGCTTTGCCTCTAGGCTATATCCGGTGCTAGAGCCAAGCCTGCAAGTGCAGCAGCCCCAAGCCTGTCCGCTTGACCCGATGCAGGTTTACAACTTTATTAAATCGGCGGCGTGGCAGCTTCAAGACAGCGGCTTTGGTGTGGTTTTGCCGCCCAGTTTGGCAAACCATCAGGGCTTGGCAAATCGGCTGGGGCTGCGGGTTCGAGCAGAAACGCCCTCCAAGCGCAACAAACAGCGGCTAGGGCTGCAAAGTTTGCTCAACTTTAAGTGGGAACTGTCGATTGGCGGTCAGCGGCTTTCTAAGGAAGAGTTTGATCGGCTGGTGGAGTTGAATACGCCGCTGGTTGAGATTAATGGGGAATGGGTAGAGTTGCGTCCTCAGGATGTGCGGGCGGCGCAGAGCTTCTTTGAGAGCCGCAAAGATCAGATGTCGCTGTCGCTGGAAGATGCGCTGCGAATCAGCACGGGCGACACGCAGATGATCGAAAAGCTGCCTGTGGTCAACTTTGAGGCATCGGGTTCGCTGCAAGAGCTAATCAACACGCTGACGACTGGCAATCAGAACGTGGAGGCGATCGCCCCCCCCCAAAGCTTCCAGGGCGAACTGCGCCCCTATCAGGTGCGGGGAACTTCGTGGCTGGCCTTTTTAAAGCGTTGGGGACTGGGGGCTTGCCTGGCCGACGACATGGGTTTGGGTAAGACGATTCAACTGATTGCCCTGCTGCTGCACTTAAAGGAACAGGATGCGCTGGAAGCTCCGACGCTGCTGGTGTGTCCTACTTCGGTACTGGGCAACTGGGAGCGTGAGGTGAAGAAGTTTGGCCCAACGCTGAAAGTGCTGGTACATCACGGCGATAAGCGATCGCAAGGTAAAGCTTTCGCTAAGGCGGTCAAGGGCTACGACCTGGTGATTACCAGCTACGCCCTGGTTTACCGCGATGCCAAAGACCTGCAAAGCGTTTCCTGGCAGGGCGTAGTGCTGGATGAGGCACAGAACATCAAAAATCCAGAAGCAAAACAGTCTCAGGCCGTGCGCCAGCTTGAAACCCAGTTTCGCATCGCCCTCACCGGAACGCCGATTGAAAACCGATTGTCAGAACTTTGGTCAATCCTGGATTTCCTCAACCCTGGCTATTTAGGGCCGCGTAATTTTTTCCAGCGGCGGTTTGCCGTGCCAATCGAGCGATACGGCGACACGGCTTCACTGCAAACCTTGCGATCGCTCGTTCAACCCTTCATCCTGCGACGACTCAAAACCGATCGCACCATCATTCAAGATCTGCCCGAAAAGCAGGAAATGACTGTGTTTTGTGGGCTATCCGCCGAGCAAGCCGCCCTTTACCAAAAGCTAGTCGACCAGTCGCTAGTCGAAATCGAGTCCGCCGAAGGCATCCAGCGTCACGGCATGATTTTAGCTCTGCTGGTCAAGCTCAAACAGGTGTGCAACCATCCCGTTTTGTTTAAAGAAGTTGCCGCCAAAGAGACAAAGAATACTAGAAATACTGCATCCCTCATCCCTCATCCCTCATCTTTCCGCACCCTTTCCGGCAAACTTCAGCGATTGGAGGAAATGCTGGATGAACTGCTGGCAGAGGGCGATCGCGCCCTCATCTTCACTCAGTTTGCCGAATGGGGTAAATTCCTTAAAGCCTATCTAGAGCAACAGTTCAACCGGGAAACCCTCTTCTTGTACGGCGGTACCTCCAAAAAGCAGCGAGAGGAAATGGTCGATCGCTTCCAGAACGACCCGCAGGGCCCACGAGTATTTATCCTTTCACTCAAGGCAGGTGGCGTAGGGCTTAACCTCACCAGAGCCAATCATGTGTTTCACTTCGATCGCTGGTGGAATCCGGCGGTAGAAAACCAGGCAACCGATCGCGTCTTTCGCATCGGGCAAACCCGCAATGTGCAGGTTCACAAGTTTGTCTGCACTGGTACGTTAGAAGAACGTATCCATGAACTAATTGAAAGCAAAAAAACACTGTCTGAACAGGTAGTCGGCACAGGCGAAAACTGGTTAACCGAATTTGACACCGATCAGCTTCGTAACTTGCTACTGCTCGATCGCAGCGCCATCATTGATGAGGGAAGCTAGTACTCTAGGGAAGTTGCGCCTTTCAACTAGAAAAATGTCTGGCACAGATGCAGCCCCTTCTCTAAACTGACCAATCTTGAATCACCAGCCCTGGAACTCGCTCAAAATCACGCAAATTTCTAGTGAGAAGAGTAGCATTATGGGTAAGAGCGATCGCTGCAATTCTTAAATCTTGTGTACCAATACGAACTCCAGCTTCTCTAAATTCTTGAAAGCGATCATTGGCTCTCATGTCGTAATCTAAAACTTGGATATCAGAGAACAAAACGAGGGTTGCTTTGAGTTTTTCATAAGCGAAGACAAGGGCCTGAGTCGTTGTTGCTTTGCGAATCTGAGCTAAACGTCCTGCACATTGTTCCTCTACATTAATTACTGTGATTGCAAGGCTGTCAGAAGCAGTTTGCCGAATGATTAGAATTCGATTGCGGATTATTGGATCACCTCTTTCATAAAGACTGAGGTGATCCGTATCCATTACGTATAATATTATGCTTCTGTCTCTTCCTCAACTTGCTGACGGTAAGCGGCAACCTCCTCTAAAAAATTCTCAAACGTTGGATCATCCGCAAACAACCCCAGATGTTTCAACCAGGGATCGATTTCCTCGTTGGTAAATTCATCAAGCTGGTCAGCCGATCTGATTTGAATCGTGACGAACTTGCCTGTAGCTAGTTTGGACTCCAGGGCGACTTTTGCCTGGGCGATCGCTTCTGCTTCTGTTGCACCTTCTCCACTCACCGTTGGCATTTCCACGACCGATGCCACAAATTTTTGCTCGGCTGCATCAAGAGTGGACAAACTTTGGACAAATAACTGATATTGCATAGTGCTTGCGCTCGTTTTTGACTGACTTCAATGCCATTCGGCTAAAGAGGGTGTTTGAAAAGTAGCGAATTTCCCTGGAAGTCCATTTTTCTCACGCCGATCGCCCCAACGTTGTAATGTAAAGAACCGCTTCGTCAGTGGGAATGCCCAACACCTCATTGACTTCATTGTCAAAGAAGCCGCCGATGCCGCTCACACCCAGGTTGAGGTGAATCGCAGCCAAATTAAGCCGCTGTCCTAAATGTCCGGCATCCATGTGCAGATAGCGATAAACGCGATCGCCATACGCCGCCACAGCCTGCTTTAAATCAGCCGTATGAAACAATACCGCTCCCGCATCGCGTCCCAGGTTTTGTCCCAGACAGAGGAAGTGTAGCTCTCGCTGGAAATTCTTAAAGCGGATTTGCCTGAGTTCTTGTGCCTTAGGAGCGTAGTAATAGCAGCCTTCCTCTAAGCCCTCAACGCCAGAGACGGCAATGAAAGTTTCAATTAAATTCAGGTCAAAGTAGTCAGGCGATCGATCTAAACTCTGGTCAATGTAGTGGTGCGGCTGATAGGTAAAGTCGAGCAGCGCCTTGAGTTCATCCAGGGTGAGCGGTTCGCCGCTGTAGGCACGGGTCGAGCGGCGTTTGAGAATAGTGCTTTCCAGTGCCGATAGGTTTTCGCCCCAAAAGATTGAAGGGGCCACAGTAGAAACTTTCAGGCAAAACGGAAAGTTATATTTGTCTTCCGCTGGTTCAGCAACTAGCACAGACTCTGCTTCGGGTTTGGCATTGGTGGGAAAGGGAGAACTTTGAGCAATGCCAATCTGAGTGGCGCGGTGGAAGTAGTGCAGCAACTCTCCGTCTGAGATTTTAGGATACTTAACCTGGGTGGCGGAGGGCAAAGCAGTTTGCGCTAGAGGCAGGTTTTGCTGAATGTCGAGCAGATCGGCCAGGGCAATGATGGCGATCGCCCCCTCCTGCTCTGCATCTAGATAAAGCAATTCATTCACCGCTTCATCAGCAAAGCCGCCAATCAGGTGAGGACGGTAATCGTTCATGGCTCCCGCCAACTCGACATTGCCGAGCAGATGCCCCGTGTCGAGAAAAATTCGGCGATAGGCCCGATCTTGATAGCGCCACGCCGAGCGGAAAAACACCGCCGAGACAACCAGCGCCAGTTGCGTATTTTCTAAAGTCGGATGCCAGAAACAGGCTTTCTGTAAATCTTCCCAGACCTCACTATCCCAAAAGCGAATTAGCGAATGAGACTGTGGCTGGTAGCTGTAAAGCCCCGCAGGGAGCAGCGGCGTTCCGCGTGAAATCAGGTAAACCTCAGCCGGATAAAGACCTCCGGCAGACGGCGCAGCCCTGAGATAAACCGGATCGCCGTAGCGAGTCATCATCTTTAGCGTCAGCCCATAGCTGCAAAACAGCAGCCGCGACAGTCGCTCCCAGCTATCCGCAAAATCGGCAGGAGAAGCTTCTACTTCCGTCAGGTAAGGCTTGAGGTCATAGGTTGCCCCAATCTTGTATTCCTTAAACGGAACGGGCTGCTTGTCCCAGTCTAACCCCTGAGATTTCTCTTGAATCGTCGCTGGGTCGTACTTGGTGCGCTCGTGGTAGTGCTGAGCGATCGAAACCTGAAGGTCTGGCATAGAAGTTTCAGAGCAATCCTAAGTCCTTCTCTGATCTTGACACTCCTATCCCAGATTGACCATGTTTAGAGATGCTTAAGAATACAAGTGAACTATCAACTATCCGATCCTATGCTTTTTCAGCAGACCGTTCCTACCTTGTTGTGTTGCTGGATGAGGTAGAAAAGATTTTGTTGGCAGGACTTGTTGAAGGGGGGGCGATCGCAACTCAAGTTAGCTTTGTTGGAGACTGAAAGGCTCTATAAAGTACATCCGAGTTAAGACGAATGGCGCTGAAATATGCGAATAACAAGGGACAAGATCTGCGACTTCTCGAAGAAGTCGCAGATCTTACACCGTTTCCACATGAAGCTGCCTATAGAGGCTATTTGACATCTTTTAGAATAGGAATTAGATGCTCCAACTTACCGAATTGAGATGTCATGCCTTATTCCAGCGACCTCATAGATGCAGAGTGGGAAATCTTTGAACCCCTGTTGCTTGAAATATTACCTAAGAAGAAACAAGCTCGCCCCTCCAACTGGACAAAACGAGAAATCGTTAATGGGATATTGTACCAATTGAAAAACGGGTGTAGCTGGTGTGACTTGCGGAGAGACTTTCCTCCTTACTCAACTGTCTATTGGCACTACAAGCACTGGCGAACCGCAGGGGTGTTTGAACAACTCATGAGCGTGCCACAGCAAAAATCAACCTTTGCTTCATTCGGCTAATGATTAAGCGGCTTGCAGCCTCTCCCTAAGATCTCAAATGGGTTCTATATAGTTCAAGCAAAGCGCTACAGATCTTGATAGAGTTCTAATATGTTTCCTTCAGGATCTCCGAAAAATGCAATCTTATACCCTGGCGGATCATAAGTGAACGGCTCAGTCAAGAACTCTACCCCTTCAGCCTGTAAGCGTTGGTAGGTTTGATCTACGCTATCTACCTGAAATGCTAGATGTCGCCAGCCCTGTTCGTCTACGGTGCGATTGGGGGAAACGGAACCCTCAAATTCAGAGATGTTCCTCTGTAATCCATCCTGCCCAGCAACGGGAATGATAATAGCCGTGAGTGACAAAATCAGAGCAAAGTTAGTCCAATCCAGTTTTTTGAGGAAGTGTTGTATAGTCACGTTTTTGGGGCGCGATCGCCTGACAGCCATTCGTTTCATTGTCTACCTCGTTGAATCAGATTAAGTCGATAACTAGGAAATTAAAGACGGCAATTAGTTTTTGCTGAGAATGATGAGTTGCGTTTGTATGAGCCTTACAGCGGTTTTCACTTGCGTAAAACATAGATCCCTGTAGGGGCGAATGTCCGTTCGCCCTTGCCCCTGGTTTACCCATTTGCAAGGCGCTCTAAGATTGGGTTGCCCAAAGGTTTTTGCAATTTCCAGGTTTCACCAATCTCGAATTTGCTCTGCAACTTCTAACTCCCCTTGCTGATTGGTTCTCATGATGACTGCCCCACCTGATGGAGGGTTTATGCCACTGATGTCACCAATGTTGACAAAGTGTGACACCATTACAATCACTCCAGGCGTATTTTGATGGTCGAGTATTCGTTGACGAACCTGTGCCGTTTGCTCCGCTTCGTTGGCGCGATTGGTGAATGTAGAATTTAGCATAGGAGAGGGTTCAACCTCGCCCAGGTTGAGGAGTTTGGCGGTATCCAAACAGCGGCAATATTGACTGGAGAGGATCTGGTGAATGGGAATGTTGCGATCGCGGAATACCTGACCAATCCGAGCAGCCTGCTCTCTGCCTGCCTCTGATAAGTTGCGCTGAGTCGCGCAGTCATTAAGCTGAAACCCAGGTGGATCGCCCGTTCCCGCAACGGTTTGAGCATGACGCAGCAGCACCACATATCCCGTTCCTTGCTGCATCTGTGTCCAAATATCTGCTTCAGCTTCCTGAGCAACATCTGGCGCAACAGGAGTTTCTGGTGACGCTGGAGATTCCAAAGGACGAGCAGACACCGTTGGCTGAGGGGTTACGGGGGATGAGCTTGGGTTGTTGTGTATCACGTTTTGGGGCGCACAGCCGCTCACAACCAGACAAACAGCAGAGACAATCAACAGAGAAAATTGACGAACTGATCTCATCTCAACGATTTCTAGCATTTTGAGTCGCAGCCAAACCGGGCAGACGCACTAACCCACCGAATTGTTTACCAGGATACCAGGGTATCTGAGCTAGGTTTTCAAAACCAGGAAGACTTTCCATGTGTCGCACCATTCGAGTTCGCATTTCCTGATCGGGAAGCGCCCCTCTCATTGCCCCTAAGTTTTCAGTAACGTGATCAGGATTGGTGGTTGCAGGAATCGCACAGGTGACAGCCGGATGGGAGATCACATATTTGAGGAAAAATTGCGCCCAGTTTTCACAGTCAATTTCACGGGCAAAATCGGGAAGCGGTTGCCCCTGAACAACTTCAAACAGACGCGCTTTTTCAAAGGGCATATTAACCAACACTGCGGTTCCCTGATCAGCCGCCGCTGGCAGGATGCGCTCTTCCACTCCGCGCTCAAAAATAGAATAGCGGACTTGCACAAAATCTAACTCACCATTCTCAATCCATCGAGCGATTGGTGCGGAATACAGCGGCAAATCATGATGAGTTACCCCAAGGTAACGGATTCTGCCTTCCTGTTTCCACTCTCGCAGGAATGGGATGACCATTTCTACATTGACCAGGCTGTGAACCTGCATGGTGTCAATGCGATCGCGCGACAACCGCTGCATGGACTGCTCAAGCTGACGTAAGGCATGGCTATCATCTCCTAGATACTCACCCGTCGCCCAAATTTTGTTAGTGATGAACAGATCTTCAGTAATATTGAGCGCTGCTGCAAATTCACCCACATTCACCTCTGACATCCCATAGAGTGGTGAAACATCAATCAATCGCCCACCGCCATCCCAAAAGCGACGTATCACTTCTCGAATGTTGTTGCGTGGCTGGTCAGACAACACATCAAACGTGAGAAAGGTTCCCATACCGATTGCAGGCACCCGTTCATTTGTTCGAGGGATTGGCTTGGTAATCACTTGTGAGGTTTGACTTGAACCGGACTGAGTAGTTTGATTGGGAGTAGTTTGATTGGGAGTAGTTTGACTTTGGGCAATCTGATGCCCTGCTTGAACAAGAGGTGTAAACGCAGCGGTGGCAGCACCAATTCCCATTGCCCGGATTACGGTACGGCGGGAAAAGGACTGTGGCTTTGATGAGTAAGACTGTTCCGGGTGCATTGAAATTGCTCCGTTCAACAAAGGGTAAGTTCAACAGAAAGTTAAGAGAATCAGCGCCTAAAAATGCCTCATAACAATCCTGGCTTCTTGTAACCATTGCAATTTGATTCTGAGACGTAAGCGGCTGTGTCTTCATCATAGTTAGAAGAATGGCGATCGCTATTTCTTTGTAGCAATAGCTTAATAACTTACAGTTATTAATATGGTTTGTCTCAGATCAGAACTGCTATTTTGAAGGTGCGTATGGTGCAATAACTCATCGTTATGACAAACTGATCTCATGGAATTCCGTCAGCTTAAATATTTCATTGCGGTTGCCGAAGAGCTACACTTTGGGCGAGCAGCAGAATCGCTGCACCTGAGCCAACCCGCTCTAAGCAAACAAATCCAGGCATTAGAAGATAGCCTGGAAATTCAACTGTTGGAACGGACAAAACACTGGGTTAAATTAACGGCAGCCGGACAGAAGTTTCTAGAAACCGCCCGACGAGTGTTGAGCGATGTTGAGGAAGGCATCCAGACAACGCGACAGGTCGCCGAGGGGCGAATCGGCAAAGTGAGAATCGGCTTGACGGAAGCAACCCTATTTTGTCTGGGGAGAGACATCTTAAATACCTGTCGAGAGCGCTATCCGCAGGTTGACTTAACACTGACCAGTGGCGGAACGGAAGCACACGTTGAAGCGCTCCGCACTCACCAAATTGATATCGGATTCGTCTACCTTCCCATTCGTGAACCCACTCTTTATGTAGACCCCCTGTACAAGGAAATGTATGTTGCTGCCGTACCTACGTCTCATCGATTGGCTAGGCAAAAGCAAATTCCGCTTCAGGTGCTAGCGAATGAACCGCTCATTTTTTATCCGCGATCGCTTGCCCCAGTTCTCTACGCCAATTTCATCAAATGCTGTGAACAAGCCGGGTTTGTGCCCAACGTTGTTCAAGAAGCTGAACTTGCCCAAACTCGCTTGGGGTTAGCGGCGGCTGGGGCTGGTATCACGTTTGTGTTAGAAAATATGCAAAATCTGAGTGCAAAAGGTGTAGTTTACCGACCACTACTTGGTGATTTTCCAGCATTAAAGTTGGCTCTGGCGCGACGACAGTCCGAATCCTCACCTGTTGTCCTGAAAATTCTCAACGTTCTTAAAGCTGTAGCATTGTCAGTCAAGAGATCTGAGCAATAGGTGTTGACGGAAAAACTGTATGAGTTTTTGCCAGGAATCTTCTGCCGCAGCGCGATTGTAGGACGATCGTTCATGGCAGAAAAATCCGTGATTCGCTTCGGGGTAAATTTTTAACTGATATGTTTTGCCAAGTTCCTGAAAGCGGGACTCAATTTGCCTGATTCGCTCATGTGGAATGAAGGGATCAGTGCCACCGAAAAACAGATACATCGGCACTGTAATATCTGGAATTGCCTCAACCCACTCATCTAGAACCATGCCATAAAAAGGAGCCGCCGCCGCAATTGCTTCTGAAAATTTGCAAGCAGTGAAAAAAGTGAGTCCGCCGCCCAAACAAAACCCAGTCACCCCGATTTGGTCTGGATAAACTTGAGAACAGAATTTGAGATAATTCAATGCTGCGCTGATATCTTCCTCCATAGGGTGACCAAAATCGAGGCTCCACATCATCGCCATTGCCTGATCAACTTCGTCATAGCCAAACTTATTGTGAGGCAACTGACGATAATACAAATCGGGTGTGAGTACTACATAACCCTCATGAGCAATCCGAATTGCCACCTGTTGGATATGTGAAGTGAGTCCAAATGACTCCATGAGTAGAAGAATGGCTGGATGGCGATCGCCTTTCCCAGGCTTAACTAAAAATGCTGGCATTTGGCCATCGGGCGTAGAAATCAACACTTCTGTTTGCTCAATTTGCATTACTTTTCTCCAGAAGAATTCTGCTGATAGCCTAAGAAATCAGCTACATGAAACTCTAGAAAAAAGCTGCGGATTTTTTGTAAGTTATTGCGATCGCCTCTGAAATTGCCTGGGCGTAACACCGACCCTACCCTTAAAGTATCGAGTGAAATGGCTTTGATCAGAAAAACCTACCCGAACCGCGATTTCTGCAATTGTAAGTTCACTATGCTGTAACAGAAATTTGGCTCTCTCGACCCGACACTGCAAAATGTATTGGTGAGGTGTGTGTGAAGTACTTTGCTTGAACAGGCGCAGAAAGTGATAAGGACTGAGTTGAGCGATCGCCGCTATCTCACTCAATTTTAAGTTCTGATGCAAATGCTCACGGATGTAATCTTTTACCTGTCGAAGCTTGGACTGAGAGAAGCCATTAGAATAACGGTTCAGCTTCGGCTGTGTCGCGCAGTAGTACCGCAATAGGTGAATTATCAACGTTGTCCTGAGGCTATCTATTAGCAAATGACTACCGATCCCCCCCATTTCCACTTCTGTTTTTAAAGCAAAAATGATGCTTTGAATCAAACCGTCCGGTTCGGTCGCAAAACGTGGAATGAGTTCAATCCGATCCGGATTAACCCAATCCTGACCCACCCATTGAAGCAGTACAGGCTCTATTGCCAAAATAACAAATTGCACTGGGGTATCCCAACTACAGCGGTGAGTAATTCCTGCTGGAATGACCGCAATATCACCCACATTTCGGGGTTCTTGCTGTCGTTTGCCGTCTAGCCATCTCGCCCCTGCTCCGGTAGAATGCCCTAGTGAGTTAGCCATTCCACAAGCAATGATGTGCATCGGATGATAGTGTTCTGCCGTTTCAAATTTGGGTTGTTGAAAAACCTCCAGGTGAATCTCACTCCATCCTGAACTGGAGAGAATGGAGGGTTTGGGTAGTAGTGAATCTGCTGCATTGACTTGATGGTAGTCAACAACTACAGCGGCTGGGTTGGATGCTCTCATCTTTCGCTCAAGCACTATGCATTAAAACTATCTGGGTTTTCTCCTAACTCTCGCAGCCGAGCCGCTAATCGTTCAGCCCGCTGGTGTTCCTGTTCAGCCCGTTGATGTTCCTGTTCAGCCCGCTGGTGTTCCTGTTCAGCAATTTCTTCCGATAACAGAATTAAGTTACTCTCTCGATCATAAAAACGCAGCCAGGAGCAGGTTCCGGTGGGTGGCTCTCGACGCAAACGACCTTCCCAGGTACCTAACCATAGACCTAAGCGATCGCACCATAACCAGTTGCGATCGCTTGGCACAATTGCCTGATATTGAGAGCCATTTAATCGCCAGCCCTTCAAGGAATCAGGTTCAAACGGATCATAAATATAGTATTCTGCCGTGCGAAACGTGCGGGCATAGAGCTGTTTTTTCTCACCTTGATCAACTTTAGCCGTTGAGGGTGACATGAGTTCAACAATTACATCCGGATAGCGTCCTTCTTCTTCCCAAATAACCCAACCCTGACGCTCTTTACTTCCGTCTACATCTAAAACAACAAAAAAATCAGGGCCTCTAAAGTCTCGATTCATTGCCTGATTACGGCTGTAGTAGACAAACATATTGCCGCCGACAAAGGAGTCAGGTTTCTCCTTTAAAGCATTCAAGGCAGAATCGATCAGCACATTCATTGCGATGCGATGGCGATTGCTTTCCAACGGAACTCCATCATCAAAAATTAAATCGGTTGGAGGCTCAGGCGGATTCCAAGCGGGAAGATCAGCGGCTTGGTATTCCTGTGCCGTAGTTTCAGTGGACATCTGCCCTCCTTGCATCAACCCCGCATTGTTCTATATTCCTTAACACTCAGTCTAATATAGCGCTAGTCACTTAAGTCAGGACAAAAGAGGGTGGGGCTTAGCCCCACCCTCTTTTGTCCTAACCTGTATGGCTATAGCTGTAGCGATAAACTTTACCAGGGGCTACCTACTAGAGTAAAAGCTGACCAATAGTAGGGAGAGGACAGGTCAAGCTGGAACTGCTCTAGGTTTTCAGGCAAAGGGAGCAGCCCTGCTGATGTATAAATTTGTCCGCCCTCAATCTTCACATCTCCTCGCAGCATGGCGACTTGTGTTCTTCGCAGCGCCTCCGTTTTAGTGGTAACTTCTGGGTTTGCCAATTGCCAATAAAACTCACGCATTAACGCCAAAGTACCCAGGTCACTCACCCGCCATAAACTTGCGACGGAGGACTTCACACCCGCCTGAAACGCTAGCCCTGCAAACCCTAGCTCTGCCTGGCGATCGCCCAATGCTGTCTGACAAGCACTCAATACCAGTAGCTCAACGGGCAACTCGCTCCAGTCTAGCTGTCGCAATTGATCTAAAGTGAGTTTATCATTTTGCCAGAGCTGAATGTATGAGTTTTCAGGTACTCCGGGTCGAAACTGAGCATGAGTTGCCAGGTGAACAATGCTAAATTCTCCCGATTCAAGCTGCTGACTCAGGTTGTCTAGGGTAAATTCCTGGTTTAAAAATACCTCACTTTGCCAGATATCTTGTGTAATCGTGGAAAGCTCTAAAGGCACCGCGTGCAGGTCAGGCATTGCCTGAAACTCGGATGCCCCCATTGCCAATACCTTCTCGGTTCTAAGATTGCTGTGCTGCTGGTTGATCAGGTTAAAGGCTGGCACCAGTCCAAGATTATATTTTTCAACTAAAGACTGTCGTCCATCATGTAGGGCTGCAAAGGGAAGCGATCGCAAGATAGCTCCACCACACAAAATTAAAGTATCGATATTTTCGGCTTGCAGTCGGGATTCTAAAGGAGCAATCAGCCAGTCATAGAGTTGTTTTGCAGAAGTTAAATATTCTCCCGTTCGTACTGGTCGAGAAACCGCTGCCTTAAACTCATTTGCTGCTTCTAATAGCACGGGCTGACGAGCTTCGGGCAGCGTCACCCGCACGGGCAATGTATCAGGAATGACAAGCAACAGTTCTAACTCTTCAGGCTGAGGAAAAGCATAAACCAACGCAAACCTTTTGCCCGTCTCAGTGGTGAGCTGTCCTAGCGTTGCCGAAATTTGCTCAGCCGTCAGGGGAGTACCGACGAGTTGAGTGCCAAAGTGAGTTTCATATTGTCCGCGCCAAAGCTGCTCGACCTCTGCAATGCGATCGCCTACTTCTGTCGCAGCCAGTTCTGTAGACTGAGCAGACAAAGATTGATTACTGATTCCAACAGCAAAGATAAAACTGAGTACAAATAAGAATATCCTGCGAATTGGAGCTTTCATGGCATAGGGTGGATTTTTAGGAGGTCTACAATCTCCACATTAGACCACTCCCTGAACTGAATCAGCATGAAAAAGTCGGAGAAAGTCAGAGAGTCTCCCCTAATACCAACAAAGTAGAAATAACAAAGCCCTCGGGTCTCCTTGAGAGATTGAGGGCTTTAAGCTTAGAGGGTTATGTCCTTTGCTTGAGGGGGATAGGACGCTACTTGCGGTGTCCCATCCACTTGGCGGCGATCGCTCCCAGCGCAGCCCCAACCAGAGGATTGCTGAGAAACTTAACAATTGCGGGCTGGTCTGCCAGAACCTCATGAAAGATATCCGGGTGGCTGTGATAAGCAAATGAGATTAAACGACTCACATCATCTGCCGACATTTTGCTGGCATGGTGAGTGGAAAGACCCAATTGCCGCTCCAAGTCGCGATCGCTCAGTCCACGCTGTTTAAGGTGCTTGAGCAAGTCACGCGCCACATCGTCCCGCTCGTTTGGCTTAATCTGGGCGATCGCCTTCTGCAACTCAGGCTCCATCTGGCTGGAAGGAATTCGCTCGGAATTAAACGAACGGCTAAACAATTGTCGTCGCTCATCTCGTGAAGACCGCTGGGCAAAGTCGTCAAAGCTCTGATAGCTCTCTGCGACTTTTGTAGAATCACTGTCTAAAGACTCTACATTACCCTTCGCCAAGTCATTCATGATTTGGCGCTTGTACTCATTACTACTCGTCATGCAAATGACCTCGTTTTCAAGACCTTGCGGATTTCCTAAAGGGTTGCCCTTTCAAACAGTTAAACTTTATCAGACCCCAGAACTCAAAACTGCATAATGCTTTGAGCTACTGATATTCAATTTGACGGGACTGGTTATCGTACTTCGCAGTCAGAATCAACTGCTTGTCAGGGGCATACATTAAAACCGTCAGGTTGCGATCGGGAAAATTGTTATGGAAACCCTGGACAAGCGATCGCGCTAGAGTGCGAACTTCAGCAGGACGAACCTCTGGCGAGATAACTGCACCCAGCTTATCGTTGTCTCGCACATAAGCATCGCGGACTAGCCCACGACTAGTTTGGATGACCCAATCTCCAAAGCTTTGTCCAGCAGTTGTGTTTCCCGTCTCAAGCTGAGAATATGCCACGTTTGGCTGAGTGGCAGACGGGCTTTGACGAGCTTGAGTTGCAGTACCACAGGCTGCCGTAAACGTAAGCACTAGAGTTAAGACTAAAGCCGTTAAAGCTTTCCGACCATGTTGAAGAAAACTCATCAACATCTCCTAATTAAAAACTGACTTCAACGTTACATCATATCGACCGAAAAGAATCCAAAATTTTGCAAGCCTGGGTAGGCACACCACCTACCCATAACACTAAACGTTATTCAAATTTACGCTTAGTCAATTGCACGCTTAACGGAATCTTTTGCATCTTCAATGGAATGACGAGCTTCGGATTCGGTTTGCTTTGCTTTACCTTCGGCTTTGTCTTTGGGGTCGCCACTCACGTTGCCCATTGCTTCTTGAGCTTTGCCCTCAATGTTTTTGCCAGTAGCTTTTGCTCTGTCTTCTAAGCTCATAATATCTCCTTGCTTCTTGCTATTCTTACTTGCAAAGTCGGACACAACTGCGGTTATGCAGATAAGCAATCCGGACTTTTACTTGACGTAGATTTAAGGTGCTTGTTTACCTTAATACCTCAACAGTATGGCGTAAACGCCTCACAATCATCTGCCTGAGGTCATAACTCAACGTCGGTAAATTCTTCTGTGAATCTATTAGTTTTAATTCGGTTCAAAAGGTTAATAAGTAATATACAGCAATCCTATTTAGTTTGTTTGATTTGTGAAAAAGATGATTTGTGGAAGTGCCCGTCCCCAGGAAGAGCACTTTTACAAATCATTTAGGAGCGTTATACCAACAGATTAGATTGGATAGATTGGAGTTTGCTTAAAATCTATAGGATTACATAAAAGAAATTATCCCCTGAGAGCGATGCAGGTTTTATGGAAGACTTCTATCGTCCTTAGTGAGGAAAAGTCGGCAAGATCTTCAAACCCATCAAAACAATGGCTTCTACAAAAAAAGGACGGATTGCGCTCATCTCCGTTCATGGCGATCCCGCTGTGAAAATTGGAAAGGAGGAAGCGGGTGGACAAAACGTTTACGTCAGACAGGTTGGAGAGGCACTAGCTAAGCAGGGTTGGCAGGTCGATATGTTCACTCGACAAACCGAGCCAACTCAGGAAGCAATTGTTGAACACAGCTCTGGCTGCCGTACAGTTCGCCTTACGGCTGGCCCGCAGAAATTTGTAGGTCGTAACAAGCTGTTTGAATACTTACCGGAGTTCGTGGAAGCGTTTTTGAGTTTTCAGCAGCAGGCGGATGTGGTTTATCCATTAGTTCACACCAACTACTGGCTCTCCTCTTGGGTTGGAATGGAGCTAAGGAAGCATCAACCGATTAAGCAGATTCATACTTATCATTCTCTGGGGGCGGTAAAGTATCAGGCAGTTACGACTGTTCCTTTGATTGCCAGTACTCGTTTAGCCGTTGAAAAAACCTGTTTAGAGACGGTAGATTGCGTAGTCGCCACCAGTCCTCAAGAACGGGATCATATGCGATCGCTCGTTTCCACGAAAGGTAATATCGAGATCATTCCCTGTGGAACAGATATTCAGCGCTTCGGTGCTGTCGATCGCCAGACCGCTCGACAACAGTTAAAACTTTCACCAGATACTAAGGTCGTACTTTACGTCGGGCGGTTTGATCCGCGCAAAGGGATTGAAACGTTGGTGAGAGCCGTCAACCATCCTGAGGTTCGGCGGCACGCCGATCTTAAACTCATGATTGCTGGAGGTAGCCGTCCAGGACACAGCGATGGAGATGAGCGCGAACGGATTGAAGGCATTGTGAATGAGCTAGGGCTAGGCGATCGCACCGAATTTCTCGGTCGGCTAGACCATACTCAACTTCCCACATACTACGCAGCGGCAGATGTTTGCGTAGTGCCGAGTCATTATGAGCCGTTTGGCTTAGTGGCGATCGAGGCGATGGCAGGCGGTACGCCTGTGGTTGCAAGTGATGTGGGTGGGCTACAGTTCACTGTTGTTCCAGAAGAAACCGGGTTACTGGCACCTGCTCAGGATGAAGATGCGTTTGCGTCTGCCATCAGCCGCATTTTGGCCGATCCAACCTGGCGCGATCAGCTAGGCAGAGCCAGTCGGCAGCGAGTTGAGTCTCGCTTTAGCTGGGATGGAGTCGCCACTCAACTGGGCGACCTTTACCTCTCTCATCTCGACCCGCTTCACGGTAAGTTGCTTTCGACCAGCGTGAGCTAAAACAAGAGTAGACAACACCCACTGGAATATGTTTATCTAATTCTTTGGAGTAGTATTCCTGTTCTTGTTCTAAAGTCATCCTCGTGCCAGATCTGCCTCTTCCTGACCTGACCTCATCGATTCGTGCCCAGTCTGATCGTATCAGGCAACCTCAGTCGCAGGCAATTCGAGCGCTGCGGCGACCCCTTGCGGGTATCTCTTCGAGATTGCCCGTCCCTCAACAGCGATGGCAGATTGCCCCCGAACAACCGCAGCAGGCAGAAAAGCTGGCTCAGACGACTCAGCTTTCACCGCTGCTGGCACAGGTTTTGATCAACCGAGGAATTGCGACAGCGGAAGCCGCTCAGACGTTTCTCAACCCGGAAACGCAACTGCTGCCTTCCCCGATTGAAGAATTTCCTGACCTGACGATCGCCCTGGAACTGCTGATGTGGGCGATCGCCACCCAACAAAGAATTGCTATCTGCGGCGACTACGACGCAGACGGAATGACCAGCACGGCGCTGTTAATGCGATCGCTCAAATTCCTGGGGGCAGACGTAGACTATGCCATTCCCAGCCGAATGCAGGAAGGCTACGGCATTAACCAGCGGATCGTAGAAGAATTTCACGAAGAAGGCGTAAAGTTAATTCTGACCGTAGACAACGGCATCGCCGCCTACGAACCGATCGCCAAAGCCAGAGAACTGGGGCTAATCGTCATCGTCACCGACCATCACGACATTCCCGACCAGCTACCGCCTGCTAACGCCATTCTCAACCCCAAGCTGATTCGTGAAGAGTCGCCCTATCGAGGCGTGGCAGGAGTTGGCGTAGCCTACATCCTGGCGGTTTGTCTGGCTCAATGTCTGAAGAAAACGCAGGACTTGACTACGCCGCTGATCGAGCTTTTTACCCTCGGTACGATCGCTGACCTGGCTCCGCTAACCGGGGTCAATCGCCGCTGGGTCAAGCGAGGGCTAAAGCTGTTGCCCAAGTCAAAACTGATGGGCGTAAAAGCGCTGATCCAGGTGTCGGGGTTGAGCCATGAGAAGGCGCTGAAACCAGAAGCGATCGGGTTTCGGCTAGGGCCCCGAATCAATGCCGTCGGGCGTATCTCTGATCCTCAGGTGGTGATTGAGTTGCTCACGACTGATGACGAGGGGCGATCGCTCGAACTGGCAATGTCCTGTGAACAGGTCAACCAACTGCGCCAAAAGCTCTGTGAACAAATTGAACAAGCGGCGATCGCCTGGTGTGAACAGAGCCAGTTTGAGCCGCAGCGCGATCGCGTCCTGGTGATTGTGCAACCCGACTGGCATCACGGCGTAATCGGCATTGTCGCCTCACGACTGGTTGAGCGCTATGGCGTGCCCGTTTTCATTGGCACCTATGAAGACGACGCGCACGCCAAGATCCGGGGATCAGCCCGCAGCATTCCCGAATTTCATGTGTTTGAGGCGCTTCAGTTTTGCGGAGACGTGCTGGAAAAGTTTGGGGGGCATCGGGCGGCAGGAGGCTTTTCGCTGGAGGCGACAAAGTTAGATGAGTGGCGATCGCGCCTTCAGCGTTATGCCAACCAGCGGCTTCAGCCCGAACACCTCAAGCCTCTGGTTTCAGTCGATGTGCAGGCTGACTTGAACCAGCTAACCCTGAGCTTATATCAGCAAATTGATGCGCTTCACCCGTGCGGCATTGAGAACCCCGACCCAATCTTCTGGACACCCAGTTTGCGCGTCATTGAGCAGCAGACGATCGGGCGAGAACAGGCACACCTGAAGCTAACCGTCACCCAGGATGGAGAAAGTCCGAGAAAATAAAGGCGATCGCCTGGCGTTGGGGCGAATATTATCCGCTGCCCGAGCAAATTGACGTGGCTTATCGACTGCGTTTGAATGAGTGGAATGGCGAGAAAACAGTCGAGCTAGAAATCGTTGGAGTGAGACTACCTGACGATGCTAACTTGCCCCTGGTGCTGCCTAATGGAACGGCCGCAAACGGAGCGACTGTAGACGTAACCGTAGAGGGCAATGACTTAAACGGGGCGATCGCCACTCCAACCCTTTCTCCGGCTCAGGCGCTGTCCAAAAATTGACGGAAGCCTTTTCCCGCAAGCACCAACCCAATTCTAATAGCTCAGAATCCTTAATTCGCTACACCATCGAATCTCAAGTTGAAAGGGAACCTCAACTTACCA
>JAAUQZ010000340.1 GCA_012033355.1 Leptolyngbyaceae cyanobacterium RM1_406_9 | reverse complement strand
TTTGGAGCCAATTTGACCCAATGCAGATGCTGCACTCCGACGAACCTCCCAAGAGCTATCTTCTTTGAGTACCTTAGATAATGCTGGAATCGCTTCCTCAGCCTTCGAGTTTCCCAAGGTATCTGCCGCACTTCTACGAACTTTTTCGTCAGGATTTTCTGATTTTTTGATTTCCTCAGCGACTAATCTCCTAGACAAACTTACCGTACCCTCATAAATATCATGACTAGAGTTTTCCGGGGATCTTAGGCATCCTAAAATAGCAGATCCCAATTCCTCTAATTTTTCCTTACTCCTATATAAATCGGGGTCTTCATCTTTGAGTTCCTTGATTGCTTTCAAGGCAGGATCTGATCTCAATTTACTCAAGGCAAATGCCGCGCTTTTACGCATATGACGACAATGATTTTTATCTTGGAGTACCTTACACAGCGCATTCAATACAAAATCTGATCGTGTCTCTCCCAAAAGCTGAACCTTCAACCAATCTGGTACTTCCAACTCCTCTACAAATTTGACAGTTTGTGCCTGAAACTCTGGTTTCACCTCACCTGCCAGCCTTGCCCCCAACATCAAATCCATATCCAAAGCCTGTTCTACTACACGCACCGCCAATTCCTTATGCGCGACCAGAGCTAGCATCAACGCTATTGGCTCTGTCCACTTTAGGTAGTTGAGGTAATCTCGCTTCAGTTGCTCATCCGTCAAGTTTGGCAACAGTTTGAGCAGGTATTCTGCCGTATAATATTCCTGAATCAGTTGGTGGCGAAATTCAATGTGTTCCTCAAAATTGGGTTGAATGACGGGTTGGATCAAGTGGTATTTCAACAAGTCCTTCAGCCATTGTTCGGCACACTCTCTAGGATTTGACCTGTCTTCTTGCCGTAAATACGCCGTTAAACAGTCTTCCGCTTCCTCCCTGGGGATAGATAGCTGAGGATCGATCAAAGTTTTTCCCTGCATCATGACAAAAGCTAGATGACGCAGTAGCTTGTGCCACTGATCTCTTGAGTCAACAGGAGCATCTTCCTGAATCGCTTGATGCTCGTCAGTTCCCTGGTCATAAAGCCGAGTAAACTCGCGAAAGGCAAACCCAAGATTCTCAGGAAGTTTCGGGGTTCTGTTCTCCTTTTCTGCCTGAATGCATTCTTCAGCGAATACCCGACAGAGCATCCACAACAACAGCGGTGTTTCGGCAAACTTCCGTAGCCTGTCGCCCTGAAGTTGCTGAAATAGCCGATCGCCCTCCTCTGGCAGATACCCCCTGACGAACTTGCGCATTTGGGGTTCTGTCAGGGGCAGCATTTCAGGGTTTTCTCAATGCCCAAAGTGCCACCCCCACCCAAGTCCCGTGTTGAGACGATCATGGGTGTGGTGCGACGATAGCGATCGCGGAACTTAAACACCTCTATCTCAAAGTCTTTCGGCAACTCGTTCAAACCATCGAGCAATAACAAGAACCTGCCCTGACGCAGCAGTTCCTCAATCTGGACAAGCTCTAGAGCGACCTGATGACCCACCAGGAAATCTTGAATCAGTGCTTCAATGGTTCCAGTACAGCGGCGCAACTTCACCAATACCGGAATTCGAGCCTTGGGATCTTGCAACGCCTTCTCCGCCTCTTCCCAAAGCAACCGTTCCAGCGAAGTGGACTTTCCCGATCCGGGCTTGCCGATCAGCACTACATGGTCGGTCGCATAGTTTCGCAGCCCTGCCAAAACATCCCATTGCTCAACCCGATCTTGCGGTTCTTGTACCTTATCGGGTTGATCACCCTGCTCCTTTTTGTCAGGTTTCACAATCTCCGCCCGCAACTTCAAACGCGATGAAAACCGCTGTTGGGAAGCGATCGAGGTTTCCTTCACTGGCACTCGCCGCCGATCTTCTACCGTTGTAGGTGTGTAAACCTCTTGCCACTCTCGATAATCCTCATTGGCAAGGATGGCTTGTAAATAAGGCTGAAAGTCAATTTTAGGTTGCTTGGTAATCAGGTCTTCCCAACGGCGATCGCCCCCATGAAACGCCTGCTGAAGCTCCCGCAACTCAGGAAACTGTTCCAGAATCACACAGCTCGGAATCGCTCCACCGCCCAAAGCAGAGGAGCGATCGCGGGTAAACTTCACCATGCCGCAGACCTTCCGTGTTTGCTGGTTTAGCAAAGGTGAACCGCTCATTCCCGGTCGTACTTGCCCCAATTTAAAGAGAATTGAGGGAATCTCACTTCCTGTTAATCCATCACAATGAAATGTACGCGGTTCTCCCTGGCGATCGCCCTCATCGGGATATCCAAACAGGTACAGCGGGGCACGCGATCTCACCTCTTCATCTAACAACACACAGGGCGGATTCATCTCCGTCGTCAGCACGACTCGCAACAGCGCCAGATCCCACGGATCAGAAATAGACCGTTCCACCACTGCATCCAGGGTTCTGTTCTGCCACCAGATCTGTACCTGTCCGGGCGATCGCACCACGACACGGGCACAGGTGAGAATCAACCCCGGAGCCACAAAAAAGCCCGTCCCCCAACCACCAGGGATAATGATCTTAACTGTACACTGTTGCAGCAGTTCCTCAAGCAGAGTCAAGGCTTACTCCTTTGTCGGCGCTTCCCACTCCAGTGTAATCTCTAAATTTCCTTTACCAGAACCTTTGACAATCACTGCCGTCAGTTGCCCCGACTCAATTGCCAATTCCATGCCAAATTTCACCGTCGCCTTCTTCGGTTTCACCTTCTGGATTGGAGCGGCAATCATCTGCACCACCCACTCGATCGCATCGGCAACAGGCTGAAACTGTTTTACATCAAATCCCACATCTTCCCGCCCCATACTAGACACCTCAACTTTGACGACAGCCCCATTGGGAAGCTGAACTGGAACGGTATCACTGCGAGATTCTGCAAAGGTCATTAATGATGTATTTCCTGGATTGAATGAATAGATTAGACAAACACCTTACCGATCTTAACCTATCGCTGCGATCGCCCTCCTACAAGCACCCTGGGCGATGTCTTCCTAAACGTTTTTGCACTGACTGATAACTTTCAAGGACGAGTGCAAGGACTTGATGCGGAGCCAGCTAACGTTCCCGGTCAGCGGTTGCTGAGGTCTCTGTATCTAACCAAGGCGGCTTCGGTCAATCCGCTGCACTGGGGTTGTTAGCTGAGCAACGCCTCCATCATCTCGAAATACCGCATCACCAACAACCTCCTGGAACCTCTCGCCACCCACCGATCGCCTCTCACTACCGCCCCCACCCTTATCTCCTGAGCGCCTTGCAACACCACCCCAAAGCTCAACAACGGTCACAACCAACATCTCCTGGGCGCTCTGACACTCACTACTAGTCTCGAAGAACGAGTGCAAAAGACTCTGTGCGGAGCCAGCTAACGTTCCGGTTGAGCGGCTGCCAGTAACTTTTGCTACAACACCAAGATCTCTCAACAGTCCGCTCCAACCGGGTTGTTAGGTTGCGTCGGGTTCTTCAGAGTCTTCACCAATCGTTTGCTGTGATGCATGACGGATGTGGAGAATGCGAACCGTTGATATGTTTTGTCCCTCCAAAATAGTAAAAAGGACTCGGTATGAATTACGCCCCCGCCCATAAAGTAACTGGCGAACCTCTTGGCTAAAATACTCGTTCTCTCGTGCTAGGGGGCAGCGTTTAGGCATTTGAGACAAAGACTCAATGGCTTGTAGCAGCCCTGAGTACCATTGGCTTGCCTTTGCAGGAGAGGCAACTTGAGACAACCGTAGAAATGCATCGTCTGCTTCAGCCTCTGCCACGCTTGAAATTTCGATACGATACTTCATGAATCGGCTGACAGATTGTACTTGCTGCGTTGCTCTTCAGCAAAATCCTGAAAAGATCGGAATCGTCCTGACTCAAAATCGTCTAACCCTTGCTGAATACCCTTAATAGTCTCTTCTGAATCCTGCTCTTCCCACTCTAAGATACTAGCTAACAATTCAGACGCAACAAGGCTCACATCTTGACCTCGCCGAGCAGCTTTGTCAAGCAGCAACGCTTCTAATTCAGGGCTAAGAGTAACAACTATTGCCATTGAGCGACCTCCTAGGGCACAAAGCCTTTGTGCTGTATTTTAGCAAAAGCAAGGAGTTTCCCTGAATCGTCAGTATCTGACCAATAACCACCATGTTTGGATACCAGAGTTAGGTTTACTTATCTGTTTGGGATTCGCCGCCCTTATCCCAAGCTGATCGCAAGACACCTCGCAAACGCAAAGCTTCTATGAACAATGGTAGAAGTAGAACTGCTGCTGTAACGGTTAGGATAATTTGACCAATTCGCTCTAGCGAGAAAACGTCAACAGCATATCCTGCAAGGGCTAGAACTATGTAAACGATCACGAAATCCAGCAAGATCAGCAGTGGAGCAGCAAATCTCGGATCGGCGAGGATTTGTATAACGTTGTGGTCAGAATCTGAGAGATATATTCGATGTCCTTCATAATTGGCGGGTAATTCCCCACCCGTTTGCTCTTGTAGCTTTTTGGCTTCTAACTCTGTTTTCCGAATCTCTGCAATGGTTTTGCGAATTTGCAAAAAGGCAATCGGAACAACCAAAATTGCAGTAATAGCAGCAACAACACCAGCAACTACCTTGATATAAGTGTCAAGACTATTCCAAAAGTTTGTTGTTGGCGTGAGAGATATTTGTGTCTGACTGTAAACCGATTGATGAGCCGACAGTACAATGCATATCACAACTGCCATCACAACTAATGTCTGAATCGTTGAACTTCTTTTTTCTTTTTTCACAATTGCTTACTGAGAAGAAAGATTCAATCCTGAGTGTCCTACAGATAACCTCAAAATAAATTGGTAGTGAACGTTAACAGATCACTCTATGGCTACGTCCTCACCGAGAGATTGAGCAACCTAACGTTCCCGGTCAGCGGTTGCCCAGGGCTTTGCATCCCACCCCAGGCGATTTCGGTCAATCCGCTGCACCGGGGTTGTTAGCTGAGCAACGCCTCCACAATCTCTCAATACCGCCTCACCGACA
>JAAUQZ010000339.1 GCA_012033355.1 Leptolyngbyaceae cyanobacterium RM1_406_9 | reverse complement strand
TGGACTCAGTCTCGCGTCGCCCAGATGATTGATCTGCAAAACCTGCCCGTACCGGGTAGAGGGTTTCCCAGAAATCTCCTTAGGTCGCTTGGAACCTTACGCCACTGAAATGTACTCATTGGAAAACCCTCAAAAATTCACTCAGAAGCTTAATTTTCTGGAGTTTGGCAAGCGGTATACTTTGGGAGACGGCTGACAGTCCTTCAGCGGGGGGAGAGTTCAATGATTACTCTGCCTAGAATGACCCATCTCGATCAATTGATTGCCACACTGATGCAGGTGGTAATCGAAAGTGCAGGAGCCGAAACAGGCGCTCTGGTTCTCCTAGAGGAGAATCAACTCACTGTAGTGGCTCAGTGCAGCGGAAGTAGACAGTGTAACCTAGAAAAGCTTGCTGTTGCCGACTGTGTAACGATTCCTGTTTCCGTCATTCACTCGGTAGAACGCACTCAAGAAACGCTGGTGCTTGATGATGCAGTCAGCGAATCGCCTTTTTCAACTGATCCTTGCATTCAACACCAACAAACGCGATCGCTCCTTTGTCTGCCCATTCTCAAGCAAGGTGAGCTGATCGGCATTCTTTATCTGGAGAACAATCTCAGTACTGGAGTGTTTACTAGCGATCGCTTACAAGTTCTTCAATTGTTGATGGCTCAGGCAGCAATTTCGCTGGAGAATGCTCGGTTGTATGAGCAGTTAGCAGACTATGCCGAAACACTGGAAAGGAAGGTAGAAGAGGGAACGCAAGCCTTGCAGCAGGAGATCGTTGAACGTCAACAAACCGAAGCCGCATTGAGACAAAGTGAAGCAAATTATCGCAACCTGTTGCAAACCGCGAATTCCATCATCATTCGCTATGACACGCAAGGACGGATTCATTACATCAACGATTATGGAGTGAAATTATTGGGCTATGAAGAACATGAGATTTTAGGGCGAACCTTATTTGAAACCATCATTCCAGACATCGAAACCTCTGGGCGGGATGTCAAACCCTTTGTCCGTGATTTACTTCGTAATCCTCAATCGTACCCACAAGCCGAGGGTGAAAACCTGTGTCGAGATGGTCGGCGAGTTTGGATGGTCTGGTCGAATCAAGCCATTTTTAATGAACAGGGGGATGTCGTTGAAATCTTATCGGTTGGCAATGATACTACGCAGCGTAAACAAGCAGAAGAGGCATTACAACGCAGTGAAGCCAAGTTCCGCAATATCTTTGAAAACTCGCAGGTCGGCATCTTCCGAAACCGCATCTCGGATGGATTAATTCTCAATGCCAACCAACGCCTTGCCAACCTGTTGGGCTTTGATTCACCAGAGGAGATCATTGGGCTAGAACACAGCATCGACTATTTCGTAAATCCTAGCGATCGCCAACACGCCCATGAGTTGATGAAGCGGGATGGGGAACTGCGAAGCTATGAAGCACAACTGCGAAAACGAGATGGGACAGTTTTCTGGGGACTTACCTCTTCTTATCTGAATGCAGCCGATGGATACATCGAAGGGGTGGTTGCGGATATTAGCGATCTCAAACAAGCAGAAGCCGCGTTGCAAGCCTCTGAAGCAGAGCTACGGGCGCTGTTTTCAGCCATTCCCGATCCGCTATGTATCTTCAATGCTGAAGGGCAATTGCTCTGCACAATCAAAGGAAATCCATCCTATGGAGAGGAGTGTACTGGCAAAACACTGCATCAACTTTTTGCCAAAGAACAAGCCGATGAATTCCTGAATCACATTCAGCAGGTGCTGAGAACCCAACAAGTCCTCACCGTTGAATACAGTCACTGCTTTGCTGGGCGAGAAATCTGGTTTTCGGCTCGCATTGCTCCGATTCAGCACGAACAGGTGATTTGGCTGGCGCGAGATATTACACCGCAAAAGCAAGCCGAAGCAGCCTCAATTTTAGAGGAGCGCAACCGGATGGCGCGTGAAATTCACGACACGCTTGCTCAGGCGTTTACAGGCATTCTGGCTCAGGTCGGTGCTGCAAACCAGGTGCTAACGGATGATGTAGAAGCAACTGGGGCACATCTAGATCTGATCAAAGAATTGGCACGAACTGGACTGACTGAAGCGCGGCGATCGGTCGTGGCGCTCCGTCCTCAGCTTTTGGAGGAAGGCAGTTTACAGAGCGCCCTCCATCGTCTCATTGCTCAACTCAGAACTGCCGCAATGGATACCACTTTATATTATGAGATTGAGGGTACAGTGTATCCTCTACCCACTGAAGTCGAGAGTAACCTATTGCGGATTGGGCAGGAAGCCTTAACCAATGCAATCAGACACGCCAATGCTGACGAAATCCGAGTGGAGCTAGTCTACGATCGCGATCAATTTTGCTTACGTGTGAAAGACAATGGACAGGGCTTTGGAGTTGGCAGTATTCCAGCCTCTGAGGGGTTTGGCTTACTCGGCATGAGCGAACGGGCAGAGCGCATCGGCGCACAACTCACGATTAGGAGTCAACCTGGACAAGGAACAGAGATTATTGTCACCGTCAACCCTTGAGTAGCAGTACGATGAGCCAAGCCACGACCATTCGAGTTCTGATTGCGGACGATCATGCCATTTTTCGGCAAGGATTAGCCACAATTATTAACCGTGACCCAGAGATGCAGGTGATTGCCCAAGCCGAAAATGGGGAACAGGCGATCGCCCTATTTGAGGAACATCAACCGGATGTGACGCTGATGGATCTGCGAATGCCGGAAGTGGAAGGAGTTGCTGCCATTGGTGCAATTTGTGCGATCGCGAAATCTGCTCGGATTATTGTGCTGACCACGTATGATAGTGACGAAGATATCTATCGAGGATTGCAGGCAGGCGCAAAAGGATACCTATTGAAAGAAACTGAACCTGACGAGCTTCTGAATGCGATTCGTACCGTTCATCGGGGTCAGAAGTATATTCCGCCCGATGTGGGAGCAAAGTTGGTACAGCGCCTCAGCAATCCAGAACTAAGTGAAAGAGAACTAGCAGTACTCGGCTCACTGGCACAGGGGATGAGTAATGCCGATATCGCAGCGGCTTTGAATATCGGTGAAGGCACGGTTAAATCTCATGTCAATCGGATTTTGAATAAGTTAGATGTCAGCGATCGCACCCAGGCTGTGATTGTTGCCGTTAAACGCGGCATTGTTAGTTTGTAGGGTATTAGGGAGTGAGATGGCGATCAACCGTTTGTTTGAGAATTTTTAGGATAATCTCTGCGTCATATTTCTCGCTGTATTCCCTAGAATACTCAACCTTTAGCATTGGGCGCTCTGCCTCAAACTGGCTGACTTCGCCCCGCAGAAACGTCCAACTATCTGCGATCGTGTAGCATCCAAAGATTTCTTGCACCGCTTGAGCATCAGATTTCCAGTTGAGATAAGCAGCGGCAAGCATCTGCCCATAGAGTTGAGGAATAGGATCTGCCCCTTCAATTCCGCGTTTTGTTTCAACGACGACTAAATAGGGTGAAATCAGCCGCCCTGCAACGCTTCGACCTAATGCACCATCCGCAATGCCAGAAATCTCAAAGGTTGAAAATTGTCCTGTCAATGCGACTTCTGCCCAAGCTCGAATATTGTTCCGCTCTGCCAATAGCAGTAATGGATAAATCGCACGTGCCCAGATAGTCGCTTCGTTCAGCAAATGGGTTGGATCACTCGCCAGACGTGATTGAACAATTTCGAGTTGTTGCTTTTCAACGTCAGTTAATGGGATACCCTGATCCTCCAACCACGGGTAAGCGTCAATCCCGTCCTCTTCTAACTGAATGAGCGGGATTAAATCACTTAGAGCAACTTTCCCAATCGTTAGCAGTTTTCTGGGTTTAGGTGTTTCCATTGCCTTCCTTCACACTGCGATGATTCTAACTTAAGTTATAGCCAGCCTTATACTTTGCGATCGCATGGTTACTCTATCAATTTGTACTGTAAAAATTTCAACTTGCTGTAGACGACGGCTTGAAGGCGATCGCCTATGTTGAATTTACACAGCTAGATATGTAGTGATATGGAGTCAACTTAGAAGAGAGCCTAGACTCTCTTCCCATTTTCCACGATATTTTCCTTATATGGAGGCTTCTTATGGTGGTTTCTGCTCAAGGTACTTCCGTTGACGTTATTTGGCCCAGTTTGCCGCTTGCCGCTTGGCAGGATACCTACGCAACTCTCCATCTGTGGACACAAATCATTGGCAAAATTCGATTGGCACTAGCGCCTAAACTCAATCACTGGTGGCAGTCTACTTTTTATGTCACACCGCGTGGACTAACAACCGCTTCAATCCCTTACGCAACTCGCAGCTTTCAAATCAGTTTTGATTTTATCGAACATCAATTACAAATTGATACCAGCGACGGCATGACTAAGCAAATTGCACTGGTTCCTCGCTCCGTTGCAGATTTTTACCACACTGTCATGGCCGCGCTGAGTGAAATGGGCATCGGAGTCCGAATCTGGACGATGCCGCAGGAAATAGCAGAACCGCTCCCGTTCGCCCAAGACGACCAGCACGCCGCTTATGATCCGGACTACGCACAACGATTCTGGCGAATTCTCGTGCAAGTCGATCGGGTCATGAACCTGTTCCGTTCCCGGTTTATTGGTAAATCCAGTCCTGTGCATTTCTTCTGGGGAAGTTTCGATCTCGCTGTGACTCGGTTTTCTGGTCGTCGTGCGCCAGAGCATCCAGGGGGAGTCCCAAATATGGCAGATTGGGTGACACGGGAAGCCTACTCGCACGAAGTCAGTAGTTGTGGCTTTTGGCCGGGGGGCGGGTCAGTTGTAGACCCTGTTTTTTATGCGTATGCTTACCCTGCGCCGGGGGAATTTCACGATTACTCGATCGCACCCAAGGAAGCGTTTTACAGTTCAGAGATGCAAGAGTTTGTCTTGCCTTATGAAGCTGTTAGGCAGGCTAGCGATCCAGATGGGATGATTCTTGCTTTTTTCAAAGCACCTATGAAGCAGCGGCAAATTTAGGACGTTGGGATCGAGATGAACTAGAGCATACCCCACTTCTACAGGGGTAGCCAATGCTTGAATTACTGTTGACTTTCCATCG
>JAAUQZ010000029.1 GCA_012033355.1 Leptolyngbyaceae cyanobacterium RM1_406_9 | reverse complement strand
AAATTTTTGTTGAGAGTCGCGCTTTGCGCGACTCTCAACAAAAATTTCATAGATTAAATCAGCAATGCCGGAAGTTTTAGGCAGTCTGATTATTGTTTCCTGCTTCAGGACGTTCTCAAAACGCAAAGACTAGAAGGCGATCGCCCTAGCACTAGTAAAAAATTCAGAACTTTCTCAGGAAAAGCTACTCAATTTCATATAGCTTCTAGCTTAGCTGAAGTGATTCCACCCCTACACCTTCAGATCCACTCGCTCAACCTGTCCATCTCAGATTATGACTCGATCGACCAGCGCATGATAGATTTCCCGCTTTTCTTCTTCAAGCAGGGTTTTCCAGTAGGAGCGATCGCACAAAGATAACCTCAAATTCCTACTCCTCGAATGACTTGTGTGACAACAGTTCAATACTGTGGCATATTTCCATATATGGAAAAAGTTTCCATATATGGAAACTTTTAGGTGGTCTAACGACTTGAGCGTTCAACTTGGGCTAGCACCTGAAGATGTTAAGTGAGGGAAATGGAGGAACTGATTATGGACGAGAAGGCAATTCCGCTCAGCCAGCTTAAACAAGCAGTGCGTGAGGTGTTAGCTGAGATGTTGGGACTAGAGTTTCAGATTCAGGCGCACACCAACCGCCAATGGTACGATACTGACCCAGCTTATCAATTACTAGGTTTAGATGACCCAGAACAACTTAGAGAAGCTGTACGTTCAGGTCTGTTACGAGTAGGGCACGAAGTCCGCGATCGCCGTAAACCCCAGGCAAAACTACCACGTTACCAGTTCCACATTGAGAACTGCCAGAAACGCCTCTCCGAACGCCCCGAGCGTCGGTTAGCAGGTTAAGGTGCTTTAGGTCTATTCTGGTTTTGCAGCACTTCAGCGTAGACTCGTTGATGCTGTTCTTGGCTAATCCAACGATTGTAGGTTTGCCAATGCACTGTTGGACTATGCCCCATGTAAGCAGCCGCAACCGCTACAGGCAACTTAAACACTACAGAAATCCGAATCGCATAAGCATGGCGTAAATCATAGGGTACAAACGGAATACCAGCCCGTTTGAATGCTCTAGCTACTCGTTCACCATAATCTTGATGAATCCGAGCCGTGAGATTTGGTAGCTTCTTATCCCAAAGTTGCCAACGCTCAACCCATTCAGGGTAAAAGGGTAAACTTCCCTTGACCCCGTTTTTCCATCAGTAACTTTGGCAACTAGAACCTTACTTTCAAACTCATCAATCTGCCACTTCAGCTCCGTAAAAAACACTTCATGGTCACGCAAACCGTAAGTAGCCATCAAACCATAGAGGCACCTCCAGCTAGGAGTACGCATCTTATCGATTGCTTGTGCGATCACCTCATCTTTTGGAATATCTCGAAAAACCTTCTTGGGTGAGTAGTTACCGATATAAGGCTTTAGATCTACTTCGACCCCAACGAACTTAGCAAACTGCTGCAACACCTGACAGGCAACCTGCCGAGAACGAGTATTCGGCTTAGTCCTTTGAGCAACTGTGATAAATGCAGATGGACTAAGTTCTTCTGCTTCAGGAAGCCACTTCAACGCAGGATTGTAATACCGTTTCCTCCACAAAAGTTCTGCTGCCTCAGACGTATCAGTCTGCAAATTAGTATCTAGGCAATACTGTTTAAACCGCTGCAACCAGTCTCCACAGGTGACGACATTCGGTTTCAGCTCATCTTGCAAATACAACGTCCAGCTAAACTCCTTACACGCTAATAGCGCTCCGAGTTTCCGAGCCTCTGCCTCTGCCCGCTCTAGCCCAGCAGGGTTAGCATAAATTCCCAGCGATACATCCTGCTGATGCATCTGCATCTTAGTGGAATTGGGTTTAGGTGGTAGTGTCGCTCGAAGGTACAAGCGATTTCCCTTCTGACGAACCGATACCCCAGAACGAGCAGCCTTTAAGCGCGAATTAATTGCCTCCAAAGACAATTTTCCCTTAGCCACATCCCTAGCTTCCCTAAAGCTTCCCTAAAAATTGGGGGTTATTGCAGCATATTCTACGGTATTCTCCTACATACTGAATACCCCAAATCCTTTGGTAATTGGCTTTTTTCCAGAAGCTGGTGACAAGACTCGAACTTGCGACCGGCTGATTACAAATCAGCTGCTCTACCAACTGAGCTACACCAGCAATAGAAGCAAGTATATCAAATTGAGCGATCGCTCCCAAATAAAAAAACCCAGCAGCCCCTTGCTGGGTTAGTTCAATCAACGTCACTTACAGTCAATAAGATAACGGCAACCTAAGGTCTAGCACCTCACTCCAACGGCTCACCTAGTTGGGTGATTTTACCAGTTCTGAGTTCTAGGTTCCGAGTTCTGAGTAAACCGCTACAGATTAAGCCTCATCCCTCATCCCTCATCCTTCCCGCACCGCCTCAGTCTTCGCCTTATCCAACTTCAACACCAGCACTCCCAACGGTGGCAGGCAAAGATCAATCGAGTAAGGGCGATTATGGTAAGACCACTCCTCTGCCCACTTGCCACCCAAGTTGCCCATGTTGCTGCCGCCATATTCCCGCGCATCGCTGTTCAATAGCTCTGTGTAGAACCCTAGCTGGGGCACACCAACCCGATAGTGAGAATGGGGCTGAGGGGTGAAGTTGCAGACCGTAATCACAAAATCTTCAGAGTCCTTAGCCTTGCGGATGAAGGAAACGACACTATGGCGATTGTCGCTACAGTCAATCCACTCGAAGCCGTCATAGCTAAAGTCATGGGTATATAGAGCAGGCTCATCCCGATAAAGCTGGTTCAGTTTGCCGACAAAATGCTTCAGCTTTTGGTGCGGCTCATACTGGAGCAAATGCCATTCTAAATCTCCCCAAACATTCCACTCGCTCCACTGGCCAAACTCCATGCTCATAAACAGCGTCTTCTTGCCCGGATGGGTGAACATATAGGCATAGAGACAGCGCAAGTTAGCAAACTTTTGCCACTCGTCACCCGGCACCTTGCCAATCATGTTGCTCTTGCCATGCACCACCTCATCATGGGAGAGCGCCAGCATGAAGTTTTCGCTGAACGCATACATGATGCTGAAAGTAACGTTGTTTTGGTGGAACTGGCGGAACCAGGGGTCCATGCTGAAGTAGTCGAGCATATCGTGCATCCAGCCCATATTCCACTTCAGGTTAAAGCCCAAACCGCCAACGTAGGTAGGCCAGGAAACCATTGGCCAGGTAGTGGATTCCTCTGCAATTGACAGCGCTCCAGGGAAATAGCTAAACAAGGTATGGTTAGTCTGACGGAGGAAGTCAGCCGCTTCAATGTTTTCTCGTCCGCCGTACTGATTGGGGAGCCACTCACCGGGTTCGCGGCAATAGTCAAGGTAGAGCATGGAGGCAACTGCGTCTACACGAATGCCGTCAATATGGTACTTGTCAAACCAGAATAGGGCATTGGCAACCAGGAAGTTGCGTACTTCGTGACGAGAATAGTTGAACACCAGCGTTCCCCATTCTTTGTGTTCACCTTTACGAGGATCGGCGTGTTCATAAAGATAGGTCCCGTCGAAGCTAGCAAGCCCATGTCCGTCTTTTGGAAAATGTCCAGGCACCCAGTCCACAATTACGCCAATGTCGTTCTGGTGGCACTGATCGATGAAATACATCAAGTCTTCAGGGCTGCCATAGCGAGAGGTGCAGGCGTAGTAGCCCGTCACCTGGTAGCCCCAGGAGCCATCAAACGGATGTTCAGCGACGGGCAGTAGCTCAACATGGGTAAAGCCCATTTCCTTGACATAAGGAATCAGCCGCTCGGCTAGCTCTCGGTAGGTGAGGAACCTTGCTCCGGGCTTGAGTTCTGCGACGATGACGACAGGCTCATCTTCATCTGTAATAGATTTGGCGGGTTCAGCGGCTGAGGCGTGCAGCCAGGAACCCAGGTGAACTTCGTAAACTGAGATTGGCTGGGTCAGGGGGTCGGTGTGGCGGCGCTGTTCCATCCAGTTGCGATCGCCCCATTCATATCGATCCAGATCCGCCACAATAGACGCGGTTTTAGGTCGTACCTCCTGCTGAAAGCCGTAGGGGTCAGATTTCTCGTAAATGTGACCCGCCTGATTTTTAATTTCGTACTTATAGCAGTCGCCAACCTTCAGCCCAGGTACAAACAGTTCCCAGATGCCACTCGAACCGCGTCGCATCTGATGCTTGCGACCATCCCAATCGTTGAAATCGCCTAAAACCGAAACGTTACGCGCATTTGGTGCCCAGACTGCAAAGTAGACTCCCTTAACGCCTTCAATTTCAGTCGGGTGTGCGCCCAACTTTTCATAGATTCGGTGGTGATTGCCCTCTGCAAACAGGTGAATATCGAAGTCAGTTAGACGGGGCGATCGAAACGCATAAGGATCGTAGGTGACTCGCTCATGCTCTCCTTCCTTAACCCGAAGCTGGTAATTGGCAAGCTCAGATCGTTCCAAAGTGCATTCAAAAAAGTGGGCATGATGCACGGGCTGCATTGGATATTCAGCCCGCTCTTCTGGCAATACCACCCATGCTGCGCTGGCATCAGGCAGATAAGCCCGTACCACCCAAACAGCTTTACCGTTGTCCTGAACTTGGTGGGGGCCTAAAACTTCAAACGGGTCTTGGTGTTGGTTCCACACAATCCGTTCGATCTGCTCTGGAGCGACAGTCATTGACATGAAATTACCTACCTAAATCAAGTTGTTGAACAGAGTTTAAAGGGATTTCAAAAATAGAAGATTAATCTTTGAAATTTGACTTAGCTGCTTACCGATCTAGAAGTAGTAAGATTTTCCAACCTGCCACTACTGCTGATAAAACTAAATCTAGCCAGTCTCTACATCAGTCTAGGGTGCAATTAGGGTGCAATTCTGGTAGAGACTTGCTAACTACCCGTCATCTACCCAGAGAAGGGAGAGGAATATGAAGAATACGTAAGCATCTGTAATAAACCGTAGCAAATAGCGGTCAAACTCTCAAATGCCGCAGGGGGGAAAGTTTGGAAAATCACTCTCTGCGTCCCTTTTGCCTCTGCGTTTCTATAGTAGTAGTGCGGTGTCAACAACTTTGATAAAGATTTTGAGACGTTGCTGAAATTTGCAAATGCCTAATAGAACGGGCTTGTTGAAGCTGCACTAAAATGGAATATTGAGGGATTCACAGCCAGACGGCTAGCGAGTTTTATATGATGGCTTTGCCTATAGTTGCTATTATCGGTCGCCCTAATGTGGGCAAGTCTACGCTTGTCAATCGTCTGGCAGGGGGAAAAGATGCGATCGTTCATGACGAGCCGGGGGTGACACGCGATCGCACCTACCGACAAGCCTTTTGGCGCGATCGCGAATTTCTGGTTGTAGACACGGGTGGTTTGGTTTTTGACGATGACACCGAGTTTCTACCGCTGATTCGAGAGCAGGCGATGGCGGCTCTCGCAGAAGCGAGTGTGGCAATTATGGTCGTTGATGGTCAGGCAGGGCCCAATGCTTCTGACGAGGCGATCGCCACCTGGCTCAGGCAGCAAACCGTTCCAGTCCTGCTTACGGTTAACAAATGTGAATCGGTCGAGCAGGGCACACTGCAAGCGGCAGAGTTTTGGAGTTTAGGATTGGGTGAACCCTTCCCGGTTTCGGGCATTCACGGCAGCGGCACTGGAGACTTGCTAGATGCCCTGATGATGTACTTACCCACCACCGAGGAATTGCCAGAAACGAACGAAATTCGAGTGGCGATCGTAGGTCGCCCCAATGTTGGCAAATCTAGCCTGTTGAATGCCTTTGTTGGAGAATCGCGGGCGATCGTCAGCCCGATTTCAGGCACGACGCGGGATGCGATCGATATGGTGGTCGAGCGCCAGGGGCAAGTCTACCGCCTGATCGACACCGCAGGCATTCGCAAAAAGAAGCAGGTCGAATACGGCCCTGAATTTTTTGGCATTAATCGCGCTTTTAAGGCCATTCGGCGGGCAGATGTGGTGCTTTTAGTCATTGATGCCCTGGATGGTGTCACCGAACAAGACCAGAAACTAGCCGGACGCATCGCTGAAGACGGACGCGCTTGTGTGGTGGTGGTCAATAAGTGGGATGCAGTCGAGAAAGACTCTTACACGATCTATGCCTACGAAAGAACGGTAAAAGATCGGTTACATTTCACCGATTGGGCCGAGACGATCTACGTCAGCGCCATGACCGGACAGCGAGTAGAAAAAATTTTGGAGCTGGTCAATATTGCCGCCGAGCAGCATAAACGCCGCGTTTCAACTTCTGTCATCAACGAGGTGCTAGAAGACGCGGCTAAATGGCACACGCCCCCCACTACCCGGCAAGGGCGACAGGGCAGGATCTATTACGGCACTCAAGTTACCAGCCAGCCTCCGACGATCGCCCTGTTTATCAACGATCCCAAGCTGTTTAACGACAACTACCGCCGCTATGTTGAGCGTCAGTTTCGCCAAAGCCTCGGCTTTACAGGAACTCCCATTCGCCTGCTGTGGCGCGGCAAAAAAATGCGTGAACTGGAGCGAGGCAGTGCGAACCGGGCAACCAAAGTGAGGGGCTAATGGATCTGCTGCGATCGCTCCCAATTGGGCTTTATCTTGAACAACCCGTCACCTGGCTTCACCAGATTGACCCTAGAATTAAACTCGTGTGGCTGTTGGGCTTTTTGCTCTCACCGATTTCGGCGGGGCCAATTTGGCGGCTTTCACTCGTAGGCTGGCTGCTGTTGCTGACGCTGGCGACTCGAATTCCGTTTCGGGTTTGGCGGCAGCAGATGGGGCTGGTGATTATTTTTAGCCTGCTGCTGTTTTTGGTCACGATGCTGGCTCCAGATGGCCTCAACGTAAACCATCAAACCCGCTTGCCTGACAATGAACTTGCTTTTGTAGAGACTCCTGTAGAGACAACGGTGCAACCGACGGATGCACCCGTAGAGCTGGCAGTTGGCGCATTGCCTCAGCCGACTGGCTACCGCTATGTGCTGATTCAACAGTCTCGAATTACCGTAACGCGGCGATCGCTAGAGTTAGCTGTTCGGGCTGGAACGCTAATGTTTGTGCTGATCTACAGTACGAATCTGTATTTATTGACCACTGCTCCTGAAGAAATCACCGCTGGACTGGACAATCTAATGCAGCCCTTGCGTCGGTTTAATGTGCCCGTCACCGAAATTGTGCTGACGTTGACGCTATCGCTGCGGTTTATTCCCCTAGTGCTGGAGGAAATTCAGAACTTGGTGCGATCGGTTCGGACTAGAGCCATCAACTGGAAAAAGCTGGGTTTTCGTGGCGCGTCCCAGGTTTGGCTGATGATTTCTGAGCGGCTGCTAGACAACCTGCTGCTGCGGGCAGAGCAAATTGCTAGCGCCATGCAGGTGAGAGGGTTCACCAGTCCTAATCAGCATCAGGTGCGCTGGTATCAGTTTCGGCTACGGCTATTAGACTGGGCCGTGCTGCTGGGCGCAGGCGCATTCTGGAGCGCCCGGATCTTTTGGGGCTATTTGTGAGGGACAATGCTGCAACTATGCTGCAATCGATTCAACCCTGGCACTGGCGATCGCTTCCCCTTAACCAGCGCACTGGCTCAGACGTATTTGAGACGCTATTTCACCGTCCGGTAGCTGCACCTGAAACCGGAGTGGAGGCGATCGCCACCCTGCTAGAAAGCCCTTCCAACCTTCCAACTCCGGTTACTTCCACCCTGCAAGCGCGATATTCCATCTGTGCCGGAGCGCCCCGTGTCCGAGATGGCAAACCGCAGATCTGGACCCCCACAGTCGGCAAAATTTTGCCCCAGTTGCGCCAACTCCTCCAGCATTCAGCAGCCCTGGAGATTCCCGATCCTGACCTCCCCTTCACGGGCGGCTGGTTGGGATGGCTAGGCTACGACCTGGCGTGGGAAATTGAGCAGATTCCTTCCCTCAACCCCGACCCGCTCCCTTTTCCTGTTGCCTACTGGTATGAGCCAGACCAGTTTGCCATTCTTGACCACCACACCCAAACCCTCTGGCTAGCCGTCACTCACCCAGCCCACCTTGACACCCTCCAATCTCACCTGGAAAATCCTCTCCTCCCTCCGCCCCCCTCCCCTCTTCCTCCGCCCCCCTCCCCTCACTTCCACACCTCTCAATCCGACTACGAAGCCACTATCCTTCGGGCTAAGAAATATATTCAAGCCGGAGACATCTTCCAGGCAAACCTTTCCCTACGGTTTGAGGCACATACCCTGGCAGATAACTGGTCAATCTATCGATCGCTCCAGCAGATTAACCCTTCCCCCTTTGCCAGCTATTGGCAGACTCCCTGGGGAGCCGTGATTAGCTGTTCTCCAGAGCGGTTAGTAGAATTGCGGGGACGCGAGGCACAGACCCGACCCATCGCCGGAACGCGCTCGCGGGGAAGCACTTTAGAGGGCGATCGCCAGCAGGCTCAAGACCTGCTCAACAACGCCAAAGAAAATGCCGAACACATCATGCTAGTTGACCTGGAGCGCAACGACCTGGGGCGAGTTTGTGAATGGGGGTCGGTGACAGTCGATGAACTGCTGACGATCGAACGTTACAGCCACGTGATGCACTTGGTTAGTAATGTCAGGGGCAGATTGCGCTCAGATTGTGATGCGATCGCCCTGATTCAGTCCTTGTTTCCAGGTGGCACCATTACGGGCTGTCCTAAAGTTCGCTGCATGGAGATCATTGAAGAGCTAGAACCCGTTCGCCGCAGCCTATTCTACGGTTCCTGCGGCTATTTAGACTGGCGCGGAAACCTGGACTTAAACATTTTAATTCGCACGCTACTCTCTGCCCCCGCCTCACTGTCGTCAGTCTCAACTAAAAGCGCAAGCGATCGCAAGAACGTGATCTGGGGGCAAGTCGGAGCAGGCATCGTAGCAGATAGCAACCCAGAACTGGAGTGGTTTGAAGCACTGCACAAGGCACAGGCACAACTGGCTGCGTTAGCGACTAAATCTTATAATGTCAAGACTCAATAGGAGAAATAAATTCAGAAATGCCCTGATTTTGATAACATTTAGTCAGGTTTTCTACAAATTTCTGTGAATTAGAGAAAAGTAGTGAAACCTTATGAACTTAACCACGACAAGTAATGTTTAGCCAGCCTTTTGACATCTACCCCCTAAATTTTTGCGTCTGGTTAGACCTGTTCTTCAACTCAATTTCCGATCCTATTGCTGCCACACAGCCCAAATTTGAATGAGTACCGAAACCTATCTGAATCATCCAACATTTGGCTTGCTGTTTAGGGTCTGTCTTATCGAAGAAAGCCGCGAACTGTTTGCTACGCTTTATGCCCAACGATTATTCTTTTTGGTTACAACTGGTCCAGATGGAGTTCAGTTTGACCCGGTGGGCCGCGGCGATGCTCGAGTTCTGGTTGAAAATCGCCTCCGCAACCTGCGCCGTCTGGGGCAGCACCAGCAACATACCCAGCTTCAGACGGCATATAAACAGACTTTTCAGTGATGCAGTAGCCCTACCTGAGTTTGTTGCTCACACCAATTCTCTAAGGCTGCATAACAACAGCGCAAGCTAGTTACCGCAATAAACAATCAGGTCAATTTCTACATTGCCCTGACCCGCTAGCGCAATTACGCCGACAGTGGTGCGACTGGGACGGCGACCGTCGCTAAAGTAAGACGAAAATACTTCATTTACGGCCGCATAGTCTCTAAAGTCGGTGAGAAATAAACGCGCCATCACAACGGTATCGAAGCTTGTACCTGCGTGGTCAAGCACAAGTTTCAGGTTTTCCATCACTCGTTTGGCTTGCTCGACAATCGAACCCAGAATAATTTCGCCGCTTTCTGGATCTTCTGATAGTTGCCCCGTCACAAACAAGAAATCGCCTGCCCGTACCGCATGAGAATAGGGGGCTGGAGGGGGCAGCAGGTTATCTGGAAGCGTGATGAATTCAAGCATGAGCTACAGCGGTTTTGTGATTAGAATTCCGGGTTCTTGCTGAATCGGCAACACGTTTAGGGTATCAGTCTGGGCGCAATATTTCAGGTCATCAATGACTCCCAAACGCACCAAACGCTGCCCGTGACTGGCTTGTTGCAGCAACTCTAGCAGTTTGTCTTGCCACTGTATGTATAAGGCGATCGCCCCCACGACTTCATCATTTCCTGCTAAGTCATTCAGAGAAATGTCTGTTTTAGCCAGCAAACTGTGGGCGATCGCCCCCGCACAAATCGTATCTTCCAAAGAAAAGCTGCCCTCCCAGCCAGAGCCAGAAATCCAAACGGTTTCAGGCTGGTGGTTGAGCAAGTACTGCACCGCTGCATTTCGGTTGACCAGTGCAGCCGTCAACACAACCGGGGCGTTTTGAATTCGTTCTAAACAGCGTGTGCCATTGGTAGTGCTGATAAATAGCCGTTTGCCGCTGACCCGCTCTGGCGTACAGTCAAGAGGTGAATTTCCCAGATCGCACCCCTCAACCGTTGCTCCACCTCGTTCGCCCGCCCGAATTCGCTTTTCGGACGGCCAGGCTTCACTCACCTGCATTAACTGGTTAATGTTGCTAAATACCTGAACCGCTTCAGCACCGTTTGCTAAGGCAGTTGCCATCGTTGTGGTTGCCCGCAGCACATCAATGGCGATCGCACAGTTAGGCACGTCATCAATAGGAGTAAGTTCGGGCGTATGGAAAACAAATAGCTTCACGAGTTAGCGCACCTGCATTGAAAACTGCCGACAACCATTCTAGGGTGATTAGGGTGGCAGATCAGCATGAGTTTAAGAATGTCTTGCGTTATTTGTCCTATGGCAACCATTGAGGAAGAAGCACCCATCCGCAGCCATTGACCGGCGATTAGTGATCAATGAACTTATTTGGTTTTAATTTAATTTTGAGGGGCTATTGTACGGATGAACCTGTATAGTAATTCCTCGAAGTTATTTCGGTGAATCAGTAGGAGCAGACTGGAAAACATGAAAGGGGGAAGCAAATATCAGCCGCTACTGGACTACTTGCTTCGGAGCGATCGCCCTGAAGTTACACTAACCTTTGCCGAAATCGAAGCAATCATGGCGGAAAAGCTGCCCGAATCTGCCCGCACCCTGCGCGGCTGGTGGAGCAATCGCAGCAAAGGTGCCCTCCAGGCAACCTCCTGGATGAATGCAGGCTTCCTGGTCGCGGCTCTCGACCTAGACGCAGGAACGGTCACCTTCCGCAAACCACCTACTCAGTACATCGTAAAGCGCGTAGGTGATACCGTCATTTGGCACAGCGAGTTAATCAAGGCACTCCGACAACATATGCAGCTGTCGCAGACCGAGTTTGCTGAAAAACTAGGCGTGCGTCAGCAAACCGTGAGCGACTGGGAAACGAAGGTATACGATCCCCGACTGTCTACCTCTAAGCATTTGACGATCGTGGCAGAGCAGGCTGGCTTTAAGTACATAGAAGATCCGGAAGCCGATTGACAAAATACCTTCAAGCGGATATTGTGTTAACCACTGTCGGATGCAGCGGTTTTTACGCCTACCCACCTGATCGAGGGTGATATCCCCCCAACTCTTCGACTGGGTGTGGCGCAAATTCAGCAACTTTTGGGATAAACCAGCGATTTCCTAATGGACTTTGCATTGCAAGGGCCTTACTTCGCTTGCCTATCTAAGTGCTGTACTAAAGCCCTTCATCACTTGCTCTACGCTCCCTGGGAGCGGGTTGACAGAAAAACCCTTTATTTTCCATCACAGGTTAAATCAGATGCAAAGCCTTTTTTCGGTCGGCTGCACAGCCGCTTTTATCAATCCCGCTGCCACTGCTGAACCCGCAGATTCAATACCCAACCGAGAACCGCTGCGAGTGCTGGTGATTGGCTCTCGTAGAGGAGTCACCAGCACAATACAAACGCTCTATCGGCTCGGTTTTGCTGAAGTTGGGGAATGGAGTCCGCTTTTGCCCGCACCCAATTCAGGTGAAGTGATGAGCATTCTCACTCGATACATCCTGTCAAATTCCTAATGCAGCCCAAGCCAATATTTAGAATTGTGGCGGACCTCAATCAGTTGTGTGGTGCTACAGGCTTGAGTTAGGACGTTATTGTGTGGAAGCTCCGCCGTGCAGAGACTTTCACACAATAACGTGTCTTAAGGGGTGTGCGATCGCAGAAACAAATGGCGGCAGGAGCATAGCCCGGAATTCGACTATAGTACAAATGTACTATAATAAATGAAAAGGTTGACCTGGAGGTGTTAGCCAATGGATGCTAAATACACCCCTATTTCTCGAAAAGGGCTAGTAATTTCACGCACATCCACTACAGAAATTCGCCCTGGAGGAATTTTTAAGTACGTGGGTGCAGATCAGGGGTATGCAAAGCGTCTGCCGGGATATGTTTTGGTTCATAAAAACAACCCCGAATACAAGATGCTGAAGCGGGAAGACGGTTTTCCGGCAGTTGCCTACGATATGACGATGGTAGAAGCGCTGCCCCAGGACTACTGCTTGTTTTGGGTTGAGAAGGCTGACTTGCGATCGCTCACCTTAACAGAACATCAAGAAGCCCTAACCCAAATGGGCATTGAGATATTACCACTAGAACCTGAACCACAGCCAGAGCTGCGATCGGCGTAGGAATCCGTGCAGCGATCTCTGATCAACGGAGAGGGTGGGATTCGAACCCACGGTACCTTTCGGTACACTCGATTTCAAGTCGAGCGCATTCGACCACTCTGCCACCTCTCCTTCAGACCTCTTATCTTAACCTGAGTCGTCCGCATTGTTGCAATCAGGGCAACCTGTTTAAGCCCTTTTTAAGTGGATGCAAGCTGGGCAACGGGGTGAGCTTGATAAAGAACTTGCTCAGAGGAAATGTCAAAATTTTGATCGATCCAGGTCAGCGTTACTTGCGAAACCATACCTGACTGAAGCGAGACGAGGGAAAAGTTTCGCAGGCGATCGCCCCCCTGATCCACAATTCGAGGAACGCTAGCCGCATTCAGGTAAACCGTTCCTTCAGGGCTGGTGTGGACTGTTTTACGAAGCTGAGTTTTGGTATGACGCAGCCTGTGGTGCATATGCCCAAAGGCAACCAGGGGAATTTTTTTAGAAGAGAAGCGGGTTTGGGCGATCGCCTCTGCCAAATCGGGATCTCCATAATCGCCGCCAATGGGTTGCCAGTCTTTGCCGCAGGGATCTTCAGCCTGATCGCCCAATCCTGTTGGGCCGCAGTGCCCAATGAAAATCAGGGTCTCTTCCGTTGCACTGTCAGCCGCCGCAAAAATTCTTGCAGTTGATTCTGCGAAGCTGGTGACTTCATACCGTTCCCGGTAAAATTCCTGGTTTTTCCAGGTAGAGCCGCCCCAGCTAAAGGGACGACCTCCTACCACAGTCAGCCCCAGTTCCGGTAAATCGAGCTTGCCGTAGCCGACGTGAGCCGCGCCCAGTAAATCTAGCTGTTGCTGCACCCGGTCTTCTTTTCGGCGATCGTAGGGACACTTTTTTCTGCCCCATTCCGTAGCGCTGTACCAGGCATCGTGATTGCCTAGAATGGCGGCTTTAGGAATGTCGAGCGTGGCGATCGCCCTAACCACTTCCACCGATTCATTCCCAAAATCGCCAACCAGCAGCACCAGATCAACGCCCAAATGCTTTAGTGCCAGTCCATCGTCTGCATCCCAACAGTCGTGAACATCTCCAATCACGGCAATCGTGAGTAATTCTGCTTGATCCTGGCTGCTCATGCCAACTCCCTTTATATTCCCCTTCTCCAGAATAGTGCAGCTTAACAAAGCTGTTTTGCATTCAACCCCCGATAGCGCAGGGATCGTGTAGTATCAGCAATAAATCAGCTAAAAGTATCACTAAAACGTCAATCGTGTGACCAATGAGTGATTGACGAGTATGCTGAATGAACAAATCTAGAAAGCCATTCTGAAGCATCACGGGCGTAGGCAAGGGCATGGTGAGGAAGCGATTTGACCGACGATCAGGGACAAAGACAAATCAATACGTACAGCACGCAAGCGACTGGCAAATTCAGAACATTGAACCAGCAGATTTACATAAGCTAAAGCTGCCTAAGCTGCCTGTAACTCCCCCTGCCGTTCCTTTAGTCTCTCCTCCTGCTCTTCCTTCGGGGCGGAGCAGCGTAGCTAATTTGCCGCCAGTCGAAATTAGCCAATCTGAAGCAGATTCCGCACCTCAACTGGGTCGGACTGAGAGCGCGATTCAGGTTGCATCTGCACCGAGGCGATCGCGCCGACCGCGATCGCGTCCGCTGAAGTCATGGAACTGGTCACTGCTGGGGCTGGGGGCAATTGTTCTCTCGGCAGGCATGGGAGCCGCCGCTTTGATGTGGCTAACCACCTTGCCGCCCCTACCCGATTGTGGAAAGATATCGCCTATTGCAGCCGATTCAGAACGGCTCTACTGCGCTCAGGAGGCAATTCGTTCGGGCGATTTGCCGCAGCTAGTTGCAGGCTTGCAGCTAGTGGGGCAATGGTCAGACGACCACCCGCTTTATGGTGAGGCGCAAAAGCTGATGGCAAGTTGGTCTAAGGCGATTTTGGCGATCGCCAACGACAAAATCAATCATAACGACTTACCCGGCGCGGTCGAAACAGCCAGCCACATTCCCCCCAATAGCCCCATTTACGAAGAAGCCCAGTCTGCGATCGCCCATTGGCAAGAGCAGTGGCAGCAAGGCGAAACGCTTTACAAAATGGCTCAGGAAGCTCTGCAAAACCAGTATTGGGACAAGGCGGCTGAGCAAGTTCCGGCTCTAGCACAGCTTGAAAACCCTTACTGGCAACAGCGGGCGGATCAGCTAACCAGCCAGATTTTGTCAGAAAAGCAGGCCCGAACGCAGCTTGTCGAGGCCCGCAGCCTGGCTAAGCGACAAAACTCGCAAGCTCTGGGAGAAGCGATCGCCCTGGCCCAGCAGATTGATCCCAGCAGCCACGCCTGGGCTGAGGCAAAAACCGAACTGACGCAGTGGAGTCAGGCACTCCTCAAAACTGGCATTCAGCAGTGGCAGCAGGGCAACCTGGAGGGGGCGATCGCCTGGTACAGCAAACCCCCCCCGACCCAACGCTTTCCCCTGATGCATCCGACCTGGTGCAGTTTAGCCATGCCCAGCGGCTAGCAGGCTGGAGCGAGGCTCAGTGGCAACCGTCCTTCAAGCAAATCTGGGGTTTGATGCAGGCTCTTTCTACAGTCAACCAAATCGAACCGGATAGCCAACTTTATCGCCAGTCCCAGACAGAACGAGAAGTCTGGCAGTCTCAGCTAGACGATCTGATTCAGCTTCAGTTTGCCAACCTCAGCGCCAGTTTGGGACAGCGCTTTTCCCTAGAGTCAGCCATTCGGCAAGCAGAACTGATTGGAGCCGATCGCCCCCGCCGCGTCCAGGCACAAACTCTGGTTGCTCACTGGCGGCAAGAGATTGAGCGCGTGGAAGACCACCCCTATCTGCGCCGTGCCCGCGAACTGGCAGAACCGGGCACCATTCCCGCCCTCAAAGCCGCGATCGCCCAGGCTAGCGTCATCCAACTCAACCGTGCCCTGCGGGGAGAAGCCCAGGCTGCGATCGCTACCTGGAATAGCCGGATTGAAACCATCGAGGATCAGCCATTCCTAGACGAAGCCAGAGCGCTAGCTAGCCAGGGTAAACGCCGAGAAGCGATCGCCTCTGCCGAAAAGATCCGCTCCGGTCGTGCCCTCTACGAAGAAGCCCAAACTGCCATTAGGAACTGGCACACCGAAATCGAAATTGCCGAAGACCGCCCAATCCTCCACGAGGCCTATAAACTAGCAGAACAAGGCAGCCTCTCCGCCGCTATCGATGTCGCTTCTCAGATTGGTAGAGGTCGGGCACTCTACTCCGAAGCCCGCTCAGCGATCGCCCAATGGCGCATCGAACGCGAAATCGTTTGGGATTCTTGGGAAGCCGAATCCGCCCCCGAAAGTGACGATTCCTATTACGAAGAAGATTATGAATATGAAGAGGACTACCAACGATAACCTCCAAAACAGCCCTAGCCCCCAGCCCTTCCCCCATGCAATCCCTCCAGCACAAACTGATCGTCTCCTGCCAGGCTCCCGTTGACTCCCCCTTACACGACCCGACGGTAATTGCAGCGATCGCCCAGGCCGCAATCGATCGGGGAGCAGCAGGCTTACGAATTGATACGCCAGCCCACATACAGGCAGTCCGGCAACGCACCTCAGCCCCGATCATTGGACTCTGGAAGCGGCAGTTTGAAGGATTTGAAGTTTACATCACGCCTCAGGCTGATCAGGCAAAGGCGATCGCCCTGGCAGGAGCAGACATTATTGCCATTGATGCCACCCTGAGGGCGCGTCCGGGTGGAGAAACCGTTGCTTCCTTAGTTGACTCAATTCACAGACTCGGTAAACCCGTGATGGCTGATGTGGATACGTTGGAGAGTGCGATCGCCGCTGCTGCTGTGGGGGCTGACCTGGTTGGCACTACACTTTACGGCTACACCCAACAAACCCGCCATCTGAATCCTCCTGGCTTCGATCTGCTAAAGCAAATGGTAAACGAGCTATCCATTCCCGTAATCTGTGAAGGCGGCATCGCCTCCCCCACGATGGCAAAGCAAGCTCTAGACTTAGGAGCTTATGCGGTTGTTGTAGGAACAGCAATCACCGGAATTGATGCTCAGGTTAAGTCCTATTGCGAAACGCTGGATTGTGGGCATGATAGGGATACCTACAACGTGCCTTACATAACATCCACCGATGGACAACGCCATAACTAAAATTCTCCTGGTGGAGGACGACGAAGACGATTACATCATTACCTCAAGCCTTTTTCGCGACATTCGAGAAAAGCAGTTTGAAATTGAGTGGGTTTGCAGCTACGACCATGCTCTGGAAGTGATGGGTAAAAATCAGCACGATGTCTACCTCGTTGATTTTCGCCTGGGCATGAGAAACGGCATTCAACTACTGGAGGAAGCCATTGCAAGCGGCTGTAAAGCACCAATCATTTTGCTAACGGGTCAAGGAGACTGCAAAATTGACATTGCTGCGATACAGGCAGGCGCAGCCGATTATTTAATCAAGGGACAAATTGATTCATCGGGACTGGAGCGGGCAATTCGCCACGCCATTGAACGGAGTCACACGCTCGAAAAATTGCGTCAGGCGTTGCAGGAAAACAGCTGCCTTGCGTCTGCGATCGCCAACATCACAACAGGCGTGGTGATTACAGATCCTAATCAGCCTGACAATCCAGTGATGTTTGTCAATCCAGGTTTTACCTCAATGACGGGCTACACCCTGGAAGAGGTAGTTGGACGTAACTGCCGATTTTTACAGGGCAAAGAGACTGATGTAACGGTACTGCAACAGTTGAGAGAGGCGATCGCCTATCCTCGTGCCCATACCTGCATACTGCTCAACTACCGCAAAGACGGTACTCCTTTTTGGAATGAACTGAGCATCGCCCCCGTCTTTGACCCGCAGGGCAAACCCATCTACTTTGTAGGCTTACAGGCAGATGTAACCAATCGCAAACAGTCTGAAGCGGCACTGCGAGAAAGTGAAGAACGCTATGCTCTAGCCGTTCGAGGTGCCAATGATGGCATTTGGGACTGGAACCTGAAAACCAGCGAGATCTATTTTTCACCCCGATGGAAATCGATGTTGGGATATACCGACGGGGAAATTGCAAACAACCTGAACGAGTGGTTTGAGCGCATTCACCCAGAAGATTTGGAATGGGTCAAGGTTAAAATTTCGGCTCATCTAGACAGGCTAACGCCTCACTTTGAGCATGAACATCGGATGCTGCACCGAGATGGCGTTTACCGCTGGATGCTAAGCCGAGGTTTAGCAGTGCGCGATGCAGACAGTCGAGCCACCCGGATTGCAGGCTCCCAAACCGACATCACCACTCGCAAGCAAGCAGAAGAGCAGCTTTTGCACGATGCCTTCTACGACGCGCTAACCGGATTGCCCAATCGCGCCCTGCTAATCGATCGGCTCAAGCAGGTTGTGCAGATGGCAAAACGCAGTCTGACCTACCGATTTGCCGTTTTGTTTTTGGATGTCGATCGCTTCAAGGTCATTAACGACAGCTTGGGGCATATGCTGGGCGACGAGTTACTGATGGCGATCGCCCAGCGGCTTCGTAACTGTATACGTCCTACTGACACCATTGCTAGATTGGGTGGGGATGAGTTTGTCATTCTGCTGGAAGATGTCAGTGATCTCAGCAACGTTACCGTAGTCGCAGATCGGATACAGCAAGAACTGACGCTGCCCTTTAATTTGAACGGACACGAAGTATTTACCAGCGCCAGCATTGGCATTGCTCTAAGTGAAACGGGCTATGAACTGCCAGAAGACCTGCTGCGCGATGCTGATACCGCTATGTATCGCGCTAAAGCTCAGGGAAAGGCCTGCTACGAAATCTTCAATACGGGAATGCACATTCGAGCGCTAGCACTCCTGCATCTGGAAACTGACCTGCGACGAGCAAGTGCAGTGGATCAGTTGACGGGCGGTTTGACGGGCGATCGCCAAGAATTTCAGCTTTACTATCAGCCCATCGTTTCACTCAGAACCCGCTGCATAGTTGGCTTTGAGGCCCTGTTGCGCTGGCAACACCCCAGTCGCGGTTTCATTTCCCCTGCCGAATTTATTCCCATCGCTGAAGAAACGGGGCTGATTGTCCCCATCGGAGACTGGGTTTTGCGAGAAGCCTGTCGTCAAATGCGGGTTTGGCACACTCAGTTTCCGATGAAGCTACCTTTGACCATAAGCGTCAATCTATCGAGCAAACAGTTTACGTCTCGCTTGATTCAGCAGATTGAGCAAGTGTTGCAAGACACGCACCTGAACACGAGTTACCTGAAACTTGAGATTACAGAAAGTGCGCTGATGGAAAACCTGGAATCGGCTGCAAGTTTGTTAACACGGGTGCGATCGCTGGGCATTCAGCTTTCAATGGACGATTTCGGTACGGGCTATTCCTCACTCAGCTACCTGCATCGGTTTCCCATCGATATCTTGAAAATTGATCGATCGTTCATCAACAAAGTGGATGTTGATGGGGAACAGTTGGCAATCGTTCGCACGATCATCACCCTTGCCTGGAATCTGGGGATGGATGTGATTGCTGAAGGAGTAGAAACCGTGAAGCAATTGGCGCAATTGCGATCGCTCAAGTGTGAGTATGGACAGGGATTTTTGTTCTCAAAACCACTCGACAGATTGACTGCCGAACAAGCGATCGCAGCGCAGTTTCAGTTAAGTCAAACGGACATCACAGACTTTGGGCAAGACACCATTCGCTGTAACCTGTAATGGCAGAAGCATTTCACACTAGTAGCGCTGCAACTAATCCAAGCAGTCCCACCGACCAAAGCCGTGCGGAGTTGAGCCGTCACGCGGGTTTAGGTGATTTTCCAGATTTGCCTCATCAAGTTGTCAACCATGTGCCCGTTGGCTTAATCGTCTGGCACTTAAAGCATCTAAACGATCCCAGCAGTTTTCAATTAGTAGCAGCCAATCTCGCAATAGGCGAACTTTTAGGAATATCGCCAGAGCAACTGTGGGATGAAGCGATCGCCACTCCCTTTCCAGCTTTTTTGAGCATCGAACCTCCTGCCGTCTATGCTGAGGTGATCCGCTCTGCTGAAGCCAGAAATTTGGGTGAAGTCCGCTACCGCAATGGTCAAAAAAATCAAACTTTTTTGTCTCTCAAAGCGTTTCCCATTCCCAATCAGTGCGTCGGATTAATCGTAGAAGATATTACCGAATTTAAGCAAATTGAAGCAGAACTACAAACTGACAGAAACCTGTTTCAGCGAATTGTTGCAACAACGCAGGAAGGCATCTGGCTGTTTGATAGCGAAGGCAGGACTAACTACGTCAACCAGCGAATGGGCGATATGTTGGGCTATTCTGTAGCTGAAATGCTGAACCGTTCGCTACTGGACTTTGTGGAGGATGAAACTCGAACAGCGATCGCGATCCTATTTGCCAAACAAGGCTTTCGAGGACGACACGACCTTCAGTTTCACTGCCGCAATGGGGATGCTCTATGGGCGATCGTCTCAGCTACTCCCATGTTTGACGAAAATGGCGAATTTGTCAGCACGCTTGCAATGGTGACAGACGTAACTGAGCGTAAACAGGCAGAAGTTAATCTGGCTGCTTCCGAAACCCTTTACCGACGGCTATTTGAAAGCGCTCAGGATGGGATTCTAGTTGTCGTGCCGGAGAGCGGCACCATCACAGATGCAAACCCATCGCTGCTCAAGCTGCTGGGCTACGCTTGCCAGGAGCTAGTCGGGAAAAAACTGTGGGAAATTGGGTTTGTTTCCCGTTCAGAAGGGCAACAGGCTTTTCAAACACTGATAGCGCAAGGCAGCCTGCGCTATGACAACTTGCCGCTACGCACTCGGTATGGACAACACATTGAGGTTGAGTTTATCAGCAACGTCTATCAGGCAGGCGGTAGGCAGGTGATTCAGTGCAACATTCGGGATATCACGGAGCGCAAGCGGGCAGAGGCAGAGCTAAAGCAGTTTACGACGCGGCTTCAGCAGAGCAATCGGGAACTGGAAGATTTTGCGGCGATCGCCTCTCACGATTTGCAAGAGCCGTTACGGAAAATTCAGGACTTTGGCGATCGGCTCAGAACCCAACACACCCAGAACCTCACCCCCGAAGGGCAAGACTATCTAGCGCGAATGCAAACCGCCGCTAAACGAATGCAAACGCTAATCAACGATTTGCTGTCCATCTCGCGCATTACAACAAGAGCTAAACCTTTCATCAGCGTCAACCTCACTGAAGTTGCTCAGGAAGTTTTGTCAGACCTGGAAGTTCAGATTCAACGGGTCAAAGCACAGATTACGCTAGAAGAATTGCCTGCAATTGACGCAGATCCGCTGCAAATGCGGCAACTGCTGCAAAACTTGCTCAGCAACGCGCTCAAGTTTCGTTTCCCTGATATTTCTCCGATCATTCTGGTTCGCAGCCAGATCATTCAAGACTTTACCCGCCCCGACAGTCCAAATTTCGTACAAACTGCACATCAAATCACCATCACCGACAACGGAATTGGATTTGACCCAAACTACATCGATAAAATTTTCACCGTTTTTCAACGTCTGCACAGTTCCAGAGAGTATGAAGGCACAGGTATCGGGCTAGCTATCTGCCGCAAAATCGTTGAACGTCATGGCGGCACCATCACCGCTAGAAGTGCGCCTGGACAAGGAGCAGCTTTTATTATTGTGCTGCCCTGCAACACCTCAGATGAGCCAGAGTAGCGCTTGTCAACTACCCCAGCATTATGCCTGGTCACATTCTGCAAAGAAATGTTGCATTGACTGAGCGTAAGGTAGAAAAATTTCGACGTGTTCTGGCTGCATTCGGACCTGAAGTTCTTCCATTAAGATCTGAATTCCCTGGCGAGCTAGTTTCCAGGACACGTTAACACTGGGGTAGACCATCACGCATAGCGGCACTAGCTCTTTTTCGATCGAGGCTGTGCTGCCTTCAAGAATGGAGAGCCAAAGGTAGCTCTGAAACATCTGCACGTCTCGAATGCTGGATGCCATAACACCTGGATTGCTGAGCAATCCACGCTGGCTTTGGTAGTGGGGGTTTAACTGCACGACGCGACGGGACACAGACAGGGCAATGTCGCGGCTGCGGGGCAACATTTGTTGAATTAGAGACAGTTTGGGAGACTGCAAAGTATGCCCCGTAGCAGCTTCACAGACGCGCTTCCAGGGAATGCAAACCTGTTCCTCAAGAAACCTGAAGTAGGGAGAAACTAGCAGTTGTTCAACCGGGGTGAGTCGATTGAGCAGGAATTGGCTGCTGAAATGAAACTGAGTACTCAAAAAGGCGATCGCCCTTGAATCTTTGGCTGCAAGGTGCTGATGTCGCAACTCCTGTAAGACTGGCTCAAGTTCTTCTAATAGCTGCGGGATTGCCTGGATGCTTAGCGAGGGCATGAGCACAAATGATGCAGGTGACGGTGACTGCTGTTCGTAAAATTCCAGGGTTTTTTCATAGAGATGCGTTGCGGTAACGGCAATCCGCTGAGCATCACTCAGGTGAACTACGTTAGGAATATAGGAAAAAAGCGTGTTGGACTGAATGCCTGCCCGTTCACAGTTGTTTTGCAGAATTCGCTTTAGCTGCTTAACGGTTTGGCTACGTCCTGCTGAAGAAGAGGTTTTAACCAGTTGAACCACTGCTTCTTTACCTGTCTCCGAGGAAAGCATGGATAGATCGGTGGTGTAGCAAGATGTCCACAAGCTAATCAGGCTTTTTACTAGGGCGCTATCCGGATGGACGGCATCAGGGAGTACGCTTTCTACTGGCACGCTTTTCTCCGTTAGAGATGTACAGACTTGAGGGAAGAGGCTATGAAATGTGCTGATGAAAGGGATGAGCTAAAAATGTGGCAATAGAATACTCCGCTGCGACATAACAAGACAGCGCCTTAGTAAAAGTACTTGAACCTACTCAGAAAATTTCATGAACCTGCGAAGTTCCACAGAGGACTACGTAATAATCTACGTGTGAGCGTTGACTAATGAGTTGAGCCATTTGGCTGAATCTGCAACACAGCGTAATTACACGCAACACAAATAACTTCTTACTGCTCACCCACAGGATGTGCCGTTGAAGTGAGACACTGTCGCATCGGGTATGTGAAGAAGTTAATGGTGTGAAAATACAGCCAATGCTCGACTGAAAAACCATAGAACGCCGCACCATGCCAGTAACGAAAAGTAAAGCGGGTAAAGAATACACTGTGCATTCCTTACCCGCTTGAGTAGAACAAAAGAAACTCACTTTTCTCTCATTCTCAAATAAAACCTGAGAATGAGAGAAGGAGACAGTACCTAAACCTTAGTAGCGGTAGTTGTTGCCACCGGGCTTGTGGATGATAAAGCTGAGAACCTGGCACTGCTTGATGTTGTCAAATCCAACAACCCGCACATAAGAGTCACGGTAAGCGTTGCGGCACTCGTTGACTTCTTGCAGCACTTCTTGAACGCTACCTGCGTTAAACAGAGGCAGCTTCCACATAGTCCAGTAGTAATCGGTTGGCTCAGAAGTTTCGTTGAATTCGATCGCCGGGAAATAACCCTGGTCGAGAATGTACTGAACTTGCTTAGCGATTTGCTGATCGCTCAAAGGAGGCAAGTAGGAAAGGGTTTCGTAACGGCGTTCTTTGCGTAGAGTTTGCATGGTTGTTTCGGTAGGTTTTGAGTTAAGTGCTAAATGTTGACCAATCACCAACCGCTAAATAGACTCATCTAAATCGTCAGATTCCGGTTCTGAATCAACGGGCGGCTCAGCGATCGACAGCGGCTCCAATGAACTCAGTTGCGTGACTCGCTCAAGATATTGGCGACGATGCTCCACATTAGCCTGCTGAATGCCAGTGCGAATCATTTCGGGCAAAAAATCTGAGATTTCCTCTGCCAGGTGCGCCCTCACCGTCATCACGCGAAAGGCAAGCTGCTGATTTGTATCTAACAGTTCCTGGAGATAAGCCTCTCCATCCTGGATTTTGCCAGTTGAAGAGAACCCATTCAGCCAGATGCTAAGTGGCGGATTTGTCTCTCGAAGCTGAGCCACAACCGTTCTCACAGCCTGATAAGTCAGGTAGCTCACGATCGTTTTGGCGGTATCCTTCGCAACTTGTTTGAGATCCATCGGGGGAAGGGATGAGGGATGAAGGATGAAGGGTGAAAGGTGAAAGATAGTTTACATCCTTTAGCTTCCATCCATCTCGAAAAGGTATGAGGGACAAAGTTCTAAGAACATGGGACAGCCCAATTCATCCTTCATCCCTCATCCTTCATCCTTCCAGATCAGACGGTATCAACCGCCTCAAATTCAAACTTGATTTCCTTCCACAGTTCGCAAGCCGCAGCCAGCTCAGGCGACCACTTGCAGGCTTCGCGGATAACATCGTTACCTTCACGAGCCAGAGAGCGACCTTCGTTCCGTGCCTGGACGCAGGCTTCTAGGGCAACGCGGTTTGCGGTTGCACCAGGCGCGTTACCCCAGGGGTGTCCGAGGGTGCCGCCGCCAAACTGAAGTACGGAGTCATCGCCGAAGATTTCAACCAGTGCAGGCATATGCCAAACGTGGATACCGCCGGAAGCAACTGCCATCACTCCAGGCATGGAAGCCCAGTCTTGAGTGAAGTAGATACCGCGAGAGGGGTCTTTCTCGACGTAGTTTTCGCGCAGCAGGTCAACGAAGCCCATTGTGATGCCGCGTTCGCCTTCTAGCTTACCGACGACGGTTCCGGTATGAATGTGGTCGCCACCCGACATCCGCAGGCACTTCGCCAACACGCGGAAGTGCATTCCGTGATTCTTTTGACGGTCAATAACGGCGTGCATGGCGCGGTGGATGTGCAGCAGCATCCCGTTATCGCGGCACCACTTTGACAAAGTGGTATTGGCGGTGAAGCCTGCGGTTAAGTAGTCATGCATGATGATAGGCATTTCTAGCTCTTTGGCGAACTCTGCCCGTTTCAGCATCTCTTCACAGGTAGCGGCTGTGCAGTTAAGGTAATGACCTTTGATTTCACCGGTTTCAGCCTGAGCTTTGTGGATGGCTTCAGCAACAAAGAGGAAGCGATCGCGCCAGCGCTGGAATGGCTGAGAGTTGATGTTTTCATCATCTTTGGTGAAGTCTAGACCACCCCGCAGGCACTCATACACTGCCCGACCATAGTTCTTCGCAGACAGACCTAGCTTTGGCTTAATTGTGCAGCCTAGCAGGGGACGACCGTATTTGTTGATCTTGTCGCGCTCAACCTGAATGCCGTGAGGAGGTCCTTGAAAAGTCTTGAGGTAAGCAACGGGAATTCGCAAGTCTTCCAGACGCAGTGCTTTCAGCGCTTTGAAACCAAATACGTTACCTACAATGGAGGTCAACATATTGGTGACAGAGCCTTCCTCAAACAGATCTAGCGGATAGGCGATGTAAGCAATGAACTGATTGTCGTCGCCCCGAACTGGCTCGATGTCATAGCAACGACCTTTGTAGCGATCGAGGTCAGTCAACAGGTCAGTCCATACCGTTGTCCAGGTTCCTGTGGAAGACTCAGCAGCAACCGCTGCACCCGCTTCTTCGGGGGGAACACCGGGCTGAGGAGTAACCCGGAAAGCCGCCAAAATATCCGTATCTTTAGGTGTGTAGTCTGGAGTGTAATAAGTCAGTTTGTAATCTTTTACCCCAGCCTGATACCCAGCTTTCGTCTGAGTTCGCGTTTGAGAATAAGACATCGTTTCCCTTCCTGTGAATCAATTAGCTCTAGACAACTAAGAACCCGTTGCTGCTTAACATCATCTCAGCTAAGCGACACAAACTACGTCAAGAAGCACTAGCAGACAGCAATGTAAACGGTAACCTTGCAAACAAAGTGCAAATAACAATCTTGGTCGGTCGTCTCAAGTCGGCCGTAGTACAGGGCTTAGATCAAACTAATCATTAACTCCTCTTCTTCCGATTGCCGCGACCGATTGGGTTCCTAAAGAATATATCAGGAATTTCATAAGGGAAACTTCCAAAGTTCTTTGCTTATCTATAACGACCATTTATGTTTCTAACAGATAATCAAAAATTATTAACTCGATAAAAAATACTCCGAGTTTTATTTACTATTCGCAATGTTTTAGCAACATCTTTTGATGTATGCACTTTCAGGATGATGAAGATTTCTTAATAGAAACTCGAGAGGAATGGCACTGATGTAAGGAGGCAATATCTGCGACTTGAAGAAGTCGCAGATCTGAGCGCTGAATTTTTACTTGCTTCAGCGCCATTTAGACTCGTTTAAACTCGTTGCCAAGCTCTGGCTTGTCCATGCAATCAGGGAGGCTCTGGTTTCCCTAGATGAAGGGGAAGAGTTCCACAGGCTGCCGCAATTAAGTGGCTCTTTGCTAGCGCAGGAAGCGGGCTGAAAGGACTTGTGTATGTGTGGGAGGTTTGTCAGGCGATGGGGGTTGGGCGTTACAGTTTGAAATTAGATACTGATAGTTGCGTCTCTTTTAGCGATCGCCCCCGTGTCTCAATCTGCTCCGATGTCAATTTACTGCATTAATCCGGATTGCACTCAGCCATGCCAGGTTTGGGGCAATCGGTTTTGCCAACGCTGCGGGTCGATGTTGCAGTTGCGGGGGCGCTATCTGCCGCTGGAAGTGTTGGGGTCGGGTGGGTTTGCGGTCACTTATGCGGTTTATGACTTGCAGACGCGCTCAGAGAAAGTTCTGAAAGTACTGGTTGAACAGATTCCTAAAGCACGGGAACTGTTTGAGCAGGAAGCAGCGGTACTGGCAAAGCTAAACCATCCGGGAATTCCTAAAGTGGAGCCGGGAAGCTATTTTGAAATGGCGGTGGAGCGACGGGCGATCGCCACCCACTCAGGCAGAATTCCCTCCTCAGGCTTTTCCCAAAATTCATCAGGCACGATTAGCACGACGCTTCCCTGCCTGGTGATGGAGAAAATTAACGGTCAAACCTTGCAAGACATTTTGCAAGAGCATCCGCACGGCTGCCCAGAAATTTGGGTGGTGAACTGGTTCTATCAGGCATTAGACATTCTGCAAGAACTGCACGCGCATCGCATTGTGCATCGAGACTTGAAGCCCGCCAACCTGATGGTGCGGCTTGAAACGGGGCAACTGGTGGCGATCGACTTTGGCGGCGCAAAGCAGATGCAAGCACTACCTGCGCCGAATTCAATTAGCTCTACTCGCCTGGTATCTCCGGGTTACAGCCCTCCAGAGCAAATAAAAGGCAGCGACATTCAACCCTCGGCTGATTTTTATGCGCTGGGTCGAACGCTGATTCACCTGCTGACGGGGCGCTATCCGGTGCAGCTAGAAGACCCGATTACAGGAGAGTTGCGCTGGCGTACTCTGGTGCAGGTAAATCCTGACTTAGCGGATTTGTTGGATCAGTTGGTGCGAGCAAACCCGCAGCGCCGCCCTGAGTCGGCTGAGGAGATTCGACTGCGGCTAAAAAAAATTGCGCCATTTGTTGCAGCACATGGGAGGGCGGCAGTGGGGCTGACGGTTCCCAAAAATCCAGTCGTTGCAGCGTTGCAAAGAGGTGCTAAAGCGGGGAAGCAGGGAATTGTGGCGATCGCCACCGCCACTCTCCAAGCCACCGTTTGGACGTTTAAAGCCGTTCTCGACACTTGCTGGAGTACAACTTTAGCCACTGCGGGGGCTAGCATTGGCACGGCGATCGGGTTTTTGCTGTCCTACGGCTCACCTGTGGGAACTAATTTGGCAGAACTGCTGTCTAATCAATTGGTTCGCTGGATTCCTGATCTCGCACTCACGGTTGAGCCAGGGTTTCTCATGTTTGGCTTAGCTGGACTGGGAACAGCCCTCGGCTTGACCGCCGCAGGCGGTTTTAAGCAGCGGCGACGGGGAATTGTCTCAGGCTTCACCGGAGTTTTAAGCTATTGGCTCGGTTGGGTAGGGTTACAGTTTGCGCTAGCTCAAGGTGCGGTGGTTGGACTAGCGGTATTTGCGGCGATCGCCCCCCCGCTCCTAACTTTAGGATTGGGGCTACCCAGCCACCACCTGCTCTATGCCCTAGTTGCAGCCACCAGCCTGACTCCATTTATTACCGCCCTGGTATGGCTAAACGTTCCATTCACTGCTGAGCTATGGCAGGTTTTCACCACCACATCGTTAGCAAACTCGATTGGAGTTAGCTTTTGGGCATGTTTAGTCTTCTTCTGTCTCCTCAGCCTGACCCTGGGAAGTTGTCTGGGCATCAGCCACTATATCTTTGTCCCCTGCTTGCGCTGGTTAGGTTGGCGCTGAAAGAGTTTTCTCTGTCCTCTCAAAATTTCCCTTCGCTATGATTACTCTGGGAGCATCTTCGGTTAAACCTCCTGCATGGCACGATTGACTCAAGCCCCTAAACCAAAACTGCCCACGACGGACAAAAGACGGCGACACACCGACCCGCCCGCGTTGTGGTTGATGGTGGCAACTGGATCGGTTGTGTTCCACTTGCTGCTGGTGATAATTATTTTGCCGCTACAGGCACGGCGTGCTGGGGAGCAGCCTCAGATTGCTCCCGTTGCGATCGATCTAGTTGAACTTGACCCGACGGCTGAAGTGCCTGTGGCGATCGCCCCTAACTCCACTCAATCTGATACCGCTACTCAGCAGCTTGAGTTCCAGCCTTCCCCGTCTATTCAGCCGATCGAAGCATTTCCGCCGCCACCGCCTGAACTAGAGCCTACACCAGAACCGCCAGAACCACCGCCAGAACCGCCAGTTGAAGAACCGCCTACTCCAGTGCCACCTCCAACTGAGTCGGAGCGATCTACGGATTCTTCAACAGAAGAGACTGACTCAGGTGAGACTGATTCGACTCCTGGAACGAGTACAGGTGGTGGGACGACGGCTCCGGCTCCTGCCGATGAATCTGCTTCCGCTGGAGGGGAAGGAAACACAAACCCCGATTCTTCAACAAGTGACTCTGGGCTGCCCACAGTGTCAGTAGATGCAAATGTGCAGTCTACTGGTTGGGTGATCAGTCCTGTTGTCAGCCCAAGACCGGATCGCCCTTTCGATATCCCAACTCAGCTTGCAACAGTCAAGTCAGGGCGCGATCGCCTGCCTGACCCAACCAGTTTTGGCTGTCCAATTGAGCCTGGAGGAACGGCCCAGACAGCAGAAGAGCAGTACGCCCAATATCTAGCAGAAGCAGATGCATATTTGGGTACTCCAGTTAATGTTAATGTCACAGTGGAGTCCAACGGGTTCGTCTCTGATGCCCAGATAGGCAACACGGCAAGCGACAGCCATGCCTATAATCAGCTTGCACTGTGTCTGGTAACAAACTGGCTAGAGTTTAACCCCGCTTTACGGGAAGGGGTACCCTGGGCTAGCGACAACCAGCAAGTGACGATTACCATTAGCTCGGTTCAGTAGCTAACTCCCACAAAGATGTGATACCCTAGCTTAGGCGTGGAATTAAAGAATTAACGAAATGGGTGTTCCTCTGCCCCTCTTGATTCCAGTAAACCTGCGCGGGTGTAGTTTAGTGGTAAAACCTTAGCCTTCCAAGCTAATGATGGGGGTTCGATTCCCCCCACCCGCTTAAATCCCTGAAACCCTTGAAGCATACGGACTTCAAGGGTTTTTAGTTTGTTCGCAGAGTTTCTAAAGCAGTATATCCGTTCTAGAAATTCGATAAAGAATCGTCACTACGCAGGAAATAGGCGTGATTTAGCAGTGCCCGAATTTTAAGTTCTGCAAAGAATTAATTTTGATTAAGTCTGTAATTTACAGCCTTTGTAAGTTTGGTACTTCGCAAGTTACAGCTTTTCGATCAGGTTGGATTGAATTTCTGCCTCTGTTTTTCCTGAGACCTCGTCTGCTCGCTTAAGCAGTAAATCGACTGCAATTCTGATGAGCGTATTATCTGTAATACGTTCCCCTTCCCCACGTCGCTTGCGATTGAGGGCTTTGGTTAGTTTCGTTAGCCCCTCTGTTTGATCTGGGCGTAAGCGAGCTTCCTTTCGGTCAAGCGTCTGGTATTTCGGTACCCTGTCAATTTCAAACTCCGAAAGTTCGGTAGATACAAACTCTGTAAGTTTGGGAGTCTGTTCGTTCGGATGAGCTACGTAGATAGATTCAGCAAGCGGAACCGGAGGAATCACTGCATTGGACGTGAGAACAGTACCAGAGTCTGTAACTTCGGTAGTTTGTGAAGATAGCTCGGTCGATTGAAATTCTTGACGAACTAGATCAGAAAGTTTTCTTTTCGTTGCCATTGTTCCATTCTCGTCTTAGTTCATCAATCAACCGCTTGTAGTCAGATTCTGCTTCGCGAGCATTTTTGCCGTTCCATTGTGTAATCGGTACTCCGTTCAGCGCGGCCCGTTCGTGAGCAGCATACTCCCGGATCAGGGAGCTAAAGACAGGAATCCCTGCTGCCATCAAGCTACTTAAGGCACTTGAGTTTGGACTAAATTTAGAGCCAGTTGCTTTGCTTCAGTCTGTTGGGCAATACCCAAAAAGCTTGTGGGCAGGGCATCTTAGCAAAGATGAATCTTTGCCGGAGGCAGCTTATAGGATTTATTGCAGAGTTGGAACAGAATTGCATCTGTCACCAAACCCTTAATAAATCGATCAAATAGCCTAGACGTAGCCTGAAACAACGTAAATTCGTTCTTTTAGCCTTTGTTTTATGGATTAATTAGTCCAAACTCGAGTCCTCAACAACGGCTCGATAATCGGACATCTCCTTCAGAGAACGGGCTACCAAGCAATCGAGTATCCACTTTTGTCTTGCCTGAACATATCCCCAGATAAGAGTCAGAATAATAGCTAAAACAATAAGAGTTCTGATCACAGGGAGACTTGGGGTGGACTTTTGATATAACACCCCGACAATACCCATAATCACAGATTCAAAAATGAGGAAGAAGTTTAAACGCTCATTGAACATAGTGTCCTCATGCAAAATATGCTCAAACAAACTGTAGGACTGTTTATTGCTATGTTCATCAGACATTACCAATAACCTCAAGACACTACATCAATATTAACTCCAAAGCATTTCAATCTCTTGCCACCAAAAATGATCTTCAAGCACTGCCTTACTGACAACTTTAGCCGTATAGAACCCATTTGAGATCTTTATAATGAGGGATAAGAAGCATCTAACTTTGTGAATCTAGTCCTATGTCATATTCGAGCAGCCTCACTGATGCAGAATGGGAAATTCTTGAACCCTTGCTGTCTG
>JAAUQZ010000338.1 GCA_012033355.1 Leptolyngbyaceae cyanobacterium RM1_406_9 | reverse complement strand
AATACGATTGTGTTTGGGCGGAATCACAGCTGTTTTCCCTTGGTCTTGGAGGGGTTCAACCACCCGCATTAACCCTCCCTGGGTTAACTAATTGATGACACACCCTAGAGTCATAGAGCCTTTTGCAAAAGAGGAAAAAGCAGGATAGACCCAAGGAGAAGGTAGCCCCCCTAAGCCATGAGATATGAACAAGTGCAGCAATACCCCCGCGCCCAGTTCAAGCGATTGTGTGGGGTGATGCCAGAAACATTTGAGTGGATGCTAGAAACGTTACAACGGGCGCAAAAGAGAAAGAAGCTCCCGGGTCGACCCAGCAAACTCAGCGTGGAGAACCAACTACTCTTAACCCTGCAATACTGGCGAGAATACCGGACATACTTTCACATCGCGGCTGCTTGGGGTATCCATGAGTCCAGTGCTTATCGGGTCGTTCGCAAAGTCGAAAACCAACTGATGGCATCGGGTCGATTTCGTCTGTTGGGAAAGAAATCGTTGACTGACCCAGACCAAGACTTCGACGTGGTCATCGTTGATGTGACGGAAACTCCGATTGAGAGACCCAAAAAAAACAAAAGCTTTACTACAGCGGCAAGCAAAGACAGCATACCCTCAAAACTCAGGTGGTCGTTGAGCTAGGGAGTGAGCGGATTATTTGTACTGCCTATGGCTTGGGTCGCCGGCATGATGTTCACCTTTATAAACACAGTCGAGTCCATCTACAGCCTGAAACCCAGCTACTGGCCGATAGTGGCTATCAAGGGATCGGCAAGATCCATGCCAACAGTCGCCATCCTTACAAACGCAAACGAGGTCAATCCTTAACCAAGCCAGAGCAAGACTGGAATCGGCACTTAGCCAGTCAGAGAATTTTGTGTGAGCGAGTGATTGGTAGACTCAAAGTCTTTCGCATCTTGTCAGAACGATACCGAAATCGTCGTCGTCGCTTCTGTCTGCGCTTTACTCTGATTGCGGCTCTCCATAACTTTGAGCGGGAGCTGTTTTTTTGACTTTCGCAAGAGGTTCAATGAGGAGAATCAGGTTGCATCTGTTTCTCTGGGTATGTCAAGAAGATTGTGTAAGGGAGGGAAAGATCAAAGGGGAACTCTACCCGGAAAGTCGATAGCGAAACGAGCTAAAGCGGATTTCCAATTGGGACGAGTCCATTTGAGAGCAATGTGAGTGAGCGCTAAATACAAGAGCTTAACCACCGAGTCCGTATCGGGAAAAGCCCCCTTGGTTTTGAGCACTTTGCGTAAGCAACGATTGAGCGACTCAATAGCATTGGTGGTGTAAATCACCCGCCGAATCTCAGGCGGATAGGCAAAGAAGGGGATGATGTGCTCCCAATGGCGCAGCCAGATCTGACTAATCATCGGATAGAGATGATCCCAGGTTTGGGCAAAGCCGGTTAAGGCATCCTCTGCCTGGGTGAGTGTCGTAGCGCGATAGATGCTCTTCAAGTCAGTGACAATCGCTTTGTAGTGCTTCCAGCTGACAAATTTGAGCGAGTTTCGCACCAAGTGAACCAAACACAACTGCACAGTGGTCTGAGGATAGACCGTGGCAATCGCCTCTGGGAACCCGCTCAGTCCATCCACACAGGCGATAAAAATGTCTTCCACTCCCCGGTTTTTCAGATCCGTGAGCACCCCAAGCCAGAACTTTGCCCCTTCCGTCGGGGCTATCCACAGACCTAAGAGTTCTTTGTTCCCCTCCAGATTCACGGCCAAAATCAGATAGACCGCTTGGTTGTGAACTCGACCCTCTAGGCGGATCTTCACCCTCAACGCATCCAACCAGACAATCGGATAGACCTTATCTAAGGGTCTCGATTGCCAAGTGCGCACTTCCTCCATCACCCCATCGGTGACTTGAGAGATTAAGGTTGCTGATAGCTCCACGCCATAGAGTTCTTGCAGTTGAGCTTGGATGTCACGGGTGCTCAGACCCCGCCCATACAAAGCAATCACTTTTTCATCCAATCCGGCTAAGCGTCGTTGCCCTTTCTTGACCAGAATCGGTTCAAATTCACTCTGCCGGTCTCGCGGCACCTGGATCTCGACCTGGCCAAAGTCCGCTTGAATCGTTTTGGCCGAATAGCCATTGCGACTGTTAGGGGGGCTTTGCGGGTCGCTCTCTGCTTGGGCGAGATGGTGGCTTAACTCACTTTGCAGCACTCGTTCCACTAGCCGCTTACTCAATTGCTTGAGCAGCCCTCCTTCTCCCAGAATCGCTTCTGGGCTATGGTCACTCTCGATGAGTTCATCTAGGAGTTGGTCTACTTTGCTGACGACTTTCTTGGGCATGGCCACCTCTATAGTTAGTTTGCTTTAGACCGCTTACACAAACTAATTTACAGTCCCCTTAAGCTTTCTCTACTTTGTCGGTGCTCTCTTCTGGCTTACAGCACTTTGCGAAACGATTAGGTACAATGTAAAGACTCACCTACCCAGCGAATCAAGATGAGAGCTTATTCTGTGGATCTACGCCAGCGAATAGTCAACACTTACGCTGCTGGTCATCTCTCCATCCGTAAAGTCGCCCAAGTGTTTCAAGTGAGCAAAAGTACAGTGGTAGCTCTACTCAAGCAGCAGCGTGACCATCAGACACTTTGCCCATTACCGGCAACAGGCGGTAGAACCAGTCACTTAAAGGGACGAGAAGACCTACTCAAAACGATGGTTGCCAACCATCCTGACTATACATTGTCTGAGTATTGCGAGGCTTGGGCAGAGCAGACGGGAGAGTGGGTGAGCCAAAGTACGATCTGTCGATGGTTCCAGCGAGAGCAATTAACCCTGAAAAAAAACACTCAGAACTAGCCAAGGTGAAACCGAGGACAATCAACGAAAGCGGTTAGAATTTTGGGACAAAATGGGTGGCCTGTCTGTCAAGGATTTGGTTTTTCTAGATGAAATGGCGATTCTCCTGGGCATGATGCGGTTGAGGGGCAGAAGTCCACAGGGTGAGCGTCTGTATGACAGCAAGCCCTTTTACCGGGGGAGCCGGGTCAGCGTGGTGGGAGCCATTAGCCATCAATCAATCCTTGCACTCAAAGCCATCGACCAATCGATGACTGGAGAACAGTTCAAGACCTTTTTAAGAGAAGATTTAGCTCCGAAGCTATGGGAAGGGGCAGTCGTGGTGATGGATAATCTAGCTGCTCACAAGGTTAAGGGCGTTGAAGAAATCTTAGAGTCGGTGGGCGCACGAGTCATTTACCTGAGTCCGTATTCCCCCAAGTACAACCCCATCGAACACCTGTGGTGGTCATTAAAGGCATTGATCCGTCAGTTTGTGCCCAAGACGGCAGAAACAGTTGCTCAGTTGCTCCAACTAGGAGCGATGTTAGAGTCTAGGTTCTGTTGATCTTTAGTAGAATTAAGGAAGGACATCAGGGATATAAATAATGAGCCTTCTTATTTTAGACAACCAGAAATGGCAGAAGATTCTAGCTTTTCTACAAACAGAGCCTAGAGTGAATATTGGCAAAGAGAAAGGCTGTAAACAGTTCATAGAGGCAGTCCTGTGGATAGCTCGTTCTGGCTCTCCTTGGCGCTATCTTCCTCAAGAGTATGGCAAATGGTACACGATTTATCAGAGATTCCATAGATGGAGCCGTTTTGGAGTTTGGGAGAGACTGTTCAATCACTTCATCCAAGATCCCGACTTAGAGCATCTGATCATTGACTCAACAACGGTTCGGGCTCACTCCTGTGCAGCCGGAAAAAAGGGGAACAAGCTCTGGGTAGAAGTCGAGGGGGATACAGTACTAAGATTCATGTGAGTGTAGATGGGTTGGGGAATCCGCTAGTTTTTAGAATAACGGCAGGAGAAACGCATGACAGCACTCAAGCCGAAGCCTTGATCGAGGGGTGGCAAGAGGAAGAAACAAAAGTGATCGGAGATAAAGGGTATGATTCCGATAGATTGATTGAGCAGATAGGAGAAACTCAAGCGGTTATTCCACCTAAAAAGAATAGAAACGTCAAGAGAGATTATGACAAGCATGTCTATAGAGCCCATTTGAGATCTCAGGAAGTGGCTGCAAGCCGCTTCAGCATTAGCCTGACAAAGCAGAGGTTAATTTTAGTTTCTGCATGAGATAGGGTTCGCTCAAAGTTCTTAACCAAACTTTTACATCGCTCCATCCAAGCATTGGATCGTTCGATGACCCATCTTGCGACTGCTGGGACAAATCCAGATTTTCCTTGCGCCCCCTTCTCTTGTTTCGAGGGCTTGGTCGAAAGCTCAAACCTAATTTTCGTCATAATCTGAGGATAAACCTGCTTCAACTTTTCAATCAAAGCGTCAATGTGATAGCCGTGGTCTAAGAGGATGGTAATCTTGGGAATGTTAACGGGTTTTGACTTGAAATAGTCAATGTTGAGTGTCAGCATCTCAAGCAGTCCTACATCATCGGAAACGTTCGCTTTTGTGCAGTGAGTAAAGAAGGGAAACCCAAGCGTATCAACAGCCAGATGCCGTTTAATCCCATTGGTCGCTTTGTAAAAACAGAAGCCCTTTGACTTCACACTGGCATTGCAAGTATTTTTCACCGCTTGCGAGTCAATGATGATTAACGTCGTCCACTTGGGCTTTTTTTTAACCTGTTCCCGCACCTGTCCATGCAATACTCCCATCAGCTTCTTGATGACTCCCGCCTCCCGCCACTGCTTGTAGTGCCAATAGACCGTCGAATAGGGAGGCAGGTCTTTGGGTAAGTCTTTCCAATTGCAGCCATTCTTAAGTTGATAAAGGATGCCATCGATGATCTCCCGCTTCGTCCAAGCACAGGGTCGTGTCCGTTTCTTTTGCGGTAATATCTGAGGTAACAGGGGTTCAAGAATTTCCCATTCTGCGTCAGTCAGACTACTTGAATATGCCATAGCGACTAGGTTAGAGGGTTGTAGGTGCCTTCATCTACCATTATAAAGATCTCAAATGGGTTCTATAGAGACTTCATGCTTCGTTTTAGCTCACTCATCGCCGCTTACTGTAGCCGTTAGCAGCAATCAGTGCTGGCTGGGGGATGGCAAACCTGGCACCTTCACCAACCGGATC
>JAAUQZ010000028.1 GCA_012033355.1 Leptolyngbyaceae cyanobacterium RM1_406_9 | reverse complement strand
TGTTCAGAATGTCCTGTGCTGCATTCGGATCAGCCGCTCCAGAATTTTCGGGTAGATTGTTCAGCCGCCCCATCAGTTGCAACCTATAGCGTATTGACCAAAAACCGCTTTGGGTAAATCTTACAAACCCTGCTATCACTTTGCCCAGCTATTTTGCCATTTTGCTGAAGCCTTTTGTGTCAATTCTCTTCAAAGCTGCATTTTGAATGTAACCCGCACACAAAAAGCACGCTCGAAAGTGCAGCATGATGGAATAAGTCTCATCTGTGAGTTGCATTTACAGCACCATGCACCCACTCTAGGGCAAGCTCCTATGACAACTCCTAAAGGATTCTAGCCGATTTAGTTCCTTATATCTGTCCTTAATATCTGGAGGTTTAATAAATTGACTCCCCAAAATCATTTCCAGCAGCTAGAGGCAATTATGCAGCGCCATGCGGCGGCGCTGGAGGCAGACGTGCGATCGCTTCAGTCTATCGACCACACGTCCGACTGGTCAACAGCCCTAAAACAGGCTTACAACTGGCACTTTGCCCAGTGCTTTGCCCGCCAAAAAATCTTTCGCAACTGGGCCGCCGATGCCGCAGCTTGGGGACTGTTGCCAGAACGCACCTACCCCAACCGGGGCAATCGTCAGGCTGAGCTTGAAGATCTGGATGCCTAGTGCAGAGTCACCGCTTAATTTTAGAGTAATGCTTTGGCTCGTAGTGAGCGTTTCAGCGCTAAAGCACGACTACCAACCCTAATTTTTAGTTGTGACGCAGCACTAGTTTGGATCAGAACTTTACACCCATTTGTGGAACAAGGGGCTTCACAACGGTTGCTGAGTTAGTAACTATGACTCCAGGATCGAACCCTGGTCTAGCACAATAATTTGATCGGCTCGCCGTAAGACTGATTCACGGTGAGAGACAACAAGACAAGTGGGTTGCCAATCCGTTTCACCCTGCTCAAACCGATCGCCAATTGCAAATAAACGAGACCACAACTGCTGTTCGGTTTCAACATCTAATGCACTGGATAAATCGTCAAACACCAATAACTCAGGTTTGCGGACAATCATGCGTGTGGCAGCCGATCGCTGCTGTTGTCCTCCCGATAAGCGAACCCCCTTTGCCCCAATCATGGTCTCTAAGCCTTGCGGCATCAGGGCGATATCCTGCTCAAACACGGTTAAAGCGATCGCTTGTTTCAAGGCTGGCTCATCTCGATTTAGCCCCAGCAACAGATTCTCCCGGAGGGTGTAACTAAACAGTTGGGGAGCTTGAGGAGTATACGCGGATCGAGGTGGAATGAAGAAACTCGCTGGATCAGCTACGAGTTGGCTGTTCCAGTAAATCAATCCGGAGTGATGAGGTAATAGTCCTAAAAGCACACGTAGCAACGTCGTCTTACCTGAGCCAACTCGCCCCGTAATGACCGTCAGACTGCCTTTGGTGAGAGATAGGGAAACGTCGAAGATGCCGCGATCGCTTTCAGGATAACAGTAGGTCAAATTTTGAACCGTTAAACAACGGAGCTTGTCAGGGTGGTTAGGTTGCTGAACGGGAGGCAACGGCGGTTTTTGTCCCTGGAGGTTCTGCAAATACAGTGGCGTTGCCGCAACCAGCGCAGACGGGGAGGCGTTGTTCTCTGAAGCAGTAGAGAATAGTGAAGTCATCCGCTCGAAAGCCACTTCAGTTTGCTTTGACAATGCCAAAAAACCTCCCAGGTAGGAGAGAAACTCTGTGATAAACGCAAGATAGTAAACAAACAGGGCGAAATCGCCCACTGTCAACCCGTTTGCACCACTCGCGATCGAAGGAGCCGCCATCAGCAAAATCAACCCTGTTCCCACACTCACCAAGTTTTCCAAACTGGCGTTTAAGGCTGCCATAAACACCTGATCTCTCACAATTGAGCGGCGACGCTGTTCACTAAGCCGACGGAAATGATTGAGTACGACCGGCTCTGCCCCTGCCACTTGAATTGCTTGGACAGCACCAAACATCTCAGCAATCAGCCCTGTGACTTGCTGGGTGGCTTGACGGCTGGTGCGACGATATTGCTTAATTTGGTTTTCAGCCAATTGAATTAAGACAGCAACGATGATGATGGGTAAGAACACAAACACTGTTAGCGAAATACTCACCCTCAGCAGAATCACCAGGGAAACAACCGCAGCAATTCCTGCCCCTAAAATCTCATTCGTTCCAACGGTGTTGTCTTCAATTTGAGCCACATCTTCACGAAAATAGCTGATGATTTCTCCCGGAGATACCGTTTTACTATCCTCAAGCAGAAATTGCTCAGCCCCAGGACGATGAAACAGTTGCTCCAATAAGTTACGCTGCACCAGCGAACTGATGGTAAATCGATGCTGGGTTTTAGTAATTCGTCCTAAAAAAATTGCCACAATCCGTCCTAACCCTGTGGCAAATAACAGAGTAATCAAGATTTGAGGAGACACATTGATCTGGGATTGATTCGTCAACGTGTCAAAAAACTCGCGAATAATCAATCCTGGTATGGCAGGTAGTCCCATGATCAGCAACCACAGGAAACTGTCTATTAGATACAGCCTGGGTGCATAGAGAATCATTTGCCACAGGAGTTTCCAGATCGAGCGTTGCTTGCTGGGTGACATGGTTAAGAGATAGTAACTAGCTTCGGGGAAGTCAATCGCAGTTAAAGTTCCCATTAAGTAGCATTTAACCAGGGAAACAAGAAGTCGTCACATTAATGGCAACCCCAAAACTACCTGTTTGTTTACGCTTTATAGCCACCAGAGCAACTTTTGGTAGATATCCGCAGATTGATCAATATGAGGCGCGATCGCGCCGCCCAAGCAGTCAACAGTGAACCTGTGATGCTGCTGCACTGGCAAATCAGCGGCAATGTCACCAACACGATTAATTAACTTCAGCAGTCGAGCAATCCCGAAACTACTCAGCTAGCAGATTTGCTCCTCTTAGCTCTGTAAAAGCAAGGATGTAATTTTGAGTGGGCGATCGCCTCCACCCTAAACCCCAACTTGTACCGTCCAAATGCAGCAATAACGTCTTTATAGTGCCTCCAGCCACGCCTCCAGATCAGCCACCGTTGAAAAATCGAGTAACGCCTCCCCCAAATCTTCCAGTTGGCTGAGGGATAGAGAATTGACGCGAGAATCAGCTTCATCAGATACAGATCCAATTCGCCGTTTCAATAGACGGATCACTAGCAAATACGCCTCTCCCCGACGTGACTCCCTTGCTTCTTCCCCAAGATCTTGGCGCAACTGCTGTCTTACCTCTTCTAGAATTTCCTGGCGCAACTGCTGTTTTACCTCTTCTAGAACTTTCAGATGCGCCTCCCGTCTTGCGTCTTCCCGCCCCAGTCGCAATCCTTCCTCTCGCGCTTCTGCTCGAAGTTCTCGATAAATCACGGATTCCTGCATGATTTCCCTCCGCAATAATCGTCTAATAAGCTGTTTGTTTAATACTAATCCAGCCAGGATTCCGGTTGCTGCTGATAGGTTAGCCTGTTGTCTTGGATTGGGTAAAGTATCGATAGTTTGTGCTACTTGACGTAGGATGCTGGGGCGATCGCCCGTCTGACTCAGCACCGCATAGGGCAGCAGTCCCGGTCGCTGAAAAAATACCTCTGTGGGTTGCTCCCAAAGCCGCAGTTCAATCAGAAACTTGGAAATGTTGTCAAACATGGGGCAATTATAAAAGCCCCCACTGCAAGAGTGAGGGTGGTTCAAATTATTGGCATAAGTGCGATCGCCCTCCTTATTTCCTCTACTCAGCTTTGGGCTTCGGCTTATAGGTTGAGGCGACGTGCAGTTCCTTTAACTGCTTTGCGTCTACGCCAGCAGGAGCGTTGGTGAGGAGGCAACGGGCTTGCTGCGTTTTGGGGAAGGCGATCGCATCTCGAATCGACTCTTCACCTGCTAGCAGCATGACTAACCGATCTAGCCCATAGGCAATTCCACCGTGCGGCGGCGTGCCGTACTCAAATGCTTCCAGCAAGAAACCAAATTTGCCGTATGCCTCTTCAGGCGACAAGCCAATCGTTTCAAACACCTGTCGCTGCAAGTCGGGCTGATAAATCCGCAGACTGCCGCCACCGACCTCAAAGCCGTTGTAAACCAAATCATACGCCTGGGCACGAGCGGTTTTCAGGTCGTGGGCATCGTCTGGATGAGGCGCAGTGAAAGGATGGTGCAGTGCCTCCAGCCGCTTTTCGTCGGCGTTCCACTCAAACATGGGGAAGTCTGTGATCCAGAGCAGGTTAATCTTGTTGGGATCGATCAGCTTCAGTTCACGCGCCACAACCTGACGCAGGCGATCGAGCGTTTTATTGACCGTTGCGGCATCTCCCGCGCCAAATAGTAAGAGATGTCCGGGGGCGGCTCCGGTGCGGCTCAAGAGTTCTTGCTTTTGCGCGTCTGTGAGGTTGTCTTTAATTGCGCCAATGGTGTCAATTTCACCGTCTTCCCGCACTCGAATGTAGGCGAGTCCTTTAGCTCCGGCTTCACTGGCTTCTTTAAACAGGTCGCCACCGGGCTTAATTCGCACATTTGAAATTGCCGCATTGCCACCCGGAATCGGCAAAACTTTGACAATTCCACCACTGCTAACGGCTGCTGAGAACACCTTAAAGCCAGAGTCTTTGACCAGATCAGAAACGTCTACCAGTTCCAGGTCATAGCGGGTGTCGGGTTTGTCGCAGCCGTAGCGATCCATTGCCTCAGCGTAAGTGAGTCGCGGAAATAGACGCGGCAGGTCGATATTTTTGACGGATTTGAAAATGTGGCAGACTAGCTTTTCGTTCAGGTCAAGAATTTCCTCCTGAGACATGAAGCTCATTTCCATGTCCAGTTGGGTAAATTCGGGCTGACGGTCGGCTCTCAGGTCTTCATCGCGGAAGCAGCGGGCGATTTGGTAGTAGCGATCGCACCCCGACACCATCAAAATTTGCTTGAACAACTGCGGCGACTGCGGCAGCGCAAACCATTCTCCCGGATTTACCCGACTCGGCAGCAGAAAATCTCGTGCGCCCTCCGGAGTGGAGCGCGTTAGCATCGGCGTTTCGACTTCAATGAAGTCTTCCTGATCTTCCAGGAAACGGCGAATTGCTTTGACGGTCTGGTGGCGCAGTTGCAGGTTTCGCGTCATGCGATCGCGCCGCAAGTCGAGATAGCGATACTTCAACCGCAGTTCTTCTCGCACAGGTTCCGCATCAGCAGTCGAAACCTGAAACGGCAACTGCTTTCGCACCGCATTCAACAGTTCAACCTGGTCGGCATACACCTCGACTTCACCTGTGGGAATGCGAGGATTAAGCGACTCGTCAGGACGATGGGTAACGCGCCCTGTAATTTTCACCACATACTCATTTCGCAGATCGCCTGCGGTTTCGTATGAGGCAGGCGTGCGTTCGGGATCGCTGACAATCTGGGCAATGCCAGAGCGATCGCGCAAATCTAGAAAGATTACTCCGCCATGATCGCGGCGACGGTCTACCCAGCCAAATAGAGTCACCGTCTCTCCAATGTGTTCAGGTCGGAGTTGACCGCAGTAATGGGTTCGCATGGCTATGAGTTGAAACTGAAGGGCCTAAGTAAAAACCCTTCCATTATCTAGCATTCGTTGCGATCCCGATCAGAAAAATTGAACCGCTAGCGCTTCTGGTCTGAATGCATCAGCATATTCCAGGCATCTCTGGCTGCATCCACTAGCTGCACGCCCAAAGATTCAATTTCAGAAACAACCACGCTCCAGTTCATTTCTGCCTGTCGCTGGACTAACTCCACAGACTTTTCAATCTGCACCGGATCAATCAAAGGTTTGTTTTGCTCAACTGCTTCTCTCGCTTGACGAACTGCTTTAAGGTAGGAGTCAAGCGTGACATCCCTTGCTTCCTGCACAGATAGCTGAGCGCGTCTTCTGATCGCCTCCATTAGAGCCATTGTTTCGCGCTGGGCTTCTTCTGACTTGTTGGGCATTTCCCGCTTGACTAAAGCTTCAGTTTCAGGACTAATTTGCACTACCGCAGTTGTCTCAGGAGTTGCAGTAATGGCAGAAGTTTCGGAAGGTCGAGTCTCGGAGTCCATGTGCCTCTCTCCTTTAGTCACATTAGTTCTATGCAAACTCGTCTCAAAGGTGATAACGGCTGCATTCCTACCCTACTGTGCGACAGAACTGGTGACATCGGGCTAAAGTAAGAATCTAAAAAAGTCTATGCTCAGGTGACAGGTGTTGTGGGAAATTATGGGTAGAAGGCAGTAGGCAAAAACTCATAGGATTAGGACAAGACTCCTATAGGCAAAATAGGCAGAACATAGACGAAAACCTCACGGAGGAAGAGATTTAGAGCGTTGACTATCGACAACGACAACTCATCGACCGCTCTTCAAGGCTTTTCTCGCAGAGAACTGCGAGAATTGGTGCGATCGCAGCTTCAGGCTCTTTTAGAACAGGAAAACCTGAAAGGAGCCAAAGCGCTACTCGTACCCGTTCAGCCTGCCGATATTGCCGAGGCGATCGAGGGCCTACCCGAAGCAATGCAGGCGATCGCCTTTCGCTTACTGTCCAAAGGTGAGGCGATCGAGGTTTATGAATATCTCGATTCCACCGTCCAGCAAACGCTAATTGAAGAATTTAAGCGACAGGACGTATTGGATATCGTCGATAAAATGTCGCCCGACGACCGGGTGCGTTTGTTTGATGAGCTGCCCGCTAAAATCGTCACCCGCCTGTTGGCGCAGCTTAGCCCAGAAGAACGCCGCGCCACCGCTCTACTCTTAGGCTACGAATCTGGTACCGCCGGACGGATCATGACCCCAGAGTACGTTTCTCTCAAAGAGGGGTGGACGGTCGCTCAGGCACTCGAACGAATTCGGAGTCTAGCAAACGTCAGCGAAACCATTTACTACCTTTACGTCACTGACGCGGCTCGTCGCTTAATTGGCACGCTTTCTCTACGTGCCCTGGTGATGGCTCAGCCAGAACAAAAAATTGGCGATGTCCTCACTCGTGAAATCGTTTACGTCCAGACCGACACTGACCAGGAAGAAGCCGCCCGCATCATTCAGCGCTATGACTTTTTGGCAGTGCCCGTCGTCGATGCAGAACAGCGTCTCGTTGGAATCATCACCGTAGACGACGTACTCGATATTTTGGAAGAAGAAACTACGGAAGATATTTATACCCTGGGCGGCGTACAGTCTGGCGACGATAGCTACTTTCAAACCAATCTGCTCACCGTAGCCCGCAGGCGAGTCGTTTGGCTATTTGTGCTGTTGATTACAAACACGGCTACTAGCGCTGTGATCAGCAGTCAGCAAGAGATTTTGCAGCAGGTTGTGGCGTTAGCAGCGTTCATTCCCCTGTTGATTGGCACAGGGGGCAATGTCGGGGCGCAGTCTTCTACCGTCGTCATCCGAGGATTAAATACCGATGAAATCCGGGGGGGCAAGGCTCTGCGGGTGATTCGGCGAGAGGCGATCGCCGGGGCATTCCTGGGCTTGATGCTGGGAGTCGTTGTCTTGATCTGGGCGTTTGTGCTGCAAGGGAGCTGGGTGGTGGCGATCGCCGTTGGAGTTAGCCTGGTTGCTATTTCAATTTTGGCTTCGGTTGCCGGATCTACGCTACCGTTCTTGTTTCAGGCGATTGGTCTTGATCCGGCGCTGATGTCTGCTCCCTTCATCACAACAGCAGTAGACGTACTGGGAGTTCTAATCTATCTCAACCTGGCACGGCTAATCTTGCAAATCCAGTAGCTTTAGACTCAAAATGATCTCAAGAGAGCTTTCTTTAGCCCAAAGCTCTAACAGGCAAATAAAACTCAGCCCCGTCCCTCACATAGCCCATCGTCAAACCAGAAAGCCGTGTTAGCTGCATTTCTAATTCTCATTTTTGGCTTGACCCCTTCTCTATTCTCACTCTGGGTCATGCGTCGGGTAGATACCCAAGCCCAAGAAAGGCTTCGACTAGCACTTCACTCAGCCGCCAGTCGTGGTTTACCCAATTTCCGTCTTGCTCCTGACCAGCACTATATTGAGGGCGTTGGCTATATCATCGGAGACATTACCTGCCAATATAATGCTCGCTCTAGCTACATTCGCTGCGCTGTCAATCCACTCGGTCCCTGTCAAGATTGTTCGCACTATTACCCTAAGAAGTTGGATTATTGAAAAGCCACGAGCCTTACCCCTTACCCAAACCTTTTTTCCAAAAAGCCGACTCAAATCCAAACCGATTCAGCTTGGTAAACGTATCTACAGAAGCTACCAAAATCCTGGAGCTACAGGTAAGCAAAATTTCTGACCCTATCTGTCCTGAGTGATTTGTCTGAAACAGAGTTTGTGAGTGCTACCATCATAAGCTTCTGACAGCCGTCCAAGTCTCACAAATTGCTTAGCACTGCTCAAAGCCCAAAGCTGATCCCCCTTTAGCCTTCCCTTGAAAAAGGAGATTGCTTAAAGTTTCCTTGCTGAACTATCCGTCATGCACAGGTTGCTCGAACCCTTGCAAAGTTTTGATTTGCTTTCATTCCCAACTCTTCTCTCTAAGTAGAAAGGAGCCAGGTCAAAGTTCTCTTGTACGAGAGAAGGATTTGGGTGACGGCAGTTTCGCTAAGATTTGCGTGATGGATAGCGTTTTGAAGGAAATCCAAAGGGACTTTAAGGCTAACAACATCAACTAAGGAGATTTCTCAAATATCCCTCCAAGCTGACAGAAACTCTGCATAATGTAAGCTTCGCTTATGGCAAATTAACTTCTCCGCCAATGATTGATCTCTGTATCAGAAAATTAGTCCTGTTTAGGAGGTACTGAATTTAGTTCTGTTGGCAGCAAAGCAATCTGGTTGTAACAGGGAAAGTCTCCAAAGAAGGGAAGTTAAAATAATCACATGAAGCCTCAATCGGCGATCGCCTTGAGACGGAGGTGCAGCTACCAGACCGTTATTGTTTGGGCGATCGAAGGCACAGCCCGAAAGCTGACTTAAAGCATTTGTGAAGATAATAACCAGTCCTCACAGAGATTTTATCAAGTGTCTCTCCTTAAAGACGGAGAATAGTATTGGCAGATGTTTGTGGGCGACTTGGTGATACAAATCTGCTCATGTTAGGGAATGGTAAAGCTATCGCTGAACTAATACAGAAGCTTTAAAGGCCAAACAATTTGAATTCAGCTAATTAGCGGATTTGCTCACCTGAAGGGGAATGCTACTTTAAGCCTAAGCAACAAACGTCTAAGCCCCCGCAGCACGAGCGACCTCCTACCTCTGAGTATTCAGTCTCAAGCGGTAGGTCAATTGCAAAAGCAAAATTGATAAAACTTTTGTTGAACCAGATCTGAAAACCACCCTCTTAATCGCAGCACAATAGGTGTTGCTTATCAGATGAAATCTAGTTCTTTAGAGTATCAATCCGTTAGCCCTAAAGTAAGTGTTTATGATTGCGAAATTCGCCTCAAGTTTAGGCTAATTGAGGAAACAGGCGCTCTGTGTAATCGCGAAGAGCTTCTAGAAATGCTGCTAGATGCGTTTGCGTGTGGAGCCGACGAGTACTTAGAACCCGTTCAGGTTCATGTCGAGGCCAAAGAGGTTCCTGAAGTAGAAGCGTCTCCTCAGATGCGTCGTCAACTCATCCGCCTGCGAAATTCCAGTGATTTAACCTAGTTTTGGCTCAGATGTTACATACAAGCACGTTTCGCTTGTGTTCTATTACTCTATTGGCATAGAGGGGTTGACTGGTACAATCTGGGATCAGTCCTTTCGGGGTTAGATTTGCATGAAACCAGCCGAGTCTGTACCGCCAGAAATCGTGCAGCAAGTTGCTGAGTATTTCGGTGTGTTGAGTGAACCGATGCGTTTGAAACTCTTGAACTCGCTACGAGATGGTGAAAAGTGTGTTCAAGACCTGGTTGAAGCAACCGCAACCAGCCAGGCTAACGTTTCTAAGCACCTGAAGGTGATGTTGCAAGCTGGCATTCTCAGCCGCCGCAGCGTTGGCACCTCAGCTTACTACAGCGTGGAAGACGATCTGATCTTTGAATTGTGCAACCTGGTGTGCGATCGCCTCGCCACTCGCATTGAGCAACAGGCCCGACACTTCCGCGCCTTTACCCTGGCTAGCAGGCAATAGTGTCCATTGCCGACTACTTCTCGATTAACCTTCAAAGAGCAAAATTCTGCTCAAAACCATCGCGGGTCATCGGCTGGTCAACGATTAGCCCCTCTCCGCCCAATACCTCTAATGGTTCTCCTTCTACTGAGATCCAAACCTTAGCTTCCGGTTCAAGACTAGTAGCAGTGTAAACAATTTGCCCCAACCTGCCTGTCATGGAGGCACTACCACCACCAACGGTAAAGCTTTCGGACAGGTCAATGTGAACTCCATCACTCTCGACCGTCACCTCTCGCAGTTCAGTACCCTCAGGAATTTCAGAAAAAGCGGCTGGTTCGCTGGGCCCTTGCAGCAAGTTTTCAAATACTACTCTCAGTGCTTCATCCGGCTGATCGGTTGGCAGCGAAACGGGAGTGGCGACTAGTTCTAGCTGCTCAGCATGAACGTCCAGCCAATAAACTTCAGCCGTTTGCTCTTCGACAGGGCTACTGGGCTGCTGCTCAGGCACTTGAGCAGCGGGCGATTCTGCCGGGATGTTAGTTACAGGTGGCTCCACCGGAGAAGGCTGTACCGTAGCAGGAGCCGTTTTATTAGGGTCAGCATTCCTGGCTGCAAAGTTCCATGTCCACCAGGCTGTAGCGCTTCCTGTCAGTACGAGAACGGCAGATATTCCTGCAAACAGTCCGATAGGTATGCGGCGGGAAGGTTTGCTCTCAGGCAACAACTCTGCTTCTGGCTGATGCAGATCCGTTGCCTCTGGCAGCGGATGGGTTGGCTGAAAGTCTGGATTTGACTGGTGATCACGCATAGCAGGTTCCTCCTGAATAACGGACAGCGTGAGAGGTGAGGGAACCCTGATCTAACTCAAAAGGAGTTGAATTCATCTCAGCTTCATAACTACAGCGGCACCGAGTTAGTTTCCGGAGTTTTGGGCTGGTTCAACCCGAATAAATGCAGCCAGACTTAAAGCATCAGGGTTTACCTCTAGTTGTAGAAGTCGGGCTGTGATACCAAAAGTTTCTAAACTGCCGAGGTTTAACTGCTGGTTAATGCCATCAATCAATGGCTGAATCAGCGCTTGTGGAACGGGTTCACCATTGGCGCTAATGGTTGGCTCGACAATTTGAATTTGTTGAGCTGAGATCGCTCTTAACCCAAGTTCTGCAATAATCTGCAAATTTTCCTGGGTTTCTTGTTCCCGTAAGATGACCTGAATCCGTAGACGAGGGGAAACATTTCCTGTGGGGTGTCCCTCTAAAAATTCTATCTGCGGGTTAATAAAGTCATAGCGCTGTAACTGTTCGGCTCCTGAGCGGCTAACGAGATTGAGGCTAAGGTCGCGTAACTGTTCGGTAATTTCAGGGGACTGTAAAGCCTGATTTAAGTCTGCTGACTTCAGCACCAGCCGAATTCCCGCTTGTAACGGCTGCTCTAGGGCAGACTGCCCTTCCTGAAGACGATTGGGATCAAGGGCGATCGCATCGGCCTCTAGCTCTATCATATCGATTCTTACCCCCGCTATGGGAAAGAGTCCGCGTCCGGCAATTCTGACTCGCTGAACTCTGCCTTGCAAGATTTGATAGCTGGGTGCGTTATCTACCCGAACTTCTAGCTGCTCAACGTCTTCGAGCTGATCGCGGATGGCATTTTCAGCGACGCTATCGATGATTAAACCTGCTGGGGCAAGAATACCCAGTAGTACAGACAGCAGAACTGTGAAAAATTCCATGTTGAATTAAGAGATGGCTTCAGCAATCCACTGTTTTAGGGTCGGCAATATTTGATCCAGGGCGATTTCTTGAGATTCGCGGGTAGCGCGTTTGACGACTTCGACTTTGCCCGACTGGAGCGATCGCCCTGTCACAATCCGAAATGGAATGCCTACCAGGTCAGCATCTTTAAATTTCACCCCAGCTCGTTCGTCACGGTCGTCAAGCAAGGTTTCTACGCCAGCCTGATTGAGGTCGGCATATAGCTTTTCGGCGGCCTGCACCTGGTTAGCGTCGGTGATATTGGGGATGACGACGATCGCGTGGTAGGGGGCGATCGCCACGGGCCAGATAATGCCATCTTTGTCATAGGATTGCTCAACTGCTGCCTGGGCCAGTCGAGACACACCCACGCCATAGCAGCCCATGTACATTGGGGCGGGTTCACCCTGCTCGTTGGTGTAGGTCGCGCCCATCGATTTAGAATACTTTAGCCCAAGCTGGAAAATGTGCCCGACTTCAATCCCTCTGGCGCTTTTGAGCGTTTGGCTGGGGTTGTGGAGGGCGCGATCGCCTGCCTGGGCTTTTCTCAGATCCACAACCAGCTTCGGAAGCTGAAACTGCTCTCCCCAATTGGCTCCAACAACGTGATGGCCAGATTCATTTGCGCCCGTAGCAAAGTTTTTTAGCTCAACTGCGGTTGGGTCTACGATTCGCAGAAACTTGGGTGCCAAACTTTTAGATGGCTGAATGTAGTCGTCACTCAGGTCAGGAGCGATATAGCCCAATGGCAACAGTTTTGCCGCCCATTTTTGCTGGGCTTCGGCATCGGGGACGGTTAGCGCAATGACGGTTTCGCCGCCGTACTGGTCTGCCTGTTTAACCAGTTCGTTTTGCAACTTCACCTCATTCACATCCTGGTCGCCCCGAATGCTGACCAACACCAGCACGTTCATGCCGTTGTTGTAGGTCACCTGGTAAAGTACATTCTTAACAATTTGTGTGGCTGAACACTTAAGAAACTCGCAGAGGCTGGCGATGGTTGGCGTATCGGGGGTGTCCAGTTTTTCGTATTGCTGAAAGGCAGAGGGTTCGGCATCGGGGGGTAGAGAAACCGCTTTTTCAACGTTGGCAGAATATTCGCCGTCCTCGGTGTAGAGAACTTCGTCTTCGCCTGCATCTGCCAGGATCATGAACTCCTGGGAGCCAGAACCACCGATCGCCCCGGAGTCTGCCTCCACCGCCCGAAATGCCAGCCCCGATCGCCGAAAGATGTTGTTGTAGGCGTGATACATCTTTTCGTAGGACTGTTTCATGCCTGCCTCATCCAGGTCAAAGGAGTAGGCATCTTTCATGATGAATTCTCGTCCGCGCATCAGACCAAACCGAGGGCGAATTTCATCTCGGAATTTGCTTTGAATCTGGTAGAGATTAACGGGCAACTGGCGGTAGGAACGGATCATGTCACGGGCGATCGCCGTCACCACTTCTTCATGGGTTGGCCTAGCCCCAATTCACGATCCTGTCGATCTTTGAGGGCAAACATAATGCCTTCGGCTTTGGTGTAAGTATCCCACCGTCCCGATTCACGCCATAGCTCTGACGGCTGTAGCTGAGTCAACAGACACTCCTGCGCCCCGGCAGCGTCCATTTCTTTCCGGACAATTTGTGAAACTTTTTTAAGGACACGCCACAGCAACGGTAGGTAGGCATAAAGACCACTGCCGATTCGCCGCATATAGCCCGCCCGCAACAGCAGCTTGTGGCTGGGAATTTCTGCCTCTGCCGGATCTTCCCGCAGGGTTAAAAAAAGCATCTGTGACAGCCGCATGGTTTGCTTTCCTACAAATTGTCTTCCTACAGCAGTCTAGACTATTGGCTTTTCGATCGCTCTGACGGAGATTTTGTAGCTTGAGATGAGCGATTTGCTGAGGGAGTGTTGATATCGCGTGGCTTTTGGGGCGGTGGTTCTGGCTGAAGCTGTTGGCGACCGTTGCGAATGACGCGGATCATGTCACTAAGCTGCTGCTCCATCTCTTTGAGGACGCGATCGGCGTAGTCGTCTGCACCCTGCTGGATTTCTTCGGATTCGGCGATCGCCCGTCGGCGCATTTCCTCTAATTCTTGCTGAGCCTGACGGCGCATTCGCTCAATGTCTGCCATCGTTTGCTCTTGAACAGCTTCACATTCCTGCTGCACCCGCTGGCGAATCTGCTGTGCTTCTAGTTCCGCCTGCCGGAGTAGCCCCATCTCATCTAAAATTTGAGCGGCTCGTCGCTCTGCCGTTTCCAAAATTTCCTGGGCGTACTGCTCCGCTTCTGACAGCAACTCCTCCTTGTGATGAACAACCTCTGCCGCTTCTTGAAACGCTGTTGGTAAATTTAGCCGAATCAGGTCAAGCTGGTCGAGCAACTGCTCTTCATCGACGAGGGTGCGTCTGCTGAGAGGAATGCGGGGGCTATCGAGAATCATCTCTTCCAGCTTGTTTAGTTCCCGCTGAATGTCAATGCCTCCTATTCGGGCTGCATCTCCGTAGGAACCTCCAGCGGAGACTCCGGTGTGGGGGGTAGTTCCGCTACGGTCGGGGCTAATACGGTCGGAGTCTTGGCGTAACATTGATGGATATCCAGGGCAACGGGTTGAGGGACAAGATGATCTACAGGACCACCAAACCTGGCGATTTCTTTAACTAGGCTGCTACTCAGAAAGCTGTACTCGTTTGAAGTGGCTAGAAAAACGGTTTCAACGTCATCTGAGAGCGTTTTGTTTGTATGAGCCATCTGGAGTTCCTTTTCAAAATCAGAAAGGACTCGAAGACCCCGCAACAGCACCCCAGCTTTTCGCACTTTTGCATAGGTTACAGTTAAACCATCAAAGCTATCGACTTCAACGTTGCGCAGATGGCGGGTAGACCAGCTAATCTGCTCTATCCGTTTCTGCGCCGAAAACAGCGGCGTTTTGTTAGGATTCGTCGATACCAATACAATCACCCGCTCAAAGAGCTGACAGCCCCGCTCAATGATGTCCAGATGACCTAATGTAATCGGATCGAAACTACCAGGATACACTGCAATCACGATTTATCTTGACTCGCTGAAGCGATTTTACCGGATGCTGTGCTATTCCTCCTAGAGGACATCCTGACATTATACAGATGGCAGCAGAGGCGGCAATGGAGGGATGAAGAAATTTTTACTCATTAAAATTTCTGTTTTTTCAGAATCTCTGGTTGATAGCCAAGACTTTTTGGGGGGCTTTTGGCGCCCAACCCCCCACTGGGGGACGAAGCGCGTCCCCCAGACCCCCTCCGCAAGAGTCTTTGAATGGGTGGCATAACGCGCTTCGCATCGGTGGGTAGCAAGGGGCTGCTGGCTCTTATGTTTAACCTATTTCTAGTGCATACTCAGGAGCAATAGCGGTGGCAGAGTTTGCTAGGCTGAGCAGCGGGCCGTTTTGCTCTTGCCCGTTGGTGGCTAGTTCGCTGTGGCAGAGGTAGATGCGATCGCCCACTCGCCCCAGCAGGTCTAAAATTTGGCGCTGGAGGCGTTGTTGATCGGCTTCAGTGGCTTCAGCGGCTGTCCAGGGACGACCTGACCAGGATTGCAGGAATAGAGGTGCGCCGAATAGAGGACCGCCGCCTGTGAGCCAGAGGGCTGAGCCTGCGTCAAGCCAAAATTGCCAGCGATGAAAGCGACGGTTTGAGCGGTATTGAAAAATTGTTGCGAGGGTGACAGCTTGACTGGTTGGACCGATTGGACGGGTGGGGAAAGGGTCTGCTGTGATTGTTCCATCGCGCAATAGCTGAATGAAGTGCCCAACGCTAGCCGATGTCGGCTCTGCCCGACTCGATGCGGAACCCGCAGCATCAGCTTGTCTCAGCCGATTGTCTACTTCCCAGTAATGTTGGGCGGTTTCCATTAGCTCTCTCAGGGCAGCTAACTGGTCGTAGGGCAAGTTGCTGCCGCCGGAGAGGAAGCGCTGGGTGGCGCGATCGAGTAGAACAACAGGATTGGGGATCAGTCGCTGCTGCTGCTGGAGTTGCTGTGTCTCGACCCATTGCAGCAGGTCGGCGTAGAAGCTAGTTGCCTGATAACCCAGCCGATCCCAACGGGGAAAGGCGTTAGCAGGAATCAGGCGAGGCTGTTCGGCATCGGGTAGATAGCAATGGTCGGTCAGCAGCCCTGAACGAACGGGGTCAATTCTTGCCAGGTCGAGTCCCGATCGCCCCGTATTCAGGGAAGGAGTCTGACTTAACACCACCAGCATTTCAGAAACGGCATCGCGGTTGATGAGGTGCCCTAACCCTGGATAGACAAAGGCCATCAGGGTCAGCAGGGCACGAATCATGGGGGAACTGTTGAGCGGCTGCTGGTCGTTGAGTGACTCGACGGCGATCGCCCGACTGGTTAATATTTCGCGCAGGGTGTAACGGGCGATCGCATCCAAACCTGGCCCGATCACTGCCACCTCCTGAGGCTGCACCTGCCCGGAGTGAATTGCGGTAGTAATGACTTCTGCGGTCTGACGCAGCAGTTGTGCCCTGGAGATCGTTTGAATTGAATAGATAGAATCTGGTAACTCTGGTAGCGACAGCGGTTCCTGAATCCAGTTCACCATCGCTTCCCCCCAGGTGGCAGACAGGCTGTGTAGCTGTGGCGATCGCATTTCAACCTGACAGCGGGCGGCTAGCCCGGATAGATATTCAGGGTCAGCACCTAACCCCAGGCGAATTGCACCGTCCGGGTTGTAGCTAAACACCCCAGGGATACCCTGATCTAGCAAAAACTCGAAGAGGAAACGGGCGATCGCAGGGTATTCGTCTACATCATCAGCGGCGATCGCTCGATAGCGACGTTTAAGCTGCTGTTGATAGGTTGGATGCGGCAGCAAATAGCGCCAATAAAGCTGAGAAATGATCCCGTAGGTCAACAGCCCCCGTTCCAGGCACCACGCCTGCCAGCGCAGCAGCACGTCCTGAATGCAGTCCCACAGGTCTGCCGACCCTTCCTGCCCCGCTAACCCATCCTTCAAGATACTCGCGATGTCTTCTGTCGGAATGCCCCCACTTGCCGCCAATTGCAGTAAATCTAGCGATCGCCGCACCAGATAATATTCATTCACGCCTTCCTGACTGAGCCTGCCGTCCTCTAGCTCAGGTTGCCACAGCCGCGTCGCCAACTCCTGCTCAGTTTCTGGGCGCAGCCGCAGCGGAAATTGAGTCTTGAGATCTAATTGCTGTGCCAGTAGTGGCCAAAACAAAATAACTTCACTTTGAAAAAAGCCCAGCGGCGTTGTGGAATCAAACGGAAACTGAGCTTGAGTGGACACCGCAATCTGGTCTGCCAATTCAATTCGGTTGTCTCCATTGGCAGCAAACACCAGCATGGCGGGAACCGGATGCGGATGCGGCTGTTCTGCAAACATTTGCGCCAAGTCTTGAAACTGCTCAATCAGGCGACTTGTCTTACCACTACGGGTTGAGCCAGTAATCCAAACAGAGTTCGTCACGACCGATGAGGCTAAAGGCGAATTTGATATGATACTACGTACCTTAACCTTTAAATAGTAGGGAATTTTCTACCCCTATTATAAGTTAGGCATTATCACAGTTTATTAAGCCTGAAGTTCATCGAAATGTTGAGGTAAATCAAAATTGGATTGTTTGGATACAAAATTGAATATTTTTTGCATCAAATGTTAGCGAACGTGCCAGGTGCCCACCAAGCCACACTATGAAAACATCTCTTCTAACAACGATTAAAGGGTACTTGCAGGGTGCTAGTCAGTGGCTCCTGAAAACACCAGAACGCGCCTTAGATGAAGCTTATGAAGCTGCTTTGAGAATCAAAGCCATCGAAGATGCTCACTTTGGCGGCAGCAAAATATCAACTGACTACGGCACCTACAGTAAAAGCGCACAGGACTATTTTCAATCTGAGCTGACGAAATACTTGAATATCGCAAAAGTGAGGCTGACAGAATTTAAGGCCAGCAGCTCAATTTTACAGATTTCTAATCAGAAGATCACCGAAATTCAGTTGGAAGAAACTGCTGACCTGCGGGCAATTAATGTTATAGACAAGCCTAATCTCATTCTGAAAAAGCTCAAGCTTGTAGATGAAGTCATTGCTCGTTACAGTTCTGTAAGACAAAAAACTTCGTCCTTAATCTCAATTTCAGAATCTACTCAAATCACCGATGTAAAGATGCGGCAAACAGGGCGGTTTGAAAATCAAAACAATTCACAGAATCAATCAAACAAAAAGCAGCCTAAGCCAGAACTGGCAACCGATGGCGAGTCCATCGCAGATAAAACTGGAGTTTTACCCAGGTCAATTTTAAGAACGGTCGATAGAATTAAGCGTGAACTTGATCCTAAAGCTGAAGAGCAGGTTGTCGATAGCTTTCGTAACTCTAAGGCTAGAACCGTTATTTCCTTAAGGTTCATTCTGTTGCTAATTATTATTCCGCTGCTGACTCAGCAAATCTCGAAAAATTTTCTCATCGGGCCTTTGGTCGATTCGCTTCGAGATGAGGAGCAGGCTGAAGTTTTCCTAAATGAGGAGATGGAAGAAGAGGCGCTAAATGAACTGCATCGATATGAGGAAAGAATTAGATTTGAAAGCTTTATTGGTAAAGCTCCACCTGTTTCTGAAGAGGCGATCGCCAACCTACTACGAGAAAGGGCTGCTGAAATTGAGGAAGAATATCGACAACGAAGCTCTAATGCGATCAAAAATGTTTTTTCTGATTTAATCTCTTTAATTGCCTTTACAGGTGTTATCTACTTTAGTAAGCGAGAGATTGAAGTTTTAAAGTCATTTTTTGATGAATTAGTATACGGGCTGAGCGACAGCGCTAAAGCTTTTATTATCATTTTGCTAACCGATACCTTTGTCGGATTTCATTCGCCGCACGGGTGGGAAGTAATCTTAGAAGGGGTTTCCAGACACTTAGGGTTGCCTGCTAACCGAGATTTCATTTTCTTGTTTATTGCCACCTTCCCTGTAATTTTGGATACGGTATTCAAGTATTGGATTTTCCGGTATCTCAATCGGATTTCGCCTTCCGCCGTCGCAACCTACAAAACCATGAATGAGTAGAGCGATTAGAAACACTAGATTTCAGGGCGCTTTAGGATACCATAGAAATATGGTCAAAACCGTTGATGTCCTGGGAGTTCCCCATGCTTATGAGCTAACTCCTCCCAGGGATAGCTCTGTCGTCCTGGTTTTGTTCACGGCTGGCTGCTGAGCCGTGAATATTGGCAGCCTGCCATTCAGCAGCTATCGTCTCACTATCAGTGCTTATCTTATGATTTGCGAGGATTTGGTAGTTCGCAAACTAGGTACTCTAGTGCGCCAAATCAAAATTCGCTACCACAAATATCTGTCGTTGAGCGTTTAGCTCAGTCCGATTGCCCAGTTCAGCCTGATTTGATTCAGCCCAGTTCTTCCAATGCATCTACTAAATCGAGTGTGCTAGAACCGAACGCGATCGCAACATCTCGGTATGCGCCAGCGGCTTATGCGCGAGATTTGACGGTTTTGCTGGAGCAGCTTGAACTATCGAATGTCTGGCTAGTGGGGCATTCATTGGGAGGCAGCATCTCGCTGTGGGCGGCTGACCAGATGCCGCAAAAAATCAGAGGGGTCGTCTGTGTGAATTCGGGGGGCGGCATTTACCTCAAAGAAGAGTTTGAGCGGTTTCGGGCAGCAGGACAGCAGCTAGTCAAGTTGCGTCCGCGCTGGCTTTGCTACTTGCCGTTGCTCGATTTGCCGATGTCGCGGATGAACGTAGCGCGTCCGCTGTCGCGTCACTGGGGTAAGCAACGGCTGCTAGACTGGGTGGCGGCCCACCCAGAAGCTGCTCTGGGAACCCTGTTAGACTCAACCACCGAGTCAGAGGTTCACAGTTTGCCACAGGTCGTTTCTCGGTTACAGCAGCCTGTCTATTTCATTGCTGGGGCGCAGGACACGATTATGGAACCTCAATATGTTCGCCATTTGGCCAGTTTTCATACCTCGTTTGAATGCTGTGGCAATAATGTAGTTGAAATTCCCGACTGCGGACACCTGGCAATGGTTGAGCAGCCAGAGGCAGTAGCGGCTCAGATTCAAAGAATTGTAACTAAGCACGAATCATAACCAAGGCTCATAGATTAAATAAACTGTACATTTTGTGGGATGGGCATCTTGCCCGTCCGGGCGGGTGAGACACCCACCCCACAGGTTATTTAATCCATGATCCTAAGTAAGGGCGAACAGCCGTTTACTTCTACGCCGTTTGCTTCTACGGAAATGAAACTTTTTCCCAAGAAATTTTCTAGGGCGAATAAAGCTGCATGACGTTAGCGATCGCCATTCGAGATTGCGCCCCCAGGTTCAGCGGCGATCGGTGCCCCCGGTTGAAGTGATCAGCCGCCGCACAGCCGATCATCGCGGCGTTATCGGTGCAGAACTGCATGGGCGGAAACAGCACCCGTAAATGGTGTTCCCCAGCAGCAGCCTGGAGGCGACGGCGCAGCCCTTTGTTAGCAGCAACCCCGCCGCCGACCGCAATGGTATCTAACTCATAGTCAAGGGCACAGGCGATCGCCCGTTTGGTGAGCGATCGCGCCACCGTATCCTGAAAACTGGCAGCCAGATCTGCTACAGGCAAAGAGCCATCTGGCTGCTGAAGCTTCTGAGTTAGCCGCAGCACAGCCGTCTTCAAACCGCTGAAGCTAGAGTCATAGCGATGGTAGCCGCCTTCGGGTAGGGAAACTTGACCTTCAGGCAGGGGAAATGCCTGGGGATCGCCTTCTGCTGCTAAGCGATCGATCACTGGCCCGCCCGGATAACCCAAGTTCATCAGCCTTGCTACTTTGTCAAAGGCTTCTCCAGCAGCATCATCGCGGGTTTGCCCCAGCGTTTCATAGTGACCACAATCTTTGACATAGATCAGGCTGGTGTGTCCACCAGAGACAAGCAAACAGAGAAACGGCGGCTGGAGGTCTGGTTCGCTCAGGTAGGAAGCGTAGATGTGCCCTTCCAGGTGATGCACACCCAGAAATGGCTTTTGGTACAGCATCGCCAGCGTTTTCGCAGCCGTTAAGCCGACCAGCAGCGCCCCGACTAAACCCGGTGCAGCGGTTGCGGCAATTCCGTCAATGCCAGACCAGTCAAGCTGAGCCTGTTCTAGAGAGTGGGCGATCGCCCAGTTAATGATCTCGACGTGCTGACGGGATGCCACCTCTGGCACTACGCCGCCGTACTGCTGGTGAATGGCAATTTGAGACGAAACAATATTACTCAACACGAGGCGATCGCGCACCACCGCAACGCTCGTTTCATCACAACTCGTTTCAATGGCCAAAATCGTTGCCATACGCTACTAAAAAAGCCCAAATTTCTATTCAATCCATTTCTTTTAAAAGCTTAACTTTACTGGGTTTCCCTGTGAGAGTATGATTGCTCTGAAGTTCAACTTTGTTTGTACAAATAACTTAATTTTTTTGTACAAAAGTCTTTGCTTTTTGTAATAAAGGGAAACAATTCCATGCAACGATTGTTTGCTCTAGTGCTAGTTCTTTTCCTATGGGCAGGTTTTGCACCTCCTGCTTCTGCTGATGTCGCTGGGTTAACTCCTTGCGCTGACACCCCCGCCTTTCAACAGCGTGCCGCTAACGCCAAGACAGAACAAGCTAAAAATCGATTTGCTTTCTACGGTGACAATCTACTTTGTGGTTCTGATGGTCTACCCCATCTCATTGTGGATGGTCGGCTAGACCATGCAGGTGAATTCCTCATTCCCAGCATTCTTTTCCTTTACATTGCCGGATGGATTGGCTGGGTCGGTCGCGCTTACCTGATCTCAGTGCGTAATGAAAAAGAGCCTGAAATGAATGAAATCATTATTGATGTCCCTCGCGCTCTTGGCGTAATGGCATCTGGCTTCGTTTGGCCGCTGGCAGCTTTCAAAGAGCTAGTGAGTGGCGAACTCGTCGCGAAAGAGGAAGAAATTCCAATTTCACCTCGCTAATTTGGTTAACTTCTGGCTGACAAATCGGCTGATTTAGGTTGGATCAAACTCTTGTGAAATCCATCACTAACCTCTAGTTTCGTTGGGTTACGCTAGCGCTAACCCAACCTACGCGACCCGACCCTCTAATTCATTTTCTGAAGTTTGGAGCATATTCATGCAAGCGCAGTATCTCCTGAAATATCTTTCGACGGCTCCGGTATTAGCGACCATTTGGTTGTTTATCATTGCTGGAGTTTTGATTGAATTTAATCGCTTTTTCCCAGATTTACTGTTCCATCCGCTGCCGTAGGTTCTGACAAGATTTCGTTAGTTTCTTTAAAGTCAACGCCATAGATAAAAGGCACATTGCTTAAGCTGTGATGTGTTTTGGTCTATGGCGTTGCTGTAAGCGACTGTAGGATGGGCAAAGAGTGCAAACTCGTGCCCATCTTTCATAAGAGATGAGCAATTTGATGGGCACGCTTTGCTTTGCCCATCCTACGGTTAGACTCCTAACCTACTTCACCCGCTGAGGTTGCCCCCAAATCACCCGTTCATTTTTGTAGATAGCGATCCCTGGCTTTGCGCCCTTAGGTTTGTAGACGTGTTTGGGTTCGGTATAAATAACAGGAACTTGTTCGCTTTGACGAGCGCGGCTGTAGTAGGCAGCCAGGTCAGCCGTGAACTGGAGGTCTGCTTCGTCAGGAATGTCACCCGCCTGGAGCCTGAGCAGCACATGGCTACCAGGAATTTCCTGGGCATGAAACCAGAGGTCATAGTCTCCGGCTAGACGGAAGGTTAGCTGGTCATTCTGGCGGTTGTTGCGTCCAATCAAAATTTCGTGACCACCAGGAGTTTGCTGACGGCGGAAGTCGGTGCTGGGAGGGGCGGAACTGCGGCGATCGCGAACTTCAAGATAGTTCTGCTGAATCAGTTCGTCACGAATTTCTCCCAGGGAAAGCAGGTCATCAGGAACCTGATACTGCTCCGGTTGAGAAATGGCGACCTCAACTTGCTCCAGGTAAGCAATTTCTGATTGGACTGCTTCTAGCAGGGGAATTAGAGCCGCCCGCGATCGCTTCAGCTTCTGGTGTCGTTTGTATAGCGCCTGGGCATTCTGAACGGCGTTCTTTTCTGGGTTGAGTGGAATGGTGACAGGTTTTCCGGTGGTGAAGTCAGCCAGGGCGATCGCCTTCATTCCCGGTTTCCATTCGTGTAGATGCGCCATCAGCAAATCTGCCTGTTCTCGATAGTCGTCTGCCTGGTCAGACTGCTGGAGCCGAGCTTGAAAGTCTTGCGCTTTAACGGTTAGCTTCTTCAGAATGTTGCTTAGCTTCTGGCTAATCTGGTGGCGCAGTTGTGAAAATTCCTGCTGGTTTAGCTGGTCGGTGTAGTAGCGGTTGAGCAAATCCTGCACGGTTTTAACAGGTGCAACCGTGCCCCAGCCCATGACCGTGTAGCCCTGCGTCAGCCAGCCGGGTTGAAACTGCTGTTGCTCCAATGTCTGTAGCCAGGTTTGCCAGCAGTCGAATAGCTGCTGCCAGTGGCGATCGCTCAAACTATCCGTTGACTGGTCGGGATCAAGCCCCGCAGCCAGAACCATCGAGGCGATCAGGGTAGAACTGAGTCCGCGATAATTTTTCAGCACATTGCGCTTTAACGCCCCAGGAACGAGACCAATTCGTTCGCGCCAGCGTTCTTGAGACTCACTCAAACTGGGTGCAGGATCGGTCAGCGCAGGCGGAACCTCATAGGGCTGACCCGTTTGAATCGGGCGCACGCTTGACTGTTGGGAACTAACCTGATGCGCCGCTGTGACGATGAGGTTGTCTTGATTGGTTAAAATTACGTTGCTGTATTTGCCCATGATCTCAACGTAAAGGTGCCAGAGTGCGGCTTCCCCAGGACGACGGGCAAACTGCAAGTCAAGGGCACGTTCCCAGGGGGCGATCGCCTCAATCGACACCAGCGCCAACCCTTTCAACTGATGCTGAAGCTGCTGGCTATAGGTAAAGGTATCAGGGACACGCGGCGGCGGATCGCCAATGCAAATACGAGCCGCTTGAGGATGCCAGGATAGGGTCAGCCAGGCCCGCTGGTCTAACGTCCGCAGGGCCAGCGCGATGGTGTGGCGATCGCGCTGATAGACCTGCTCCAGTCGAGCGGGCAGCCAATCTGTCTGCAATTCCGCGCAGGCAGCCATAAGAGTCGTAAAGTCAACGGGTTGCAAAGCAAATTTTTCCAATCACAATAAAATTGAGCCAATCGCCTTGTTCAATCTGAGAAGTTTCAATCAGAATGATTAGCTGATCATAGGCTTTTAAGTCAAAGAATTTATGCCAAAAGGTAGAAAAAACGAAGAATAAAACCGTAAAACGGAGATTTTTGAGATTTTAAGCTTGTTGGTCATTTTTTTTGTCGATACCATTGAAGCTAAGACTTTTTAGACTCCTTACTTGGCCAGGTCATTCCTATTTAATTATGGACATTAAGCTGATCAACATCGGTTTTGGCAACATCGTATCTGCAAACCGAGTGATAGCTATTGTGAGTCCAGAATCTGCCCCTATCAAACGTATCATTACTGATGCTCGCGATCGCGGTCAGCTCGTCGATGCGACTTACGGCCGTCGCACCAGGGCGGTGATTATTACGGATTCTGGTCACATTATTCTTTCTGCCATTCAACCTGAGACTGTCGCCAATCGTTTTGTAGTCAGCAAGGATGGTACAAGTGATGATTGAGTTTATTTTTGGAGCGATCGCCAATCTCTAATTGATCAAAAATATCCAGGGTGGGGGCATAAGTTTTGCCCAAAATTAAGGCGAATGCAGGCCAGTTTATTGCAGCAAAACTGAATCTTTATCTAGATGGAGTGCTGCTTGCCAAGAGTGTTCCAGGTTGAGATAAAGTCTCACAATGGCGATCGCCCAGATGAGTAGCGATCGCACTCATCCTATAGCAGTTGAAACGATGATTAGGACAACGTTGACTTGCCAATGCTACCGATAGCCAGGGTTTCGATTCATCCTTCATCCTTCATCCTTCATCCTTCATCCTTCATCCTTTTGCTATAGAAGCACGGATGCTTAGAAGGCACGGACGCAAGAAACATCTTTGGGAAGTGCTGTGGTTTGTGCAGCACTGCCAAAATATTGCAGAGCCATCCAATTCACAATCCTTAGGAATGGGCTTTGAACAGGCTATGAGATTTTGACAGCAGCATTGGCGTTGAGATTCATGTCGCAGCGTTCCCACACCTGACCATCCATCGCCATTTGCTCAATTTGGCTGGCAAGGCGCAAAGCTTTCAAAGCCTGCTCCCCCCCTACAGAAGGCTGATTGCCCCCTCTAACACAGTGAACAAAATGCTCAAGCTCAGCATGAAGTGGTTCAATATTGCTGGTATAAACTTTTTCGATTAGCCCATCCTGCCGATAAAGCACCTGCCCGTAGTCCGTCAGGCAGTTAGCCGTTGTTTGACGGTGAATCAAAATTTCATTGTTGAGAAAATCTGCTTCAGTTAGAGAGTTCTTGCAGTGAGCCGCGATCCGGCGAATCTTGCGGTGCGTCACCTTACTTGCCGTTAGAGTTGCAACAATACCATTGGCAAAACCTAATGTGGCAGTCACATAGTCTAGATAGCCAGAATCCGCTGCCCGGCTGCCACTGGCGGTCAATTTGGCGATCGGTGCGCCTGCTAGCTCTAGCAGCAGATCGATGTCATGAATCATCAGGTCTAGCACCACCGAGACATCATTGGCGCGGTCAGAATAAGGACTCATGCGATGAGCTTCTAGGGCTAGCAGTTCTTCGGTGTTCAGGACTTTGCTGAGTTCTTGAAACGCAGGGTTAAAGCGTTCAATGTGCCCAACCTGCAAAATACAGTGCGATTCTGCAGCAGCGTTAACCAGTGATTCGGCTTCAGAAATGTTGGCGGCGATCGGTTTTTCAATGAGTACGTGTACACCTGCATGAAGGCAGGTGATTCCTACAGCATGGTGCAATAGAGTGGGAACGGCAATGCAAACTGCGTCAACGTGTTTGAGTAATTCACGGTAATCTTCAAAAAAGCGGGCGCGATACTTACTAGCGGTATCCAAACCTCGCTCGACGTTTACATCTGAAACACCCACAAGCTCGACATCTTTTAGCAGGCTGAGGACTCTAGTATGCTTTTGTCCCATGCTGCCGACCCCAATTACGCCAATCCGAATCGGTTCAGGCTGGCTGCGCTGTAAGTGGGCACTGGCGCACCCCGCAGAGGTACTCTCTTGCACTCCTGTTGTTCTCCTACACCATGAAATCACGCAAAGAGGATGACCGCTATGCAGTCGTCAAACCAACCAGATAGTATCACGATGGTCTTTTGTGTGAAGAATTCCGAAGTTTGGTTTAGACTTAATAGCGCCACTTCCAGTTTATTGTGCAACGCGACCTGATCTGCTCTGCTAAGGGTGTGTCAGTTTTATTCCTGTCTACACTAGATTTTCTGTCTTACTAAATTTCCTGGATTGCCTGACAAAACTTCTAAAACCATCGATGCACCGTAGGTTGGGGTGCGGCAAAGTGGAACCCAACAGAATCAAGGCAGGCGTTGGGTTTGGCTATTGAGGCAGACAGTGGGTTTGCAGGTTGAAGGGATGCGCTACCCTGAAAGGAGATGCAGCAATTCTCCTGCAACTCGCCTTGATTGCGTTGGTGTTAATGATTTAGAAAAGTCTTCTCTCTGGCATCTCCGTAGGGCGATCTTGGCTTAGGCTAAGAGTGATTATGTACTTGTCTGCACCTCATGCCCCTGACCATCCTTGTTGCTGATGATGACCCTGGCACTCGTTTGTCAATCAGCGACTACCTTGAACTTTCTGGATATTTAGTTGTTTCGGCTGAGGATGGTCGAAAGGCTTTGACTATGGTTGATCAATATCAGCCCCATTTAATTGTGACGGATATCACAATGCCACAGATGGACGGCTATGAGCTGGTTCGGCAGGTACGCCGACAACCTGCATTTCGGCTGTTGCCTGTAATTTTTTTGACGGCTCGGACTAATACTCAAGAGCGGATTTTGGGCTACCAGCTTGGTTGTGATGCCTATTTGCCGAAGCCTTTTGACCTGGAAGAATTAGGAGCCGTCATCCGCAATTTGCTGGAGCGGGTGCAGATGATCCAGCTTGAGTGGCGGATGCGATCGCCCACCCCAGAAGCCGAAAACCATCATCCAGCCGAACAAACTAGGACCAGTGCGATCGCCACCGCCCTCGACCTTACCCCCCGTGAATGGGAGGTACTAGACCTGCTAACCGATGGGCTATCTAATTCTCAGATTGGCGATCGCCTCCACCTCAGTTCCCGCACCGTCGAAAAATACGTCAGCAGCCTACTCCGCAAAACCGACACAAACAATCGGGCAGAGCTAGTCAGGTTTGCAATGGAGCACCATTTGGTTGAGTAGGGATGAGGGATGAATCTACCCTTTCATCCTTTATCCTTCATCCTTTCCAATAGTCCTTCGCAGGCATCAAGTAGCAGGTCGATCACGTAGTTAAAGCCTTCTGCACCGCCATAATAAGGGTCGGGAACTTCCTGGTCGGCGTGGTGGCGGCAGAAATTGCACATCAGCTTGACCTTATCGCGGTACTGTCCTTTCAGGTCGAGCGTCAGGATATCGCGATAGTTTTCCTTATCCATAGCCAGAATCAGGTCAAATTTCTCGAAATCTTCGGGGTGAAACTGGCGGGCTTGACCTTCTAACGTAATTCCACGTTTGCTAGCAGCAGCAGCCATGCGGCGATCGGGCGAACTGCCAATGTGATAGCTAGAGGTGCCTGCTGAGTCGCAGATAATTTGGTCGCTCAGTCCTTCCCGCTGAATCAGATGATTCATGATGTTTTCGGCAGAGGGAGAACGACAGATGTTGCCGAGGCAAACAAATAGTAACTTCTGAGGCATGGAGATCCTTAATATGCTTATAAATGCTATACTCACTTCAGGTTTGAGGGCATGTAGCTCAGTGGATAGAGCATCAGGTTCCGGTCCTGAGGGTCGGGGGTTCGAATCCCTCCATGCTCGTATTAATAGACTACAGTCAATTCAAAATCAAAGGTTTCCGATAAACCGTTGCTCCAATCGTCCCGTACTTTAGACATGAGGTGCAGTCTTTGCTGATGGGTAGGTGTGCAAGCCCCGTCAGAGGTAAACTAGACTGGCTTGGATTATTTCGGGAAAGGATATCACTCACTTCAACTCAATGTCTATTCAGCCGTCCAGGGAAGAAGCCGAGCTTCTAATTCGGATTGCCCAAAAAGATCAAGTTGCTCTATCCAGGCTGTATGACCGATATGCCCGTGTCATCTACGGAGTTGCGTTTAAGATTCTGGGTTCAGCAGAGGAAACGGAAGAGGTGGTGCTGGATGTGTTTTCTCAGGTCTGGCGGACTGCCCATCGCTACAACCCGGCTCAGGGTCGGGTAGATGCGTGGCTGTTTATGATTACTCGCAGTCGCTCCCTGGACAGGCTACGAGTGATTCAACGATTAGCTAAAGCTGTAGCTGCTTCTACGGATGCAATTCAAGCTCATTCTCTATCCTCATCGATCACGCCCGGAGAAGATTTGTTGATTAGAGAGCGGCGCGATCGCATTCTTGCGGCCCTTGCACAGCTTTCAGAAGATCAGCGGAAAGTTTTGGAATTAGCCTATTACAAAGGGTTGACCCACGTTGAAATCGCGGCTCAAACCGGAGCCTCTCTAGGTACAGTCAAGACACGAATTCGACTGGGTTTGAGTAAACTACGCAAGATGCTCGATTTGGTTTGAGGGTAGACACGTTAGGATGAGGCTATGACAGAGCAAAACGTGAACCCAGAGAGCCTTTGCTTCTGTGAGCTAGCGCCGCTGTATGCCCTCGATTTGCTTGATCAACAAGCGCGTGATTGGGTTAACCAACGGCTTGCTGAGTCTCCAGAACTGGCTGAAGAGTTAAAAGAATATGAAACGGCGATCGCCACACTTCCCTATGCAGTGCCGCCGCTACCAATGGCGGCTGACCTGAAACAGCGTCTATTTCAGCAGATTGGAGAAGATTTGCCGCCAGATTTAGATCAGGCAGATCCCGTTGAGGGTTCTCCTATCCCGCAGGCTGTCCGCAGCCAGTCTGTAGAGTGGCAGCCCTACGAAATTCCAGGCGTATATTTAGGAATGCTGCACCTCGATCAGGACAAGCGAGAAATGTCCGCCTTAATTCGAGCAGAAGCCGGAGTCCATTATCCGCTGCATCGCCACATTAAGGATGAAGAGATTTTGATGCTGCAAGGCACTCTTGAGATTGCAGGAAAAATCTATCATCAGGGTGACTACATTCGTTCTGCGGCTGGCTCTGTCCATAGTCTCAGCACCGTAGAAGAATGTATGTTCTTTATTCGAGCCTCGATCGATGACGTGTTTGTGGAATCAGAGAATCAATAAATTGGCGGGCAGTCCGTCCCGATCGCCCATTGTGACGAGTTGCCCATTGCAGCGCTTGAAATTCTAACTCCTGGGTGGTCAAAGGAATTTCCGCCAGCGTTGCCAAATGGTGAACGATCGCCAAATAAGTTTTTTGATCCGCAGGTTCAAAGGTGAGCGTTAAGCCAAAGCGATCGCTAAACGATAGCTTTTCCTGCACCGTATCCCAGTTGTGAATTTCGTCTGCATCGCTGGGACGGGGGCGATCGCCAAAAAACTCGCGAATTAAATGCCGCCGATTAGAAGTCGCGTATACCACCATATTTTGCGGTCGAGCCGTCAGGTTTCCTTCCAGAACCACCTTTAGCGCTTTATAAGCGTCTTCATCTTCCTCAAACGACAGATCATCCACAAAAATAATGAACTTCTGCGGCACCCCCCGAAGCTGATCCACGATCGCAGGCAAATCTCGAAGGTCAGACTTTGCCACCTCAATTAGCCGCAAACCCTGCTCTGCATAGCGAGGCAGCATCGCCTTCACCAGTGACGATTTACCCGATCCGCGACTGCCATACAGCAGCACGTGCAGCGCCGGATAGCCTGCCAGCAGCGCCTCTGTATTCTTGATCAGCGTCTCTTGTTGAGCCTCGTAGCCCTTCAGTTCCTTTAGGCGCACTAGGTCTGGGTAAGGAATTCCTGTCAGTTTGCCAGACTGCCAGCGCAGGGCGCGATATTCAGAGAAGAGTCCGGCTCCCGCTTTGCGGTAATAAGCCGCTAAGTCTTCCAGTACGCCCGACCAATCTTCGATGCCTTCTAGCTTGACCCACAGCGGCAGTTTGCGAATTCCTTCTAAGCCCGACTGAGGATGTCCGGTGCGAGTCTGATTCCATGCAGTCGGCACAACAGGGAGTGCTGCTGCCGCCTGAACCCACTGGCTCAACTGCTGACCGTTACAGGCATAGAGATGCTGCAAAACCTGCAAATCGTGCTGGGCCGCGGCAAGTAAGGGTGGCGGCAAACTGACCAGATCAGTTCGCTGAGCCTGCTGGCTGAAGGGATTTTCCGCCCTGAGCAACTGCGTTAGCAGGTGGTCTTGCCAGCTTTGCCGCTGAATCGCCAGGGCATTAAACCAATCTCCGTAAGCCCGCAAGCAATTAACGCCATCAGGGTCAGGGTGTCGCAGCGATTGCAGCAAGTTAAGAAAAGCTACTCCAACTTCGCTATGGAGGACAGACTGGTAAATTAGCAGGGAAGCGGCCTGCCGCTGAAGAAATTGAATCGAGTGAGTGACTTGGGCATCCATTTCATTACTGTAAATGGGCGCGTGTTACTCCGCTAGAATTTAACCCCTAAATCCTTAAAATCCAAGAACCTATGAATTTAGCTATTGTGGCGGCGATCGCCTACGGCATTCTCTCTATCGTAGGCGGCATCATCGGCTATGCTCAGGCCCAGAGCAAAGCCTCCCTTATTTCTGGCAGCATCAGCGGCGCACTATTAATTTTAGGCGGCATCCTGACCCTAATCGGCAGGGGTTGGGGCTTGTGGCTAGCGGCGATCGTTACCCTTGCTCTAATCATCGTTTTCGTAGTGCGGCTCTCTAAAACACGCAAATTCATGCCCGCTGGACTGATGATTATCGCCGGGGGCGCAACACTCATTCCAATCTTGCAAAGTCTATAGGCCGTGTATGTAAGAGTCCAGCAGTGGTAAGACTGGTCTGACTACTGCTTTGCCAATCGGAGTGGACAGTCAGGCGATCGCCCAAGAATCCTCGCTAGACGCAAAAAGACTATTCTCGACCGCCGCCGAATCGTTCCTGACCGCCGCCGAATCGTTCCTGACCATCGCCGAATCGTTCCTGACCATCGCCGAATCATTCCTGACCATCGCCGAATC
>JAAUQZ010000337.1 GCA_012033355.1 Leptolyngbyaceae cyanobacterium RM1_406_9 | reverse complement strand
CACGAATGAGAGGAAGTCACTCAGCTAGTAGCGGTTTGGGTGCTGTTGTCGTTTTAAAGAGGCAGGTAGAAGCGCACTATGGCGATTATTGCCGTTAAAGCCTGGTATCTTCCAGAGTATGAGCCGATTCAAGAATTAGAGAAGCGTTCTTACGACCTGCGTCTTAGCAAGAAGAGTTTGCTCAAAGCAGCGCTGCGGGCTGACTTTCTAGATGAAATTGATGAAGTTAAGAAGTCAGAGTGGTTCAAGCGCTATCTGGAAGGGGACTCGGTTGAGTTTTACATAGAAGGGAGCGGGACGTATGCGATCGCCAATATTGACCTAACCAGCCACGAGGTTTACTTCACCAAGCTAGACGTGATGGCAAACCTCGACCCGACGATTTTCCTGTGCTACCAGACGGAGTATGCTCAGTCGAGTGAACTGCTGCGAGATGAATTGCAAGATCTGATTGAGCGGTTCAATAAGCGATCGCGCCTTCCGCTCAAGCTAGAAGAATCGCACCGACTGAGTGAAGGTCCGGTGCGGCTGAGCAGCACTCTGATGCGAAAAATTCGACGAACGCTGCTGTTTGTGGCAGACAGTACGCCCATTTTGCAGGTAGACGGAGATCCGCCGCAGTTGATTCCCAGTCCTAAGGTTTGCGTTGAGATTGGCTATGCGCTACAGGCAAAGCGATCGGAACAGATCCTGCTGACGCAGATGGAGCGATCGGACGTAACGGGACAGTTTCCGTTTGATCTGCCCAGTCGTAATCAGCTTTTGTTTCGCAATAAAACAGAACTGCGGAAAATCCTGCCCCAGGCGATCGAATCTCATTTGCAACAGTTTAATCTGCTGCAATCGTGATGCGATGTGCAATTGAATCGCGCCTTCACAACTATTTTGGTTTAATTGTAGGGGTATTAGGAGAAGCAAGATAAAAGTCTATGGTAGATAATCCAGGTTCAGAAGATGCCGTCATGGGAGGGCGCGAAAAGTCCAGAAGCCGCTACGCCAGAACTCCGACGGAGTATGCAGTTCATCTAATGATTGAGGGTGGACACCGCGAGGAAGTGCGCTTTTCCACGATTCAGGAATTTCAGAAATGGTACAGCGGCGAGCTTGTACCCAAGTCGAGTTCTGATGATTTTATCAGCGTCCCGATCAAAAACATTCAGGGCGAATACATGGTGATTCGTCCGTCTCGCGTAATTGCGATTCGGGTAGAGCCAATTTTTAGCTCTAGCGTGGATCGGTTCTAGGGAAGGGATGAGGGATGAAGGATGAGGGATGAGAAGTAGACCCGCCCTGGAATCAATTCCGGGCTAAAAGCTTAAGTCCGTTAAAACGGACTCAAATGCATACCCGAAGCTCCTTCCAACTCGTTTTTAACGAGTTTCCCTCGTTCCCAGGTTCTACCTGGGAATGCCTCTTAAGTGGCTCTGCCACTGCTTAGCTTCAGGAGGCAGAGCCTCCAAGCTTTGCATTCCCAGGCGGAGCCTTGGAACGAGTTTCTGCCTTGGAACGAGTTTCTGCCTACTCCTATCTTGCAATGAAAGCGATCGCCCCTTTTTGTCTTAGCCTGAGTCTGATATTCGGTTTGGCTCTGGTGTCTGTTGGGTCTGAGGACATTCCTCTCAGGCAAGTTGACCCAATACCAGAGCGGCAAAGCCCTCGGCTAGAGCTATTGTCGGATGAGTCGTTGGCATCGCTGAGCCAGCGCCAAACGCTGTTGGGGGCGATCGCCCAAAGCCTCCAATACCTACAAACCCCAGCGGCGGCAGAAGCTTATCGGCAGTATCCGGTGGCGGGAATTACCCGCGATCGCGTCCAGCGCAGTCTAGAGCGATTTCGGCAGCTTGTACTGGCGCATCCTAATCCTGACCAGCTACAGATTGCGGTGCTGCGAGAGTTTGACTTTTATCAGGCAATCGGCACGGATGGGGCAGGTACGGTTGAGTTTACGGGTTACTTTGAGCCGACCTATCGCGCCAGTCGGGTTCGCACTGCCGAATATCGATATCCGCTGTATCGTTTGCCGCCCAATTTAGCGCAGTGGGCACAGCCACATCCGACACGGGTGCAGCTTGAGGGCACGGACGGTTTACAGGGTTCAGCAGGGCTGTTGAATGGGCTGGAACTGGTGTGGCTGAGCGATCGCCTCCAAGCCTTCCTGGTGCAGGTGCAAGGCTCAGCCCGTCTCCAGCTTACCGATGGTGGCACGATGACCGTTGGCTATGCCGGACGCACCGAATATCCTTACACGAGCCTGGGGCGAGAACTGGTGAATGACGGCAAGTTTGCTTTAGAAGCACTGTCGCTTCCCGTCTTAATTCAGTATTTTGAGCAAAATCCGGCTAACCTAGACCTTTACATTCCGCGCAACAACCGCTTTGTGTTTTTCCAGGAAACCAGAGGGGCAGCGGCGATCGGCAGCTTGGGAGTGCCCGTTACCGCAGAACGGTCGATCGCCACCGATAAATCATTAATGCCGCCCGGAGCTTTGGCGCTGATTCAAACTCAAATTCCCTACACAAATTTTGCTGGGGAATTAGAACCTCGACTGGTCAGCCGCTTTGTGCTGGATCAGGACACGGGTGGGGCAATTCGAGGAGCGGGACGAGTCGATATTTTTATGGGAACGGGAGAGATGGCGGGCGATCGCGCTGGACTCATCAACAACACCGGACAGCTTTATTACCTGCTGCTCAAAGATTAGCCATACTGTAGATTAACGTTCTAACTGAGCGGCTGCAAGTAACCTTTGCAACACTACCAAGATCTCCTGACAGTGCGCTCCATCCGGGTTGTTATGCCGTGTCTCCTACAAAGATCCCAATCATTTCAATCGTATGAACTCGAATTCATATAATGTCCGTTCTGCCCTTCACACACCAAACAACCCGACCAAAACGTGTCTTCTAAATCTCCTGCAATAAAATCATTGCAGTACCCACAGTGCCCTACCTCATCGTGAATTATGTGACAGGAAAAGCAAATCCATATATTGCCTAACCTAACTACAGAATCCGTGCTTTCACAACTACTACAGGAGGCAAAGCTCCCTTCAGCTTCGGGATCATCATACGATGTTATTTCCTCCTCTACTACATCCTTAATTTCAAGAGACTCGCTACATGAGCAACAAATTAATGAAGGGAAAACATCAAATTCATCTTTTGCCTTAATTAAACTTGAATGGCAGAACGGACATCTAATATTTTCTAAAATCTGCTCTAGTACCTGACTTTCAAAGCCGCATTTTTCAAATGTTTGCCTGCAAGCTTTCTCTTCTGCTTGATACACATCCGTCGTTTTTAACAATGCGTGCCAACACTCTTCTCCAAGAACGTTGCAAGGTTCTTCCTCCAAGTATTCACTAATGAAATCTCGAATCAGAAGAAACGATGTGACGATAACCTCTCGAACAGCATCAGGAGATTTATCTGTATAGTAATGCTCTATGTTGTTACGGAGTTGATTTAACTCATCAAACTTTTTCCAGTTAACTATGATTTTCAAGCTCTTAAATCTTTCCGTGATTTCGTAAACATCTACTGTTTTTTTACCAGTACCCATGAAGATAACGTTTCCCTTGTCATCATAAATTGGTCTTATATCTTTTTTGATTAAAATTTCCTTGTCATGAGGAGGAGACAGCCGACACAATTTTTCTTTGTACAGAAGAAGTATCCCAGCACAAATATTTCTTACAGCAGACAGATACCTCTTGCTGTCGCCTACAAGATAATCTTCCACACCCACTTGTATTGACTCAATAGCGTTATCTAGGAGAGACATAGCCCCTATTGCCGGAAGAGACGACTCAATTCTAGCCGATCGCCTCATCGCTACCTTCAAAATGCTACCTTATCAATAACCTCAAGCTGCTTCAACCTTAAATATTGATAGATAAGCTTCAGCTACCGTTCTTACAGTAACTAAGCAGCATGACAAATCAATCTGATTGGCTGACCAAATTCCTGAAGCCTTTAAAGCTTACAGATTGGGTGGAGGAATGAAACCCAACGCAAAATTGTAAATGTTGAGTTCCGCTGTGCTTCGCCCAACCTACTAGCGAATGTAGTTTTATGAGTAATACACAAATCAAAGTGCAATCTGATACTTGGATTTCAGCTACTTGGGATGAGTACATCCGGGCAGTTGAAGATCCTGCTCATGCGTCAGCTAAAGGTTATTACAGGGATGGCAAATTAAGAATAGAAATGACACCTCTGGGACACGATCACGCCAGTGACAACACAGTTATCACCTTTGCAGTTAATCTTTTTTGCACTGTCAAAGAAATTCCAGTTAATGGATTAACAAATTGCACTTATCGCAAGATTAGAGTACGGGAAGCTCAACCCGATGTGTCTTACTACATTGGAGAAAATGCCGATGTGATTCCCTGGGGAACTTCAATTATTAACCTGGAAACCTATCCTGCACCGAATTTGGTGATTGAAGTTGCTAACAGTTCACTGGCAGATGATAAGGGCGAGAAGCGATTGCTTTATGAAGACATAGGCGTTTCTGAATATTGGATTGTAGATGTGCAGAATGTGCAAATTATTGCTTTGGCGATCGCCAATCGCGGCAGCAGACGCATCGAGCAATCTAATGTCTTACCAGGGCTAGAAATTTCTCTTTTAGAAGAAGCTTTACAGCGAACCCGTCAGGTGAATCAGTCTCAGGTTTGTGCCTGGTTGCTCCAGCAATTTCAGGCAAATTTGTAAGAGAATTTTGGAAAGGAGCTTATGTCCCTTGTAAGGGCATAGCATTCGGCAGGTAGACTCTGAAACAATCCAAAATCCTTGCCCGAATGCCACGCCCCTACAGACTCGTGGGTTATAGATCAGACCTTTAAATATCCTCTTATGATTAAAGGGATCGTACAACTCTGATTTGCATCTATTCCATCGCTTATGCACCATCTAAAGCTATGCTTGACAGGTTGCTATCGTAGGTTGAATCTAAGCAAAAGCTAACAGCTCCAGCTCTCAGCCCTGGACTGACCTGCCCCAGCGAAATCTATGGATACTCCGTTTGAGATTACGCTACAGATGGTAATGACCGTCATAGCCGGGATTAGCGCTCAGGTTGTGGCAGATTACCTGAAAGTGCCTAGCATCGTATTCCTGCTGCTGTTTGGAAT
>JAAUQZ010000027.1 GCA_012033355.1 Leptolyngbyaceae cyanobacterium RM1_406_9 | reverse complement strand
ACGCTTGGCAGAAGTCATCGACGCGGCAAAACAGTTCTTCTAGACTAAACATAGGGCAAGCACAGGATGAGAAGTTAGCACTTTCAGCCTATCGGGTTTGCCCCTTTCTTATCCCGAACTGACGTTATTTAGGCGATCGCTTCCCTTGCTTCGATTTAGGTGGAGTCTGGTGCGCCCCAAAATATTTCTCACTGCGATAGCGCAGCCACACCCGTAACTCCTGCGGAATCTGGTCTTTTTGCTCTTTGGTCAGCGTGTTGTAAAGCGCCAGAGCGCGTTCTCGCTCACCCCGACAAGCTCGATTGTTGTGAGCATCCCAATAGCTACGGGCAACCCGAATCCGCCGACAGACTTCCTTGATTAACGCTTTTTCGGGGAGGGGTTCCTGCTTTGTCATACTTTGAGATTGCCTATCCTTTTTTGATCCTATAGCAATTCTCAGTTGCGTGTAGTACAGGTTGTTTTTCTAGTAACCAACAGACGAGCGGGAGAGTTTCCTCAAGAGGTGCGATCGCAGGTTGACGCTCTATCTTTGCAACAGTTAGAAGATTTAGCGCAACAGTTGGAAGTTGTCAGTGAGGTGCTGCCACCCAATCGCCCTATGGAACGAGCCTGGGAATTGGCTAGACAACTTGCCAAGCAGCCTGCGCTCAACTTACGCTACACCCGTGTTGCCCTGACCCAACGGCTCAAGCGTCTGGTGAGTGAAGGCATTGGCTATGGTCTTGCCCTTATTTTCGCGCACAGCCCTTAGCTCTTAGCTACGCCCTGTGGTAGACAGACCTTCAACAATGATGGAAGGGGTGTAGCAGGAGCCGTTCCAGTCGGCATCGCCGCCGAGTTCAACCAGGTTTTTGAGGGCAGTGTAGACGTTGCCTGCGACCATTGTGTCTTTGACGCGACCGACGATTTGCCCGTTTTCGACTCGATAGCCCAGATCAACATTTACCGAAAACTCGCCGGAGATGCCTGCACCGCCGCCCAGCATTTGATCAACAATAATGCCGTGATCGAGAGAGGCAATTAGGTTCAGGAGGGATTTGAAGCCAGGTTGGATTAGCAGGTTAAACAATCCGGGGGTGGGGTAGCTGCCCAATCCGGGACGGAAGCCGTTGCCTGTGGTGCCGCTGCTGAGCAATCGCCCAATCGTGCGATCGGTGTAAAAAAGCTGCAAAACACCATCTTTGATGAAGGTAATCGGCTGGGTGGGTGTGCCTTCGTCGTCAAAGGGACAGCTAAACGGGCCAGCATCAGGCTGTTGGGAGATGGTGAGGGCAGAGGAGGTGACGGGTTCTCCCAGGCGATCGCTCCAGGGGGATGCTTTTTCGATGACCTGCTTGCCGTTCATTGCTGCCTGGATTGTTCCCCACAGCATATCTGCTGCCTTAGAGGTAAACAATACTGGGATGCGACCATTGGGAGAAGCAGCATTGTTTTTTGCCCAGTCTAACCGCTGCAAAACCTGGTTAGCCACGCCAACGGGGTCAAGACTGCCGCGCTGGGTTTGCCCATCAGAGACGCTGAGAAAGTCATCGCCGCGCACCCATTCTGCGGACAAATAGCAGCTTAAAGTCGTGTCAGTGTAGCTGCAATCTAGCCCTTGAGACGTGATCAGGCGCGTTACTTCTGCCTCACATTCCCACTCAGCGGTGCAGAGACATTCGGGGTATGCCTGACGCACCAGGGCGATCGCCTCTCTGCCCCATTCCACCAGAGTTTCAACGGCTACGGTTTCTCCCAGGTCTGGGTAGACGATGTGAGAGGCAGCATTGAGTTCAATGGTTTCTGGATCGTTCAGTTGGCTGAGGGCGATCGCCGCTCCACTAGTGCCTGCGGCTCAACTGCACCATAGGCAACCGCTAAACCGGGACAGCCATTTCGCCAAAGTCGCAGTGCGGTGCCTTCTGCCTGAGAGCTTTCTAGCTGCTTCAGTCGATTTGCCTCAAAGAAGACCGGACGAGAGAGCGATCGCGACTGAAATACTTCTGCCGCCTCTGCGCCTGCTTGCTTTGCCAGGTCCAGCAGTTGTTCTGCTGATAGCGCCTGTGGCGAGTTGTCGAAACCCATAATAATCCTTAGCTAACCCGTTTACTATCTTCTGGGATCGCGGTACTTTACGCCAGATTCAGTTCTTGCAGCAGCCAAAATCCGGCAAAGGTTTCCGCTTCTGGGTCAGACTGCACGGCGATGAAATGTACTTGGTTTGCCTGCTGCTTGGCGGCTTCAAAGGCTTTTGCTTCGGCTTGTAGGGCAGCGGTCGTCAGATTAATGAGAATCCAGGCGCTATCGGCTCCAGTTTCCAGGACAAGCTGGGTCGGGGAGCTGTTGAACTTGAGGAAGGCTAGCTCCAGCCCAGACATCCAGCCTGCCAGCGGCACGGCGCGGGGTGAGAAAATGATTAAACCGGGAATGCGGGTATCGGGCGCTAAACCGGCCACTTCTAGCGGAAAGGCTTCACCAAAGCCAATTTCCCACTCTGGCATTTCTTGGAAGGCGATCGCTTCTAAATTTACAAACGCCCACTGTTGCCCAATCAGCGCATCAGGCAGCGGTTGCGGCGTGTTGGCGGGCATAGCGACTGAAGGATTTGTCCCTGGCTGATAGTTTGGGTAGGCAGGATAAACCGCCTGCATTCGCTGTTCAATCCACTGGTTCAGCGCTAGGGTGCGGCGGCTGGCAAAGGCAGCAATTCCAGCATCTTCACAGCCTTTGGTGATCATGTTAGCCATCTGGCGGCGAAAGAAGCGGATGCGGGAAGGAGGTTTGGGAGCTTGGGCGATCGCCTCCTCCAACGCAGTTCTCAGCATCACCGAATTGACTTCACTGTTAGAGCAAAATTTGGCATAGCGAAATAGCGAGTCAGGCTCAGTGGTGATATCGGTTGGGCTTTCGCAAATCAACACTTCCCAAAGCTTCTTATTGTTTTCATCCAGCACCGGACGAGAGTAGAAGTCTAGCTCCCAAATAACAGGCATAAGCGGGTCACTGATCTGAACCTATGCCCTAAATCATAAGATATAGCGGTAGCCATGTTGATCAGGACATTTTGGTGGCGTGGCTCCGTCCTTGTCCTGACCTAGCTGACTACCGCTATATCTTGGGTTGTGTTCCGCTTTGCTTCACCCCATCTATGGGGTCTCTATTAACGGGCTAGTTTGTACAGGGGCATTTTGTTGGGCCGGGAGGTAGCCAGTGGCAGTGTAAACCAGAAGGTTGAGCCACTGCCGGGGGTGCTGATTACGCCAATTTTGCCGCCATGAGCGGTGATGATTTGCTGGCAGAGATAAAGTCCTAGCCCTAGTCCGGGCGATCGCCGTACATGGGCCCCTCGACTGTACAGATCAAAAATTTGCTTACACAGATCTGAACTAATGCCAACGCCGTTATCCTGAACGCTACAGCGCACCATGCCCGATTCGACGATCGCCTTTAGCGTCAGCTTTACCCCAGGCGGATTGTATTTCAAAGCATTGGTCATCAGGTTTTCAAATACGCGCCACAGTTGCAGGGGGTCAACGTTGACTGGCGGCAAGTCGGCGGGCACCAGGTTTGCTAGAACGGCTTGATTGCGGTCGAGTAGGGGTTCCACATCGGCAATGACGGACTGAGTAAAGGCTCTCAAGGCGATCGGCTCACACTGACAAACAATGCCTTGAGTGGGGCTGATGTGTGCTTCTAGTAAAGAGTTAATCAGATGTAGCTGGCGATCGCTCCCCTGCACCATTCGCTCGATTACATAGCGAGGAACCTGGAGCGTTTCACCGGGTCGGCTGAGCAAATTTCGCAGCACCAGTGAAGCTCCTAGAACGGGTGTTTTCAGATCATGAGCAACCGAGTGAAGGAAAATTCTTAACTGGCGGCGTGAGTCAAACTCATTTTGCTGGAGGCGTTCATAGGTATAAACGGTAATATCACAAATGCAACAAATCCAAAACAGATACCAGCCTAGCCAGACCCAGCTCAGTGGAGTCAAATAAAACTCTATCCCGGCGGCTGCGGTCATGAGCAAATAGCCTGTCAATACAGCAATTTGAGAAATAATGTGGAGTCGCCAACATACAGGAACTAGAGTTGCCATCATCAAAAACACAATCGTCCAAACAATTACGTCTGGATCTACGATTCCTAGAATAGTGGTGAAGAACTGAGAGATTAAGGGAATGCCGGAGGCAAAGCTGATGAACAACAGCGCTGGGCGATCGCGGCCCAATTTGCTGCGATAAAAGATAGACCAGGCTGCTAAGTACAGCAAAATCACTGCGTAGGTATATTGTCCATAAACTCTAGCGGGGTTAACCTGACCCACCAGATACTCTGGAATAAACAGAGTTGCCGTACAGATAAAGGTAATCCACCAGACGAGCCGCAACCGCTCAATCACAAACTGGTAGCGCCACACCTCGTAGTCGATGGTTGAGTTATTAGTTTTAATGGCTGTGCTGGGAGCCAGTTCTTTAAGTCCGAGCGCTCTGCTTGCCTTCTCTATCCGCTTTAACCCAATGTTGGCTAGTTGAGTGAATAAGCCGTTTGCTTGAATTTGGTTGCGCTGAGATGAGTCACGACGGGTGGAACTTCTAGCTTTGTCGAGCAGCGAATTCACCAGATCAAACTGGCGATCGCCACTTTCTAACATTGCTTCTAGCCTGGAACGTAGCACTACAATTTGCTCACCGGGCTGCTTCAGCAACCCTTTTAGCCCTTGCAGGCTGCTGACCACTGGAATTCGCAGATCTTCGGAAACAGTTTGCACAAACGTCTGAAGCTGTTGCCTTGAAGCAATTTCAGCCCGCTTTAGATGTTCATAGAGGTAAACTCCCAAATTACAAATAAAGCAGACCCATAGCTGAAATAGCACCACCCAAACCTGCTCAAGACCGGGTTCCTCGGGACCTAACCCTGAAGCGACTTGCAGCGCAAAATAAAATGCCAGTACACCCAGTTGGGCGATCGCATGAAGCTTCCAGCGCACCGGAATCAGAGCCGCCAGCGTTAAAAATATCAGCGTAAATAGTGCAACATTCAGTTCAAAATACTGCGGTTCGGGTGCTTGTTGCCTGATGATTAGCTGCCCCACCTGAGCAAACCCAGTCAAAGACCAGCACAGCCCCAAAAACAGCAATTCTGAACAGGATCGCTGAATTCGAGTTTTTTGCAGCAGCAGGTTCGCCACTACAGAAGCCGCTGCAAGGGCGTAGCAAATTAGGGTAATTTCAGCAAACCCTGGCTTTTGTACGTGGAAATAGAAGAAGGTTACGAGTAGCCCCCCTTGCACGATTGTCCAGAGGAGTCCTGCCCAGGTTGCCAGAACCAGGCGATCGCAAAAAAACTTTTGTCGCCAAGCGGTATAGCCAGCAGATTCTGAAACGGATGTGATGGCTTTAATTCGAGCTAAGACAGCGCTAATCGGCAGAGTTCGCCATATGTCTATTGCTTGCATAGCACCACCAGAGGCGTTGTTGAAGTTAAAGCGGTTGCGATCGCGCTATTCTATCGGCAAAAAAAGGATTTTTTGAAGCGCTTTACTAAAATGCTGACTGATCTCGCCTGAGAATAGTTGCTGACCTTCAAAATTGGCATCCTCCAACTGGCTCACTCAGGTGGGTGAGGAGTATCACAAGCTGGAGTGCGATCGTAGCAGAAGGGAAAGGGCGATCGCCCAAACGTGTTCAAGCAAGAGGTTATCTATGGCTTCCTTCCGTTTTCTACTCGCGCTAATCACACTCAGCCTTGCTTTCCCATTGGGAACTGTGGCTCAACCCGCTCCAGAAAATGAAGCAGCCCTACTACGAGAAATGCTGAGAGCAAGATATGCATTTGACGGGCAGGAAAATGTTCAAATCCTTGTAGGTCAGCTTCCTGAGTCACTACCTGACGACTTGCCGCTGCCCGAAGAAGCACAAATCATTGGCTCAATTGTAAAGACTGGTTCTATTGCGGGTGGTACTGATTCCACCGAAATCCTGCTTCGGGTAAACCAATCTCCAGAAGAAACATATTCCTTGTATCAACAGCAGTTGCTTGACGAAGGTTGGCAAGTAGAAGAAGCTCCTGAAATAGATGGAGGTTTTCTCGCTAGAGATGCTGTGAACTCCCCCCAAGTCAGCTCGTCTAGAAATTCCTTTGGGAGTTTCTGTTCGCCATCCCAAACTGCTCACCTCTATATTGATACTGCTCAGTCTCAAACTAATTCTTCCGCAATATTAAAACTCACACTGAACTCTGTTTATTCAGAAACTCAGCCATTATTCCCATTCGAGTGTTCGCTAGGTATAGAATACGCACCCTTACCTGCGCTAACGTTGCCAGCCAATGCTAAATTCATTTCTGGTGGCTCTAGTAGCTTTAGTAACGATGAGGCAAGTTCAGATGCCGTGATTGAAACTGATTTAGATGCTGAATCCCTGATCAATCACTATGCCAATCAGCTTCAACAAGCAGGTTGGACACAGGTTGAGACATCGGAAGTAGGGCTTTCCCGCTGGAGTTTCCAGGATGAGGAAGGCAGGGATTGGCAGAGTTTGCTGATAATTGCAGAGATTCCAGGAATACCTGACCAATATGCGTCCTACGTCCGGGTGTTGAGGCGATCGCCCAATAACAGCTAATGGCTCTACACCAATAGTGCTTCTAAGGACATCGTTACGTCCGCAAAAATTTACGCACCTGGTAGCCCGCAGATTCCACAATTTCATGGGTCCCTTCTCCCATCGCAGCGTTGAAACGGGCTTCGACCTGTTCAAGTTCTTCCGGGGGAATAGAGTACCATTCGTCAAAGCTAGACCAGCGCACCACAATAATTACCTCCGCCAGGTTGTCTGGATTGATCCACACCTCCTTGCCGAGAAAGCCAGGGTAAGTCGAAAGGGCAGCCGTCCAAATTTCCTCATCTTTTTGCACGTATTGCTCCCGCAGTTCTGGCGAAACATTCACCCGAAGCCATTCAATTACCATCTTTTCAACCTCAATCAGAATTATGTGTGGATAACCGCCCAACTAGAGCGTGGCTCCAGTGCTAAATTTGCCACAATAGAGCTATATCCCTTGCAAGAGATACCACGAGTCATGGTTTCAGCAAAGGTACAAATCTGGTTTCTCAGCTATTTCATTCTGTTTGTGCAGTCTGCTGTAGGCTGGAATCAGTCAGATTTTAAGTCATTTCCTTTGCTTGACCTAGCCTCCCTTAGCCCAGACCATAGGAACACGGCATGGATAGTAACAATTTGCTGAAACAGCTATTGATGATTGGCATTGGCACAACCTCTCTAGTGACCGAAAAGCTGCGAGAAGTCAGCGACCAGTGGGTTAAAGATGGCAAGCTAGACCCTGAGCAAGCCAACAGCTTTGTCAATGATATGTTGCAGCAGCTTAAGTCTGAGCAAAGCAACTTTGAGTCTCAGATGCATCGCCAACTGCGAAACGTTTTGCAAGATTTGGGAGTACCCCGCCAAAACGAAATGGACGAACTGCGGGGGCGGCTCGATCGCCTGGAACGGCAGGTGCGCGATCTAGAAAATAAACTTTGGCGCTAGCTCCGCTGGGTTTTTAGCCGACCTGAAGTATTAAACTGAGAAGCGGATTCAAGGTTTCGGTGAATGCCGAAGTTTGACCTACTGTTAGTAAATCCACCGTCCTGAACATTGGAGGATTAAATTGTGCGGGAAATTTTGATCAGCTTGGGTGTTATGGTGGCTTGCGGACTGTTTGTGGTAGTCGCTCAATTTTTTGGACCGAAGGAGGCGATCGCCGCCGAATCTCCAACTCCTACTCTGGAAGCTCCAGCAGCTTTTGAAAGCCCTGCCCAAATCTTTGCCCAGGCGATCGCCCAAGCCCCCGAAATCGCCCAAGCTTCTGATCTGTTAACCCCTGACGCGGCTGACCCTATGCCTGAAAACGCTGAGAATATTGTTACGACTCCATCTGGCTTGCAGTATATCGACATCGAAGAAGGCACAGGTGCCACCCCGCAAGCCGGACAAACCGTTGTCGTTCACTACACCGGAACGTTGCAGGACGGCACCAAGTTTGATAGCTCTCGCGATCGCAACCAGCCTTTTTCTTTTCCTCTCGGTGCAGGTCGGGTGATTCGCGGTTGGGATGAAGGCATCAGCACAATGAAAGTAGGCGGCCGCCGTCAACTGATCATTCCGCCTGAGTTGGGCTATGGCGCTCGCGGTGCAGGGGGTGTGATTCCGCCTAATGCAACGCTGATTTTTGATGTGGAGCTATTGAGGATTAGTTAGGGAAGATAGAGGAAAGGCGGAATTTGCTCGTTCCCAGGCTCCAGCTTGGGAATGCAAATTTGGAAGCTCTAGTTTCCTTACTCTCGTGTCGAAGAAGCTAGAGCTTCTACACAGGACTTATACAGACAGAATGCCCCTTATACCAATTCTTTATGAAGTTTCTCTGAACAAGGGGCTTAAGCCCCTTGTTCCATCAGGGTTCATTCTGTGCAGGCTCAAATTAAATTGGTATTAGAAGCTCGGTTCAACTCGTTTAAACGAGTTTTAGCTTTGAGCCTGAGATTGATCTCAAGGCTTTAGGGTAATGCCTCCCGCCACTGGTGCAAGATCTCAGTAATCGCATTGGAGTACCTCGGAGTTGCATTGGAGTACTTCAGAGTTGCATTGGAGTACTTCAGAGTTGCATTGGAGTACCTCGGAGTTGCATTGAAGTACCTCGGAGTTGCATTGAAGTACTTCAGAGTTGTATCTGAGTACTTCGGAGTCGCGTTTGAGTATCTCAGAGGACAGGACTTACGCAGCCAGCACAAAATCAGCGATCGCCACATTAACCAAAGGATTAAGCCGAATAGCACTGAAGTCAGGGATTAAGATCTGCGACTTCTTGAAGAAGTCGCAGATCTTAGCCGTTTGGCGCTATGCCTTCTGCTTCTTGCCTTCCAACACAGGCAATTTCTTTTGTCAAATTCTTCTCACTAGAAGAACAATGACCACGATCAGCGCGATCGCCCCAACGATACACGCAGTAACAACTCGACGCATCCCAAGACGCTGAGGGCGATCGCCTATTTCCACGTCGGGCTGCATTGTTTGTAGGTCAACTCCTCTAGATGACTGGAGCCAAAACTCTAGCTGGTAGGCTGCGGCTGAATCAGTGGGAAAGCCTTTAAGGGCGGTTTGCCAGAGGGCGATCGCTTTTTCTTCATCGCCTTCTCGCTGATAGAGAATGCCAAGATTGGTGAGCGTTTGAGACTCCTCGTAGCGATCGCTCAAGTCTCGCAACAGGCTGAGGCTTTTTTCGTAGTGTTCTCTGGCTTTTTTGCGATGGTCTTGGCGGAGATAAGCATTACCTAGACTGTTTAGGGTTTGGGCTTCTAAGTGCGATCGCCCAATTTCCGGGTTGCCTCCAGCGCCAGACGGTGGGTTTGCTCCCAGTTTTTCCAGTCTTGCCGCAGGTCAAAAAAGTTTGCCAAACTTTGTGCTAGCCTCACCACCGTTTCCCAGGACTGCGCTTGAGCGGCCCAGTCTAGAGCCGCTAGCAGGTTCAGCTTTTCAGTCTCAAACCAGGTTAGCGCCAAACTAAACAGAGCATCTTCTGCTGGGCTAAGCGGCTGCTTTTCTAATGAAGTTAGGTGAAGAGAACGGGTTGAGTCGAGGGCTAGGGCTAGCAATTCAGCCGTCTTACAGTACCAGCCGCTTGCTCTCAGGCGAACGATTCGCCGCATTTCTGCTGATTCGCCCCGGGCCAGTTGCTCTTTGGCAAATAGCCGAATCAGATCGTGCAGCCGAAAACAGCCTGAATCGGTCGATTCTAACAGCCCCGACTTCACCAGCTTAGACAAAATTTTATCTGCGGTTTTAAGGTCACAATCTAGCATCGCCGACACGATCGCCGCTGACAGATTAGGGCGCACCAACAGCCCGATTAGCCGCAGCAGACGAGCGATCGCCTCTTCCTGCTGGGCATAGCTGACCGCAAAACTAGCCCGCACATCTAGATAGCTAGACTTTAGCTGCTCTAACTTTTGGCGTTCATCTGCCAGCTTGCTAGTGTAGCTTTCAAACGACTGAGCCTTGCTGTGTAGCGTACCCCCCGTGATTTTCAGCGCCAGAGGCAAGTGACCGCAGAGGGTAATCAGTTGCTCGGCAATAGCCAGAGGTAGCACAACCCCTACTTTTTGCAGCAGTTCCAGTGCCTCCGCTGAAGGCAAGGGTTCTAGTTCCAGTGTTGTTCCTGCCAGTTCTAAGCGCTGGCGACTGGTTACAATCACGGCACAGGTTGGGCTGTCAGGCAGCAATGGCTGCACCTGAGCCGCATCACGAGCGTTGTCCAGCACGATCAAGACTTGCCTGCCAGCTAGCATGAGTTGATAAAGACTCAATTGCTCTGCCAGATTTGTAGATGCTAGCCGATGGTTAACGCCCAACGTCTGTAAAAAGCCGTTTAGAACCTCCTGTGGTGCTAGCGGCTGATTTTCAGTGCCGCGCAGGTTCACATAAAGCTGAAGCTCCGGCAAACTGGACTGAATTTGATGAGCAGCATGAATTGCAAAGGCTGATTTGCCCACGCCTGCTGCTCCTGACACCATCAGCATGGGCAATTTACCTGTATTCTGGGTTGCCTGACGGAGAATGGCGATCGCCCGCTCTAGCTCAGCCGCTCGCCCCGTGAAGTTAGCAATATCTGCCGGAAGCTGATGCCGCAAGGGTGTTTTTAACCCAAGACTTTGTAAGCAGTTGCAAATTTCTGAATGGCGATCGCCTCCACCACTTCCCGTGCCGCGATGAAAATGCAGTTCATACTTCAATCCGTCTTCAGCCTCGGCTGAGGCTAATGTCTCATCGCCAATCATCGTTCTGTGTACCCTGCTAACCGATGTACTGTTCTCCTGCCCAATGAGGAGTGAGTAGCACTGCCGAAGTCGCCAACGCAGCAAACACCGAAGCCCGCTGGTGTGGATTGACCACTACAAGAGGGGGGCGATCGCTCCGACCATAGCCCAACCCAGTTATCACCTCCTCCGCGCTCAATGCCCCAGCACAATCCGTATGCGTCAACCCTACCACCATTGGAATCTCAACCTGCTTCTGCATGAACGCAATAATTTCACGAGTGGCATGAAACTCTTCTCGACGGTGGGCTGCGACCAGCAAAATGTAAGCCTGCGCCCGCTGAATCAAAAGCTCCCACATAAAGTCGAACCGCATCTGTCCCGGTGTTCCATAAATATGCAGCACAACCTGAGAATTAAGCTGGATTCGATTAAAATCAAATGCTACTGTCGTTGTTCTTTTAAGTGCAGCAATATTGTCTGTTGCAATCTCATCTGTCTCTATGCTGCCAAGCTCACTCACCGTCTGCACAAACGTAGATTTACCCGCTCCAACCGTTCCTGTCACGACCAAACGCAAGGTTTTCATCCCCATTACCGCACAATTTTAACTCTCGGTCGATATTCCTCTTGGCTAAAATTTTGTCGGTGCGGAATAGCACCCAAATCTGGCGCAAGCTGCGACATCAAGTAAGCCATCAACATTACGTTCAGCGTTTCCAAAACCGAATTTTTCTCGTTTGGGTTGACGGTTACAATCGCTGGCAGGTTGCTCAAATCGCTATAGCCCAGCCGCATCGCAATTTCCTCTGGCGATCGCGCCCCTGCACAGTCCCGGTGAGTTAACCCAATCACCATCGGAATCTGTACTCGCTCATTCATGAAGGCAATAATTTGACGTGCTTTGGCCAGTTCATCAATCCGATGGGCAGCAACCAGCAGCACATAGGCATGGGCACGCTGAATCAAAATATCCCACATGAAATTAAAGCGCGATTGCCCCGGAGTACCATAAATGTGAATTTCTAATCTAGGGCCAAACGAGAGCCTGCCAAAGTCAAAAGCAACCGTTGTTTTTGACTTCATTTGAGCGGTTTCATCGGTTGCAGTGCGATCGGTGTCAATCGCCTCGATATCACTTACCGTGCGGACAAAGGTAGACTTGCCCGCTCCCGCAGTCCCTGTGACGACCAAGCGCATGAGTTTCATGGTGTTACTCCAAAAAGTGTCCCAATCTTGCAACTTTGAGTAAGTTTTCTTCCCGTAAGGGCGAACGACCGTTCGCCCCCACTCAAAACATTGAGCTATGCGGTAACTGCCCTACCTCACAATTGCCTAAGCCCTAGCAGGTCGAACGCGAGACATCATACCCAGCGAAGAGTCAGGGCGAGGTTGCCCAACGCTAAACAAAGTACTTTTTAAGTCAGAAACAGCACGCTTAATTTCTAGCATCAACACACCCTGCTTTGCGGTCTTCCCTGCTAGCACCAAAAAGACAGCATCCTGACCACAACTCGTCAAAATACTAAAGCCATCATCACCCTCTACATAGAGTCGGTCAATCGTGCCTCGCGCCAGTTCCTTACCAATCCGTTCGCCCAGAGATAGCATCGCAGCAGACATTGCCGAAACCCGCTCTTCATCCATTGCTCCAGGCAAATTGGATACTAGAGGTAAACCGTCAGGCGTGACTAGTGCTGCCCCTTGAACATCAGCAGTCGCAGAGACAAAATTTTGAAGAATCAGCCCAAGTCTTTCTGTGTTGATCGCCATCGTTGTATTCCCGCCTAAATTTCTAAGGGTGTGTCAAACCAGTTTTTAGCTGCGTCATACCAGTTCAATTTGAGCTTGCATAGAATGAACCCTGGCGAGACAAGAGACTTTAGCCCCTTGTTCTGTGCAGCTTCATACGCAACGGTTTTAGAACAAAGTATGTTTGAGATCAGAAACGGTACGCTTAATCTCCAGCATCAACACACCCTGCTTTGCTGCCCTTCCTGCTAGCACCAAAAAGACAGCATCCTGTCCGCAACTCGTTAAGATGCTGATGCCTTCATCACCTTCTACGTAGAGGCGATCAATGATGCCTCGTGCTAGCTCTTTCCCAATCCGCTCACCTAGAGACAACATTGCAGCAGACATTGCTGAAACTCGCTCTTCATCCATTCCACCGGGTAAATTAGAAGCCAAAGGTAGACCATCAGGCGTGACAATTGCTGCCCCTTGAACATCCGATGTAGTGGAAACAAAGTTTTGCAGGATATACCCTAGTTTTTCTGTGTTGATCGCCATGATTGTGTTCCTACTCGTGTATTTCTGCTTGAGGTTCAGAGGATGTAGTGAGCAGTTTTGTGACTTGTGAACTCAATTCCAAACCCGATTCCGAACTCGGTTTAAAGCTTAATATTGAGGTTTCACAGTTGGCTTTTACATTGAGCCTGCACCCGTTGCAATTAAGCGTCTAAACAAACCCTCTGTCCATCCTGTTTCCTTCAAAACTGCGGCTGAACTGACCTCTACGTAAGCCTGTTCAATGAAAGCCAAATCGATCATGCAGATGCGACTTAGGGCATCTTTTAATTCTTCAGGTTGACCGTCTATTTTTAGCTGTTTGCCAACTTCGTGAACAACAGTTGCCATTGCTGGAACAACGTGCTGAGGTCCAATGCCGATTTGTACGTGTACTAGCCCGATGCGCCAGCGCCGCTCTGCGTAGGCAGTTCCCCAATTGTCCATGCCTGTAAACATTTCGTGAAACCACTGTACAAAGGTTTCACGTAGACGATGCATTCGCCCTTCTTTATCGTTTAGAATAGCGCTCATTTCCACATCACGACCAAGATATTTATAGAAATGATTCGCCATAGTTGGGGCGATCGCCAATCCCCAATCTGCGTGTTTGTTTAAAAGTATTTTATCTCCATCACTAAAGTTAGTTCGGTCTTCCATAAGGGACATAAAGTCATCGGGATTAAGATTCATAACCAATCTCCTACAAATATCTTCTGAAGTTGAAAGTGACTATTTATTATTAACAGTTAAATTTAGCGATGTCTGCTTTTTTAGTGAGTTTATCTGCCTATTTTATGAAATATTTTTGTTGGACTATCTAACAACCAATCTAATATCGATCTCTATCGTTACTCATAGATCAAATTTAACAATTTGTTTATTTTTCATGCGTCTCTCCAAGAATTTCGATAAACTTTTTCAATTCATTAGTTGCTTAGAGGACTCAGAGAATAACTGATAGTAACAATGAATTTTTCAAAATTTTTTCAATGAATCCGGACGGTTATCTTTATGAGTTAATTAGCTCAAGCTTGTACTTTTGTTTAGTTAACTAAACTGCACTCTGCATCAATTCACCTTAATTCATGAACTTTAGTTACACGTTGTTTATTGTTTGAGCATCCTTCTACCTATCCAGTTGTCAAAATATTTCAACACTCAAACTTTCTTAACGATATCTGCTTTTGACTCAAGCCAAGTTCGTTTCTTTTCTCAACAATCGCCTTAATAAAGCAGTGGTCTTCTCTATGCTTTGTAGTCCGATAAGATGATAAAAACAATGGTTGTTAAATTGCTCCTAATACTGCCTAAATAAAGTTATTTATTCTGCAATACTTGCACTTTTCTTCTGTTAAAAGAATTGCAGTTAACAACTAAGCGTATTGCAAATTAAACGAATGTCTTGCAGTTTTTGATCTGACAGGAAACCGCAAAATTTATATTCTGTTTTCAACTTTTCTAATCTATGACAATTGCATTACTCTGGTAAGAGAATGTATTGCTAACTCAAGTGTGTGTTGCAACTCCCATGACTGATAACCTGGGTTCTTCTAACCAGACACCCGTGACTAAAACCACCTCTGAGCAGACGGTAGCTGTGACGGTGCAGATTCCTTTAAGTCTGGCAAAGTTGATTAAGCGACGGGCTAGCCAATCAGGGCAGAGCCACAATCAGCTAATTCTGAATGCAATTCAACTTTTGCTGGGGACAGAGACGACGGAACAGCCCTCATCTCAACTGGTAACGCTTGAGGATCTGACCAAGCTATCTGCTCGGCTGAGTCAAGTGGAGCTGCTGCGCGATCGCTTGGAGGTACTAGAGGGAAAGTGGGTAGCCTCCTGAGTCAGCGATCGCCCTCACCTCAGGAGGCTCAAACCTACCCCAATTCAGCCGAGACTTTTACCCCATCGTCTGCATCGCCACAGCAAGCACCGCAGCAAGATAGATTGACCGCCGCACCCCAAGAGACTTGTCCGCAGTGCAGCAGTAGACTTGGGCCACCGCTAAAATCGTCAGGACGGCAGGTCTGCGCTAAATGTGGCTGGACAGACAAACCCAAAGGGACTATCTCTCAGACTATCTCTCAAAGATCTGAAGTTTCTCGTTCGCTCGCTCCCACTGCGGCAAGTTTGGCTGACTACGAGCTAAAGAAGCTGTTAGACCAGGCTGCTTCTGAGTCGTTGAATAATATGAAGCCTAAGCGCAAACAGGATCAGCAACCTCACAAACAACTACCCCTAGAGGATGAGGGGAAATAATAAAAGCCCCCTGTGCGGGGGCTTTGTGGCGGACATCGGTGAGGGCGATCGCGGTATTACATCATGCCCATGCCGCCCATGCCACCCATGCCGCCCATGCCACCCATGCCGCCCATGCCGCCCATGCCACCGTCGGCAGGCATTGCAGATTTGGGTTCTGGCTTTTCGACAACTAGCGCTTCGGTGGTGATCACCATGCTGGCAACGGAGCCTGCGTCTTGCAGGGCAGAGCGCACGACTTTTGCTGGGTCGATGATTCCAGCGGCAATCAAGTCTTCAAACTCACCCGTCAAGGCGTTGTAGCCCACGTTAAAGTCTAGATCGCGCACCTTCTCGACGATGACAGAGCCTTCTGCCCCGGCATTGTCAGCAATCTGGCGTAGCGGCGCTTCTAGCGCTTTGATCACAATATCTGCCCCGATTCTTTCCTCAACGGGCAGGCTTGCTTTAAAGTCCTGTACTTTTTGCGCCAAATGAATCAAGGTTGTGCCGCCGCCAGGGACGATGCCTTCTTCAACGGCTGCTTTGGTCGCATTGAGCGCATCTTCGATTCGCAGTTTGCGATCTTTTAGCTCGGTTTCTGTGGCTGCTCCAACTTTGATGACAGCGACACCGCCAGACAGCTTCGCTAAGCGTTCTTGCAGCTTTTCTTTGTCGTAATCGGAGTCAGTGCGCTCTAGCTCTTGGCGAATTTGAGCAATGCGCTTGTCTAAATCGGACTTGTTAGCTGCTTCGGCGACGATGGTGGTGGTGTCTTTGGTAATCGTCAGCTTGCGGGCAGTGCCTAGCATATCGAGGCTGGCCGTATCGAGGCTTAGCCCGATTTCTTCAGAGATCATCTGCCCGCCTGTGAGAACAGCGATGTCTTGCAGCATCGCTTTGCGGCGTTCGCCAAATCCAGGTGCTTTGATAGCGACAGCATTTAGCACACCGCGAAGACGGTTGACGACCAGGGTTGCCAATGCTTCGCCGTCTACATCTTCTGCGATGATCAGCAGCGGCTGACCCGCACGGGCAATTTTTTCGAGGACGGGCACCAGGTCTTGAATGGTGCTAATTTTTTTATCCGTCAGCAAAATTCGGGCGTTTTCCAGGTCGCAGGTCATCCGTTCTGCGTCGGTGACAAAGTAAGGCGAGATGTAGCCTCGGTCGATCTGCATTCCCTCGACGGTTTCTAGTTCGGTTGCGAGAGATTTAGATTCTTCGACGGTAATTACGCCATCTCTGCCGACTTTATCCATCGCTTCGGAGATCATTGCCCCGACTTCTTCGTCACTGCCTGCGGAAACGGCAGCAACTTGGGCGATCGCATTTCCCTCAATGGGTTTGGCGATCGCCGCAATCTCTTTAACAATCTGGGCAACCGCTTTCTCGATACCGCGTCGCAAGCTAACCGGATTCGTTCCCGCTGCAACATTCTTCAAACCCTCCCGAATCATGGCCTGAGCCAGAACGGTGGCGGTGGTTGTCCCATCGCCCGCCAAATCCTTAGTCTTTGACGCAACTTCCCGAATCAGTTGAGCGCCTGTGTTCTCCAGCGGGTCTTCTAACTCGATTTCTTTGGCGATTGTGATGCCGTCGTTGACGATTTGGGGTGCGCCATACTTCTTCTCTAGCACCACGTTGCGACCTTTGGGTCCGAGCGTGATTCGCACTGCATCAGCAAGGGCATTTACGCCTCGTTCTAGCGCTTGCCGAGATTCTTCATCAAATACAACAATTTTTGCCATTGCCTGTCTCTCAGTTTCTCTATCTGAGTTCTCCTACCAGAATTTAGCACTCTCTGAGTGAGATTGCTAATGGTGGGGTTTCCTATGACAATGGCGGGATTCACGACTTGCCTCTAGCTAACTTTTGGTCAGCAATGGATTTGAAATAGAATCCGTAGCTACCCAAGTAAGACTCTGAAGATGGAACCCAAAAGCTATCCAAATAGGAATCCGAGAGGTTGCACTCCACGCTTCAAGTTGAATCTAGTTACGCGTAGGATGGGCCAAGCAGAGCGTGCCCATCAAAATGCAATTCTTGAACAGATGGGCACGGGCGATGCCCTTTGCCTATCCTACAGTTGACTTCGCTCAGCACACGGGACTTGAGGGGTGAGCGGAGCCGAACGCCCGGACTATGGCATCGATTTAGCTGTGTCACACCATTAGGGTGGGTTAGGCAACGCCGTAACCCACCGTTGCCAATGATCTCGGTGCGTTACGCTATCGCTAACAGCACCCTACAAAAAGCATCCGAGGCTAGGGATATCAGATGTTGCTACAGCGCTATTGCTTGGTTGCTTGGTGCGTTACGCTGCACTGACGGCACCCTACTGTTGAGTCAAAGCTTAAATCGCTGGTTTAGTCGGTTGGTGCTGTTCACTTTAAGCCCCAGGTGGCGATCGCCAAACACCCCCAACCGACTAAAAAGGCAACCCCTCCCAGCGGAGTAATTGCTCCCAGCCACTTGATTCCAGAAAGGCTTAAGGCGTAAAGGCTACCCGAAAAAATTGCGACTCCGGCAATAAAAAGCGATCCCCGATGCGGTTAAAAGGGATTGATTTGTCTCGGTACGCAGCAGCAACAGCGCTACCACCAGCAGCGCCAGCGCGTGATACATCTGGTAGCGTGCCCCGGTTTCAAAAATTTCTAGGGCGCGATCGCTCAGCTTTTCTCTCAGCGCATGGGAGGCAAAAGCACCCGCCGCAACTGAGGTGCCACCGAGAATGGAGGCGATCGCCAAAAAAAGTTGAGTCATCATTGCTCAATAGCTCCAAAAACTGCAATAGGATCGGGGTTTACACATTCACCCGTGAAAGGGGCTTACAGCAATTTCCACTTGGATACACCACAAAACCTGGTGACGGGGTCGGTTCGCGAACGCCCCTACGCTGTGGCTTACCCATTCAAAAATGGCTGTAAGCCGAACGGCACCGAAGTTAGCAAAAAACGAGCGTCTAGATCTGGACTTCTCAAAGAAGTCGCAGATCTTAGCCCCGTCAATACCAAGTCCCACTTGCCCTTTTCATGATCGATCATGATCGCTTATTCAAAGAATTGCTCTCCACTTTCTTTGTGGAGTTCATCGACCTATTTTTACCGGAGGTGAGCGCTTATCTGGAGCCAGATTCCCTCACTTTTCTGAATACAGAAGTATTTACCGATGTGACAGAGGGCGATCGCCACGAAGCAGATCTGCTCGTCCAAGCCAAATTCCGAGGAGAAGACTCCTGCTTTCTGATCCACACCGAACATCAGTCCTACACTGAATCAGACTTTGGAGGGCGAATGTTCAACTATTTCGCCAGACTTTATCAAAAGTATCGCCTACCGATTTATCCGATCGTGGTCTTTTCGTTTGACGAGCCGTATCGGATGGAGGGCGATCGCTTTGAAGTCAGCTTCCCCAACAAACTCGTATTGCAGTTCAACTACGAGGTGATTCAGCTTAACCGCTTAAACTGGCGCGACTTTGTTCGTCAGCCCAACCCCGTTGCCAGCGCTCTGATGGCAAAGATGAGAATTCCCCAAGCAGAACGCCCCAGAGTCAAGCTAGAGTGCCTGCGCCTGCTAGCAACCTTGCGACTAGACCCCGCTCGAACTCAGCTAATCTCCGGCTTTGTAGATGTTTATCTGCGTCTAAACCAGCTAGAACAGCAGCAGTTTCAAACCGAGCTTGATAGGATTAAACCAAGACAGCAACAAGAGGACGTTATGGAAATCGTCACCAGTTGGATGCAAGAAGGAATAGAGCAAGGACTGGAGCGAGGACGGCAAGAGGGACGGCAAGAAGGACGGCAAGAAGGAGAAATAGCCGTGATTACTCGTTTGCTGTCTCGTAAGTTTGGCGCTGTGGATGCTGAATTGCAGGAGCGTTTGCGTCAGCTCTCGATCGCCCAATTAGAAGACCTGGCAGAAGCGCTTTTAGACTTCTCTACCAAAGCCGATTTAATCAGTTGGCTAACTGCTAGACCGTGAGCATGGGCCGGTTGTGCCAGCGTCAACCTGGCTTGTCAAGATGAGTTGAGCGATCGCTATGGCAACTTCTTCCAAGCCCCCTGTGGGATGGGCATCTTGCCCGTCCAAATTAAGCAGGCAAGATGCCTGCTCTACAGGAAACTAAGGAGCATGAATTTAATAAAGTGCGGTATTTCGGTTAGGGGCTTGGCAGTGCCAAGCCCGTACAGCAGAGGGATTAGGCAGTTTAATTAATTCACGTTCCTAAGTTTCCCAACTCTTTAGCTGCACATCTAGCTGCACATTTCACCACTAGTTCATCACCATACCGCCATCCACGTTCATGGTTTGCCCGGTGATGTAAGCAGCAGCAGGATCAGCAGCCAGGAAACGCACCAGTCCGGCAACTTCCTCTGGCTTGCCATAGCGATTGAGGGGAATGTATTTAAGAATTTCTTCAGCTTTGACATCCTGGGTCATGTCGGTGTCGATGAAGCCAGGGGCTACTACATTGACCGTGATTCCGCGACTGGCTAGCTCTTTGGCGACAGTTTTAGAAAAACCAATCACTCCTGCTTTGGCGGCGGCATAGTTTGCTTGACCCGGATTGCCCATTAGCCCTGAGACGGAAGAGATTTGCACAATCCGCCCTGACTTTTGCTTGAGCATGATTTTGCTGACGGCTCTAGTGCAGAGAAAAACGCCCGTCAGGTTGAGGTTGATGACGGCTTGCCAATCTTCTGGCTTCATTCGCAGCAGCAGCGTATCGCGGGTGATCCCAGCATTGTTCACCAGTACGTCGATTCGTCCCCACTTTCCCATCACGGCGTTGACCAGGGCATCTACCTGATCGGCTTGGGATACGTCAGCTTGCAGGGCGATCGCCCTCCTCCCATGCCTGTAATTTCGGCAACCACCTCATCAGCGGCTTGGCTAGAGCTAGCATAATTCACCGCTATGTTTGCCCCTTCTGCTGCTAAGGCTAGGGCGATCGCCCGTCCAATGCCCCGCGAGGCTCCCGTGACGATCGCCACCTGGTCTTTGAGCCGTTGAGAATCTGAGGATGCTGCCATCATCTGTCCCTCTTCTTACAGAACGCTAGCCTTAGAGAACGCTGAGCCGTAGCAAATCGTCAAATTATCGTCGAGCTATGGCTAAATCAAAATTACTAAATCAAAATTGCTAAACCATATTAAGGCATTTGGGGCACCCCCACCGACTCGCCAAAATTTGCACTAGGATCGAGCCATCGAATACGAGTCTCTATCGCAACTTCCGTTGAGCAATATGGCAACCAAAAAGCAGTTCGGTAGCTTTGAAGAAATGCTGTCTGGTTCAGATGTGCCGCTGCTGGTAGATTTCTATGCGCCCTGGTGCGGCCCCTGTCAGATGATGGCAAAAATCCTAGAGCAAGTCAGCGCTCAAATGAAACCGCAGCTCAAAGTCGTGAAGATCAATACCGACAACTATCCTGCGTTGGCGACGCAATACCAAATTCATGCTTTGCCCACGTTGGTGCTGTTTAAGCACGGGGAACCCATTGAGCGAATTGAAGGTGTTGTGCCAGCCGATCGCCTGATTCAACGACTAAAAACTCTGGTTTAGCAATGGCTTCCAATACCAGGGCTGAGCTAAATCGCTTGCTGCAAACCCGCAACGAGCATCCTGAGAGAGCAGCGGAGATTGATCACACCCTTCGCGTCGCATTTTCCCAGACTCACGCCATTTTCGTGCTGGATATGTCCGGCTTTTCGCGGCTAACGGTGCGCTATGGCATCATTCACTTTTTGGCAATGGTGCATCGGCTGTGCGTGATTGCCCAGCCGATTATTCAACAGCACCAGGGCAAGCTGATTAAGCAAGAGGCAGACAACATATTTGCAGTATTTCCGACTGTGGCGCTGGCAGTGGATGCGGCGGTTGACCTGCTGAAGACGCTAGTGGCAGTCAATACGGGTTTGCCAGATTCATTAGATCTCTTTGCCAGCGTTGGCATCGGCTACGGAGAGGTGCTGATGGTAGAAGACTGCGATCTGTACGGCAATGAGATGAATCTAGCCTCAAAGCTGGGAGAAGACCTGGCGCGGGCGGGAGAAATTTTGCTCACAGAGGCAGCGTTTGCTCAGGTTGAGCCGACTACAGGTCGCTGGGAAAAGCTTGAATTCTCAGTGTCTGGGCTTCAGTTAATCACGCACAAGCGGCTCTGGTAGCGGAGAATGGCGATCGCCCCTATTTAACCCGCATTTCCTGGTACGTGACGGTCTGGGGATGATGTATCTTCTGTCTGTTTGTTGGCTTCACATTGATATCGCTGGTATCTGTATCCGTCAACAGAATCTGCACCGGAGTCTGACTTACAGCTTTGCTTTCGCAAAAACGAGTCGAGCAGTTCGGTCTCAGAGGGGCGCTGAAAGTTAAGTAACCACACGTTGAGGGGACGCGGCAATTCCTCCAGCGCTTCACGCATCACGGTTGTCATAAATTTGGGGCTTTTGCCCTGACTGATCATCAGGAATTGGGTATTTGCAGCGGCAGTTGGGTCAGCGGCGTGTTTTAGCTCCCAGGCAATTCCCATGAGCCTGCCCGTCTGTCCGTGAGTGCGATGGGCGATCGCTACCAGCACAGGAATATCAGCAGTTTCTTGAATTGCCGCAGCGACTACATCCGGGCGGTGTGTTTTTTGGTAGCCCAGGTTGGATACCACCGTCAGTCCGCCCAAAAAGCTAAACAGCCCGATTAAGATGACTGCCCGTTTGCCTCCCAATAGCCTGCCGCTTGACCACCGTTGAGATTGATTAGATGTTAGCTGCTTTCTCTGAACATTTTTCCAGGATGCTGCAAGGGCTGCCGCAATCAGCGCAATTACCGCCGGAAAATATACAAAGTTATAGCGAAATGCACTGGTTAAATCGATTTCAAATAAATAAGTGATGCCAAGAAAAATGGCGATCGCCTTCACCACAAATCCGCCTAAGATGTGCATTGGCAATCGCTTGCCCGATTTTTCACACTGCATCTTGAACCCGGCGTAAAGCTTGGGCAGTGTCCACAGCACTAACCCAATCAAGAAGGCACCAGAAATCATGACAACGAGTTCAACATTGGCCTGAATAGGCAGTAGATAGAGCATCGTAATCCAGCCTGCTAGAGCCTGACCTAATGGCTCCAAGAGTGCTAGCCCGGTGCGATCGCCCCGATAAATCCACTGGGTTAAGCCATTGTCCTGAGTGTTTTGCCAAAAAGGGAGCCAGATCAGACCTCCTATTAATGTCCCTAGCGCCACACCGCCAATCCGCCCCCAGTAGGAAGGTTGCCAAACTCCCCGCTCTCGCCAGCTTTGAATTAGCCCTAAACTGAGCAGCACTAACGCCTCAGCACAAATTGTGAAGACAAAGAAGTAATGTGTGGCAATTCCTAACGTGTTGACCCCGACCCAGAGCAATCCTACCCCGACGGGTAGCGGCGTGCGATGGTAAACCGTGCGGACTGCCAAAACGAAACAGCCTAACGAAGCAATCACCCACAGGGTCGGCAGGGTGTAGTGTCGTGCCTCCTGCGCCAGATAGACGGCAAAAGGAGAAACTGCCATCAGCACTGCGGCGATTTGCCCAATCAGACGAGAGCGAAACGCTAGCCAACTCAGCCCAAACATGGCTGGAATAGCAGCCACACCCAATATTGCAGAGAGCGATCGCGCTCCCCAAACGGAAACTAACCCATCCAGTGCTGGAAATAAGCGCAGCCACCAATGGGTCAAAACAAAGTAAAGCGGCGGGTGATTGCTCTCACTCAGCAGGTTGCCTATAACTTGTCTGATTCCTGCTTGAGGCTCGACTTGCAGCGGCTGCAACAGGTCATCTAGCGTCACAATCTGGTCTAGCGCTACGGTTCTAAAACTGTGTCCTAAGCTAAAAACGATCGTTGAAAACTCATCTGTCCAAAGTGGTTTTGCAGCCAGGTTGGTGAAGCGCAAGCCCATTCCAATAGTCATCCAGACCAGCAACAATAAGGGGTGAAACCATCGACGCTGACTCAACTCACTCAACTTGCACCGCATCAGGCAATTCTGCAAAACACAACTTTATGTAGTACGAGGGTTTGGTTCAGGCAGACTTCAAGACGTTTTAGGCTGCTTCAACTTTAAACCGGGTGAGATACTACTGCTGACAGAATGGCATGGATATCAAGGATTTCAACGCTGCTCATGACTCTTTTAACAAAGTCAACAGAGCCGCAGCAAGGTACTTGTATTCTGCTAGATGGTTGTAAATCTGAGCCGAGATGCGAATCAACCGTTTGCCAGGAGGATGCCAGGGAATGATGGGCACTTCTATGTTGAAGCGATCGCCCAGCGCCTCGTACAGCGGTTCCCAGGCACCGTCGGGTAACGGGATGGTTGCCATCGAGCCAACCATCTCAGCAGGGCACGGAGGCGTAATATTTAAGCTTTGACAAAGCGTCGTTTGCGCTGCGATCGCCAGGTTCCGATTTTGCGCCATCAGTTCCATCCAGCCTCCTGGCAGAATTGATCCCATAAACCGCAGCGCTTCTGCAACGCACAGGTAAGCAGTCGGGTCAGCCGTCCCCGTCCAGTCAAACTCTAGATGAAAGCGCGATCGATCCGTGCGAGGAGAATTTGCCCCGTGACTGATGGTGAGCGGACGAATGGCGGCTTGGCGATCGCGCTGCACGTACAAAAAAGCCGCACCTTTAGGCGCACATAGCCATTTGTGGCAGTTTCCGGTGTAGTAGGTTGCGCCCAATTCTGTCAGATTCAGCGGCATCATTCCGGGGGCATGGGCACCGTCTACCAATAGCTCAATTCCTTGTGCTGATAGCTGCCGCGCTAACGCTTGAATCGGCAAAACCAGGCTCGTTTGGCTAACGACATGATCTAGCAGCACCAGCTTTGTCTGAGGTGAAACCTTAGACAGCACCGCTTCAACCACCTGTGCTGGGGAATCAATCGGAAAGGGAATATCTGCTACAGCTACGGTTGCCCCCGATCGCTCGGCTACAAAATTTAGAGCATTCCGCGAAGCGTTGTATTCCTGATTTGTGGTTAAAAGTTCGTCTCCGGGCTGGAAGGAGAGCGATCGCAGCACCGTATTGATGCCCGTCGTGGCATTTGACACAAACACCAGATCGTCTGCCTCTGCGCCAACAAAATCTGCCAGGGCTGTGCGTGAGCGATCTAGCAGTGGCTCTAATTCTTTAACCATAAAGCGCAGAGGCTGCTGCTCTAGCTGCTGTTGGAGCGATCGCTGCCGTTGTAGCACTGCGATAGGACAGGCTCCAAAGGAACCGTGATTTAGAAACGTGACTGCCGGATTGAGTAGCCAAAACTTTGAAGACTCAGAAGCAGCAGGCTTAGCAGCTAAATAAGAAACTGAGTGCATCTGTTAAACTCCCCAGCAGGATTCGAACCTGCGACCAATCGATTAACAGTCGATCGCTCTACCGCTGAGCTACTGAGGAATGCGTATTCCATCGTATCTACCAATGAGGCATTTTGGCAAGGTGCAGCACAACTTTATTTGAAATTGACCTGGAATTGATTAGGAATTAACTCGGTAATGCCTTGAGCCATTCTACTCTAACCCCATTCGCATCCGAGCTAACCGCTGCTGCGCTACGGGATCAAGAGAATTTGAGAGGAAACGGTTGGGCGATCGCCCCCGGCCTACCCGCTGCTTACGGCGCACCTTGAGAGTGGCTAATTCTACGTCTGCCAGTAGCTGATGCGCTGACATCCACTCTGCCCCGTAGCCCACCACCGTAAGCTGTTGCGCTCGGTCTGAGGTAGCCACGATCAGTCGCTGCTGAAACTTTCGCAAGTCATTGCGAAACAGGGCACAGGATTTCTCTATATAAGTGTCTGCGGTTTGCTTATAGTCGGTATAGCAAATTGAAAGATTGGGGGTGATGGCTTCTCGGCAGCCCGGACTGCCCTGATACTGAGCGTCAAACACAACCCTGGTGTCAAACCCCTGAAAAGCGCTGTAGCCCACCAGAGTCTCGACCAGATCGTGTCGCGCCGCCTCTAGCCCCTGCTCATCCTGCACCTGCTTCAACCTGGCCCAGGCTCCGATGACGTTATAGCCATCTACAAATAAAATTGCTTGCGTTGCGGGGCGTGGCATAATCTAGCACCCAAATTTGCAAAATGAGGAGCTTAAGGTTTGCTTAATGCTCCTACTATAACGCCACCTTTTTATTACATCCTGTAAATCAGATACAAATTTCCCGCCGATCTCTTTAGACTTCTCCATATTTCACCTCCTGATTTTGCATTAGGCGTTGTTTGAGTCGCATGGGGTCGCCCTGATCAACGACCCGCCCCTGCTCCAATAAAAAGGCTCCATCACAAAAATTTAGCTCATCCAGGCGGTGTGTCACCCAAAGAGCCGTTAGCTCACGGCTTTTGACAAGCTGCTGCACCTGAGCCACCAAATCAAGCTGACTGTCTGGATCGAGCAGGGCGGTGGGTTCATCGAGCAGCAAAACTTCACAGTGACGAGCGATCGCCCCTGCGATCGCTACTCTTTGCTTTTGCCCACCGCTCAGCGCATAAATTGGTCGTCGCTGCAAGTTGAGCAGATTTACAGCAGTCAGGGCTTCTGCGACACGCTGCCGAATCTGGGCGATCGGCAAATTTTCTTCAACCAGACCAAACGCCACATCTGCGCCAACCGTCGGCATGACGAGCTGATGGTCAGGGTTTTGAAAAACAAACCCGACCGGTGGCGACACCCCCACCTCACCCGACTGGGGATGGAGCAAGCCCGACAAAATTTTCAGCAATGTCGATTTGCCGCTGCCGTTGTTGCCCAGCAGCATCCAAAAGCCGCCCTTGGGAACTTCTAAGGAGCAAGATTGCAGAACGGGCACCCCGCTTGACCACTGAAAGTTGAGATTATGAACGGCGATCGCGGGTTCAGTCATGTCGCTGGTATCAAAATAATTGCTAGAACGTAACTGGCTGTAGGGTTAGCAATGCCACCCTACAGCTATTGGCAAACCCCTTAACCCGCAAATGCAAAGCCAGGAGGTCTGCCTGAAGCAGCTGTAGTGCTGGATTTCTCAGAAATCTGCACCGCAGAAATTTCGCTTACTAACACGCCTACCGTCTTTTCGGGCATCTGCTCACAGGTCAGCTCTAAAATCACTGGATTGCCAGAGCGAATTGCGTCTAAAACTTGCTGGTAAACAGCTTTAGCGTCATCCAGCGACTTTCGCTGCACTGACAGCATCAGGGGTGTGTTTTTCAGGGTCAGATCAATAATGAACATGGGGTTTCCAAAACTCAAATGCAGATTGTGCAATAACTATTTCTCAGTATCTCAGATGAACTGGGTAAGCGGGTTGGGCGATCGCCTAACCCGCTTCCCGTGCGCGGCTCTTCTCATAAATCTGAAACTTAAAGAAATTCTAATATTGGAATTTCTATGCCCAAAACGCCCTCAGCTCAACGTATACAGGCAGTAGAGCAGCCTGGAACGTAGAAAGAGGGATGAAAAAAATGAGAAAGTATCGATATAATTAATCACACAGTAAAGAAAAGTAAACTGTGTTCACATTCCATCGCATTTTCTGCTCTGTGTTTATATAAATTTCTACAGGGCTAAAAATCGTCGAAGTGAACTTGAATTCATTTCTTGTAGTTATAACTTTTTGGAGATCTGCGCTATGACCATAGCAATGGGACGCGCCCAGGCGGAGCGGGGATGGTTTGATGTCCTCGACGACTGGCTCAAGCGCGACAGATTCGTCTTCATCGGCTGGTCTGGTCTTTTGCTCTTCCCCTGCGCTTACCTGGCGGTTGGGGGATGGCTGACTGGCACCACCTTTGCTACCTCGTGGTACACCCACGGGCTAGCAAGCTCATACTTAGAAGGCTGCAACTTCCTCACCGTTGCGGTTTCCACCCCACCCGACAGCTTAGGGCACTCCTTGCTGTTCCTGTGGGGGCCAGAAGCCCAGGGTGACTTTACCCGCTGGGTACAGCTCGGTGGGCTGTGGGCATTTGTTGCCCTGCACGGTGCTTTTGGACTGATTGGCTTCATGCTGCGTCAGTTTGAAATCGCTCGTTTGGTCGGCATCCGTCCTTACAATGCGATCGCCTTTTCAGGTCCTATCGCAGTGTTTGTGAGCGTGTTTTTGATGTACCCGCTGGGGCAGTCTTCGTGGTTTTTTGCACCTAGCTTTGGGGTAGCGGCGATTTTCCGCTTTTTGCTGTTCTTCCAGGGCTTCCACAACTGGACTTTGAACCCATTTCACATGATGGGAGTGGCAGGCATTTTGGGCGGGGCACTGCTCTGTGCGATTCATGGTGCGACGGTGGAGAACACCTTGTTTGAAGATGGCGAGAACGCCAACACCTTCCGCGCCTTCAACCCCACCCAGGCCGAAGAAACCTACTCGATGGTGACGGCAAACCGATTCTGGTCACAGATTTTCGGCATTGCCTTCTCCAACAAGCGGTGGCTGCACTTCTTCATGCTGTTTGTGCCCGTCACGGGCTTGTGGATGAGTGCGGTTGGCGTGGTGGGCTTAGGCTTGAACCTGCGCGCCTACGATTTTGTGTCGCAGGAGATTCGAGCCGCAGAAGACCCAGAGTTTGAGACGTTCTACACCAAGAACATTCTACTCAACGAGGGCATCCGCGCTTGGATGGCTCCCCAAGACCAACCCCATGAACACTTCGTATTCCCTGAGGAGGTACTGCCACGTGGTAACGCTCTCTAGTAACTCAATGGTCGCGGGCGGTCGCGATCAAGAATCTTCTGGTTTTGCATGGTGGGCCGGTAACGCCCGTCTGATAAATCTATCTGGTAAGCTGCTTGGCGCACACGTTGCCCACGCTGGACTGATTGTTTTCTGGGCTGGAGCAATGACTCTATTTGAGGTTGCTCACTTTGTCCCTGAAAAGCCAATGTATGAGCAAGGTTTTATCCTGTTGCCTCACCTCGCTAGCCTCGGTTGGGGCGTTGGCGCTGGTGGTGAAGTAATCGACACCTTCCCTTACTTTGTAGTGGGTGTGCTTCACCTGATTTCCTCCGCAGTTTTGGGATTGGGCGGTATCTATCATGCTGTTCGTGGCCCTGAGACCCTAGAAGAGTATTCCGCCTTCTTCGGCTACGACTGGAAAGATAAGAACAAGATGACCACCATCTTGGGTATTCACCTAGTTCTGTTGGGATTGGGTGCCTTCCTGCTTGTGTTGAAGGCGATGTTCTTTGGCGGTCTATATGATACTTGGGCACCCGGTGGTGGTGATGTCCGCGTAGTGACAAACCCAACCCTGAATCCTGCTGTAATCTTCGGCTACATCCTCAAGTCTCCGTTTGGTGGCGAAGGCTGGATTGTCAGTGTCAACAACCTGGAAGATATTGTTGGCGGACATATCTGGGTTGGTTTCATTTGCGTTGCGGGTGGAATTTGGCACATTCTAACCAAGCCTTTTGCTTGGGCGCGTCGTGCGTTTATCTGGTCGGGTGAAGCTTACCTGTCCTACAGTCTTGGTGCGCTGGCGCTGATGGGCTTCATCGCTTCCACAATGGTTTGGTATAACAACACGGCTTATCCCAGTGAGTTTTATGGCCCCACCGGACCTGAAGCTTCTCAAGCGCAGGCGCTTACCTTCTTGGTACGTGACCAGCGTCTGGGTGCAAACGTTGGTTCGGCTCAAGGTCCCACTGGCTTGGGTAAGTACCTGATGCGTTCTCCTACTGGGGAAATCATCTTCGGTGGCGAAACCATGCGCTTCTGGGATTTCCAGGGCCCCTGGTTGGAGCCGCTGCGTGGACCTAACGGTCTGGATCTGGACAAAATCAAAAATGACATTCAGCCCTGGCAAGCTCGTCGTGCGGCTGAGTATATGACCCATGCTCCTTTGGGTTCGCTCAACTCGGTGGGTGGCGTTGCGACCGAAATCAACTCGGTTAACTTCGTCTCTCCCCGTGCATGGTTGTCAACTTCTCACTTTGTCCTCGGTTTCTTCTTCTTGGTTGGTCACTTGTGGCACGCGGGTCGCGCCCGTGCGGCAGCAGCAGGTTTCGAGAAGGGTATCGATCGGCAAACTGAGCCTGTACTCTCTATGCCTGAACTTGACTAGTTTTAAGTTGGGTTTCAGTTAACAAGAAGCTCCTGCCACAAGGTGGGAGCTTTTCCTTTCAGCTCATTCCATAGCGTATAAAAGTTCTCGTTTTGTTGACATACACCCACCGCCCTCATCCTTCAAAGAGTTCTAAGTTTTGAAAGATGAGAGCTTGTCGAGGTTGCGCTGGTAAATTTTCTACATTAAGTGTTGAAAATGATGCACGACTCGTCAACGTACGCCGTCCGGCGGGCCGAGGCTTATGACCGAGAGGGAATGCTGTGTCTAATTCAAGAACTAGCTTCACCTGGTTTTGCTAGTGCAAAAATCGAGCCTCGGAAAGGTTGGTTTGTGTGTTCATTGGTTGTTTCACAGATCGTTGCGGTTGTTGCGCTGCTCAATCCTTTGTTACTCGGATTGCTGGTAATCGAGCTTTATCTGTTTCGCTCCAGATTCATTCCTGTACTTTCTGCTGGGCTAGTAGAACTGCGATCGCCCTCAATCAAAGTCAGTCTCCAGCCGTTATCTGTCAGATGAGCGATCAATACAATAATGGAGATGAAAGCAATACTAGATATGTCAAGGTTTGTTCTCTTGCAGTTACTGCGCTTAACACGTCATGGCAACGGACGGTTGAGAGTCACTGGTACCGAGTTCTAGGTTAATCGCCGCCGCTGCACTGTGCCGTTCTATAAATATGCTGTCCTACTAATGACTTACTCCCTTCCCGGTTAAAGATTAGGCACAAAAGATCAGGGAAGCGGGGGCGCATCCCTGATCTTTTGGTGGGAAAGGAGTAAGATTGCTACGTCAAACACTCTGTATCGCACAGTTTGAACCAGTTCCGGAGAGCTAAACTTCTTAACTATTGCTGAATTTAAGGCGCTGTAAAATTGAGCAATGGTTTTTACTGAGGTAGTCAGCTAGTTACTTGCAGCTAAGCGATCGCACCAAACAAATATGGCTAATTCTGACTTAACCGATGCTCTAGAGTGGACTCCTGAAGCAGAGGCAAAGCTAAAAAATATTCCTTTTTTTGTCCGGGCACAGGCGCGACAGCGGATTGAAACAATGGCACGAGAAGCCGATTTAGAAACGGTGACGGCTGAGCTGGTGGAGCAGGCTCGGAGCGAGTTTGGTCAGTAGAAAATAATCCCGGTTAGGAGTCCTGGTCAGTGCTAGTCATGGCGGTTAACATTGCTTGCTGACTCACTTCTTCGTAGAGCGTTTTGAAGTATTGGGCGATCGCCCCTCCACCATTGGACCCGCTCCCCTCCTTCAACGGAATTGGGCCGAGAATATCTAACACCGTGTTGCTGCTGGGCGGCGGTGCGATCACAACCAGAGACGATTCTAGCTGGTCGTCATATTGCCAAAATTGCTGCAAACTTAGGGTTTGAGTATCGGATACCTCCGCTGTAGGTTCCTCTATTTCTGAAGCAGCTTCATCAGTGCTGGTGCTGCGGGTTTGACGCAGGGCGGTAATGATTTCCTCTTTGGTACGTCCGCGAAGCTGAAACAAGACGAAAGGGTCTTCACTGAAGCGATCGCCCAACAAATAATAAACCGCACCAATGTGTTTACAGGGATTCGCCGGATCGGGGCAAGAACATTTGCTGTGAATGTCAAACTTAGTTAGCGGAAACAGGCTTAACCCATTTGAAGTAAACACTTCCTCAATACTTTGCGGCATTTCACCCGCCAGCAGCTTGGCCGAGAAAATTGCCCGCTGAGCCATTGATTCAATCACATACTGCCACTGCTCATTATCAAAGGGATCGAGGGAAAGCGAAACCTTGTAGGGTTCGGGTGCTGTTCCCTGGACGCGGGCAAACACCTTTGCGCCCCGAAACTCGATTTCCAGTACGTTCCCTTCGCGGGCATAGTTGCGGGCGCGGGCGAGGCGACGTACCCAGCCAAAGGACTCCAGCACATCGACCCATCGCTGGGCCCACCATTCGCGGCTTGGCTGAGAATCTGTAGTCATCATTGCGTTTTACCTTTTTCAGAAGGGCTAGGAGGGAGGTAGCAGGAAGGATGAGGGACGAGGGATGAAGTCGAACTTTATCGCCTTCCGGGGTTAGATCTGCGACTTCTTCGACTCGACTTTAGCCATTTGAAGGGCAGATTGAATCAAAATGTAAAGGAAATGGAGTAGAGCTTTGCGATAAGCGATAAGCTCTACTCCATTGTTTTCTATGTTAATGATGTTGAGCATACCAGAGGC
>JAAUQZ010000026.1 GCA_012033355.1 Leptolyngbyaceae cyanobacterium RM1_406_9 | reverse complement strand
AGAGCAAATGCTGTCCGAAATCACCGGATTCGCGGGAATTTCCCTCCAGCCCAACGCCGGATCGCAGGGCGAATACACCGGACTGCTGGTGATTCGGCAATATCACGAGCAGCGCGGCGAAGGGCATCGCAACATTTGCCTGATTCCCGAATCGGCGCACGGCACCAACCCCGCCAGCGCAGTCATGGCAGGCATGAAGGTCGTCCCCGTCGTTTGTGATGAGGACGGCAACATTGACGTAGATGACTTAAAAGCAAAAGCTGAAAAGCATCAAGATTCTCTAGCCGCGCTGATGGTGACGTATCCCTCAACGCACGGCGTATTTGAGGAAGCGATCGAGGAAATTTGTGCGATCGCCCACCAACACGGCGGTCAGGTCTACATGGATGGCGCAAACATGAACGCTCAGGTTGGGCTTTGCCGTCCGGCAGACTTCGGCGCAGATGTCTGTCACCTCAACCTCCACAAAACCTTCTGCATCCCTCACGGCGGCGGCGGCCCCGGTGTTGGGCCCATCGGCGTAATGCCCCACCTAAAAGCCTTCCTTCCAGGACATTCCGTAGTTGACCTTAAGGAAACTTATTCTGAAAGTGACCTCCAAAATCCAAAATCCAAAATCCAAAATCCTCGCATTGGCGCGATCGCATCCGCTCCCTGGGGCAGCAGCAGCATTCTGCCGATCTCCTGGATGTACATTGCTCTGATGGGCGCGGCTGGACTAACCAGAGCTACAGGGGTGGCAATTCTCAACGCCAACTACATTGCCAAGCGGTTAGAGAACGATTACCCCATTCTCTATAAAGGTAAAAATGGACTGGTTGCCCATGAGTGCATCTTAGACTTGCGCCAGTTCAAGAAAACCGCTGGAATCGAAGTGGATGATATCGCTAAACGCCTGATCGACTATGGGTTTCATCCACCCACCGTATCCTGGCCTGTCGCCGGAACGGTGATGGTAGAGCCGACCGAAAGTGAGTCAAAACAGGAGTTAGACCGCTTTTGCGATGCAATGATTGCGATTCGAGCAGAAATCCGTGAAATTGAGCAGGGACAAGCCGATCGCCAAAACAATCTGCTGAAAAACGCACCCCACACCGCCGAAATTCTGATCAGCGATGAATGGGATCGCCCCTATTCTCGTCAACGGGCGGCTTATCCAACGAGTTGGACGCGGGAGAACAAATTCTGGGCGGCAACCGGGCGAATTGATAATGCCTATGGCGATCGCAACCTGATCTGCGCCTGTCTGCCAATGGAAGCCTATGCAGAATAGGATAGAGAAACGTAGGTTGGGCTGAAATATGAAACCCAATAGGTCTAAGAGGATGTTTGAAAAGTCTAATCTGTGACCGAGACCGTAGGGGCGTGGCATTCGGGCAAAGATTTTGAGTCCCAGAGACTACCTGCCGAATGCTACGCCCTTACAGAGGATTTTGGGTCTATTCCAGAGTCCATCTGCCGAATGCTACGCCCTTACAGGGACATTTGCTACTTCTCAAACATCCTCCAAATTTTTGAAATTGTTGGGTTTCGCTAGCTCAACCCAGCCGACAGATCAGGAGTACATCCTATGGTTCAGAGTCTTCCAATTAGCAATTTGAGTTTGTACGATGTCGAAGCTAAATTTGACCTGAAAGAAGTCCATGACGAGGCATTTTTCTCAGAATGGTATCAGCACCTACCGGAGCTAACCGAATCAGAACGGCAAGACTTGGATCAGATTAAACGCAACTTTCTATACCTAAACGAATCCCCCCTTGCAGAAGTTGCTGTAAAAATGGTCGTTTTGTCGCCTTTGCTGTCAATGGCAGGCTTTTATCAGCCACCGTTTCGGTTTTCTACAGAAGCATCAGTGCAAATTGTCGCAGAGGATGACGGGCAACTGTTTCGCGGACGAATTGATGTGCTGGTGCTGCAAGAGCGCTTCTGGATTCTCACCGTTGAGTCGAAAGAGGCGGGGTTTTCGTTGAAGCAGGCGATCGCCCAAGCACTTGCCTACATGATGGGCACTCCCTACCCTGAACGCCCCGCTTTTGGGCTAGTCACCAATGGCAGCGAATTTAGGTTTATCAAACTAGAGCAGCATGATGTCCCGCAGTATGGGTTTTCTGACCTGTTTACCTTGCAGCGTCGTCAGAATGAGTTGTATAGCGTGCTGCAAATTATCAAGCATTTAGGTCAAACGTCGATTTTATGATTCGGCGATCGCCCCTAAAGCTAATATTCTAAGGATTGTGGATTAAATAACTGGTGGGGTGGGTGTCTCACCCGCCCGGACGGGCAAGATGCCCATCCCACAGCAAAATGGTTTATTTAATTTTATTTCTTGGGAAAAAGTTCTTAATATCAAAAACAGACTTTAAAAACTTTGAACACAATGACAGACTGGTGGCAAATCTTCCCCCAGGGGCGGCAAACGCTGACCCTTGAAGATGCTGAGGGTGAGCAGGTGCGATCGCCTACGGGGAAGCCGGAACTGGACAACCGCTGTTTTTGCTGCACGGCATCGGCAGTTGGAGCTATAGCTGGCGACACAACATCGAGCCTTTGTCGCAGCACTTTCGAGTCATTTGCCCCGATGCAAAAGGACACGGTTTTTCACCCGCATCGTTTGCACCCGAAACCGTCGGACATCAAATCGTCGAACTGACCCGCATCATTCAGTCCCTCACCGATCGCCCTGCTGTTTTGGTAGGAGAATCTCTGGGTGCATTAACGGCTCTGGCAGTGGCGCAGGCTCACCCAGAACTCGTCGAACGACTAGTGCTGATCAACGTGCCAATTTTTCCGCGACAGTTGCCCAGTTTGGGAATGCGATCGCTGGCTGATATCCCGCTCGATCTGGTGCGATGGTTTGACCAGACCCGGCTCATCCGTTCCTTTGCACCGCTCGTCCGTTCCGTCACCTGGCTGATGCGGCAGGAAGTGGTTGCTGACCCTAATTCTATTACCGACGAAGAAATCTACTGGCTCACTTACCCGTATATCGAGTTTCCGGGCGCGATTACTCAATTTGCAACGGATTTACGTCAGGCGGCACGAGAAATCCGCAATTTACAGATGGGGCAACCCAGTATCATTTACACGATTCAGCAAGATTTGCCGAAAGTGGTCTGCCCGACGCTGATTTTGTGGGGAGATTGCGATCGCTGGTTTCCCATAGAAGACGGCGAAAAGCTGCACGCCCACCTGCCAAACTCGCAGCTTCAAATCATCCCCAACTGCGGACACAATTCCTCTAACAGTGCTGCCTCGGTAAATCAGGCGATTTTATCTTTTGGGAAAACCCAGACAGTCGCTTTGTAGAAACGCGATCCTGTTGGAATTGTCTCTTGACAGGGGCGATCGCAAATTGGTATTAGATAGGCTGCATCAAAAATGCTTTGAATGTTTCAGCCAATGCCGCACCATGAGAACGAATTTTCCGCACACTCAGGATTTTTTTAATGAGCAAATTTATGCAGATCGGGTGACAAAGCGGAAGATTTGCGATCGCTTTGAGGCGTTGTCAAGTGAGCGCGATCGCTGGCAAAAAAAGGCAAGTTACTATTACGCCCAGCAATATCGCTACTATCAATTTTTAATTCCTGAAAGTTCCAAAGTTTTAGAATTAGGTTGTGGTTTGGGCGATCTGTTAGCAGCGGTTAAACCCTCGCGTGGAGTAGGAGTTGACTTCAGCGAGAAGATGATTGAGCAGGCCAATCAGAGGCACATCTACCAGCCTAATCTTGAATTTATTCACGCTGATCTAGATATTTTGTCGCTAGACGAAACCTTTGATGTCATCATTATTTGTGATACAATCGGACATTTAGTAGATGTTGAAACGACCCTAAAAAGTTTACAAAAATATTGTACTAGTCAAACACGAATTATTATTTCTTACTATAACTTCTTGTGGGAGCCGATTTTACGATTAGCAGAAGTTTTCCATCTCAAAATGCCTCAGCTTCAGATGAATTGGCTTTCTTCAGATGATATTGCTAATCTGCTAAATTTGGCAGATTATGAAGTCATCAAGCGCGAAAATCGGTTTCTGATCCCCAAAAAAATTCCAATTTTATCTAACCTGTGCAACAGGTATCTAGCAACGCTTCCAATTATTAATAGTCTTTGTTTATCAACCTATCTCGTTGCTAAACCGCATACGGTTCCTCCCCAGGCTGCCCCTTCCACAACTATCGTGATTCCCTGTCGCAATGAAAAGGGAAACATTGAGTCTGCTGTGCAGCGGCTACCCCAGTTTGGTGGGCATCAAGAAATCATTTTTGTAGATGGACATTCCACCGATGGAACAGTTGAGGAAATTAATCGAGTAATCGCGACTTATCCTAACAAAACAATTCGGTTGCTGCTCCAAGAGGGTAAAGGCAAAGGAGATGCAGTTCGCAAAGGATTTACCGCTGCAACGAACGATATTTTGATGATTCTGGACGCAGACTTAACCGTACCGCCTGAAGATTTGCCCAAGTTTTATCAGGCGATCGTTTCTGGTAAGGGCGAATTTATTAATGGCTGTCGTCTGGTTTACCCAATGGAAAGTAACGCCATGCGTTTTATCAATCTGCTAGGAAATCAGTTCTTTAGCTCTGTGTTTTCCTGGCTATTAAATCAACCTATTAAAGATACGCTTTGCGGTACGAAGGTCATGTACCGGGAAGACTACCTGCGGTTAGCTGCAAATCGTCATTACTTTGGTGGTTTTGATCCGTTTGGTGATTTTGATCTGCTTCTGGGTGCCTATAAACTTAACTTGAGAATACTGGAGGTTCCAATTCGCTATCGTGAAAGAATCTATGGTACGACAAACATCCAAAGATTTAAGCATGGTTGGCTATTGTTAAGGATGGTAATCTTTGCGTTTCGCAAGCTTAAGGCTCTATAAATAGTCTCTGTAGCCATGACAGAAACGGTGCTGCATCAGCATAAAATAATCTGGGAGAAGAAGCCGATTTTGCGATCGCTCTACACATCCTGGTACACAGAAATGGCGAGTCAGCTAACTCCTGGAAACACACTGGAGCTAGGAGGAGGAAGCGGTAACTTCAAGCAATTTGCCCCTAACGTCATCTCCACCGACGTGATGCCCTTGCCCTGGCTGGATGCTGTTGCGGATGCTCAAAACTTACCGTTTGAAAGTCAAAGTTTTGACAATATTGTTTTGTTTGATGTCCTGCATCACATTGAGAATGTCAGCCTATTCTTTAATGAAGCCCTGAGGGTTTTACGTCCTGGGGGGCGAGTAATTATGATGGAACCCTACATATCACCCGTGTCATGGCTTGTTTACCACTTTCTGCATCCAGAACCCGTTGATTTTAAGCAAGACCCCTTAGCTTGGGTTGAGCCTGCTCAAGATCGCCAACCGTTTGATGCTAATCAAGCTTTTGCTACTATTTTGTTCGAGCGAAACTTCCAAGCCTTTCAACAAAAATATCCTCAATTCATCAAGCGTTACCATCGGCGGATGTCGTTTTTTGCCTATCCGCTGAGCGGTGGATTTGATCGCGCTTCTCTACTCCCGATGGCTCTGTTGCAACCTGTCTTAAGAGTCGAAAAATCCTTATCTTTTATCAGCAATATCTTGGCGTTTCGGATGCTGGTAGTTCTAGAAAAACAATAAGATGCAGCTTTTACAAAAGATTTTAATTCAGGTTTACAGTTCCGTTAAGCAATTAGGTTTGCTGGAGAATTCCATTGCTAAACGGGTTTTTCTATTCTTCTACTTCCTGTACAAGAGATATCTTGAAGATCCATTTTTTCGCCTCACGAAGCAGCATCCCTACCTATTTAAGGGAGGACATATCTTAGATATTGGTGCGAATGTTGGCTATACCTCTATTGTTTTTTCTGAGGCGATCGCCCCCCCTTTTCAAGTCTTCTGCTTTGAGCCAGACCCAACAACTTTGCCTCTCTCAATCAAGTTATCGATATTTACAAAGCCAGAAGAAAGCTTGTACCCGTTCTAGCAGCGGTTGGGGCTGAAACAGGGACAGTTGAACTTTGGCACAATCAAAATCATCACGCCGATCATCGCATTCTGACTCCAACTTATCGCAAAACCAAAGTGAACTCTGCCCAAGTTTCGGTTGTAAAGCTTTGGTCAGTTGATCAGTTCGCTAAAGTCGAGAATATTGGCTCGATTAAATTCATCAAAATTGACGTTCAGGGCTATGAACTGCCCGTTTGTTTAGGAATGCAGCAGACTTTGGTTGATCATCCAGATGTGGCGATCGCCATAGAATATGCTCCAGCCGCAATGGTTGATTTAGGCTTTGAGCCACAGGAACTCTTACAATTTTTTCAAACTCGAAATTACTTAATCTATATCCTCAGTCTCAAAGGTGATCTGACTCCTGCCTCGCCCGATTTGATTCAGCAAAAGGCGACAGAAAGAGGATATGTTGACTTAATTTGCTCTAAAAAAGACCTGACAGCTTGAAGTTGCCATTTGTCCCAATTGTCATGTTAAAAAGTTCTTTTCGCGGGTCGAGACGGTCTGCTCCACTGCGACGGCAGACCGTTTATTGGATCGCTGCCATCCTTACCGCTCTGCTAGCGGAGGCGATGCTTCTGACCCTGCCCATTCCAGCCGAAATCGGTTTGGCAATGCGGTATAACCCGCTGGTGCCGCTGGTTGCCATGCCGCTGCTGCTTTACCCGATCTATCGTCGCTCTGAATCCCTTGCCATTTGCCTGAGTTTTTGCCTGACGCTAGTTTTGTTTACCCTGCCTTTGTCAGGACTGTGGAACAGCGGCATCAGTGAATTTCCCACGATCGTCGGCGGTCTATTTCCGACTGCGGATGGCGTGAACTATTACCAGGATGCTCGAAGAATTTTGGAGGGGGGGAAGTTTGGCGAAATATCGTCAGGCAGACCTTTGTTTACGGCCGTCCTGGGGACTTTGCTGGGGCTGACTCACCAAAACCTTCAGGTGACGTTAGCAATTTTGGCGACGATCGCCACTTTATCTTGCTTTTTACTCTCACGCGAAGTGCAGCGTACTCACGGCACGGCTGCTGGGTTAGTGACTCTGGCAGTGATATATCTCTTTTATAGACGCTTTGCCGGAGCCGCCTGGACTGAAAGCCTGGGATTGCCCCTAGGGGCTGTCGGTTTTGCGCTGCTGTGGCGCGGGGTAGACCAGAGCGATCGCGCCTATTTCTGTTTGGTATTTTCCTGCTTTCCCTGGCGCTCAATGCCCGTGCCGGATCGTTTTTCGTTTTGCCTGCGCTAATTCTTTGGGGAAGCTGGTTCTTTCGGGGCGAGTCCCGGTATTCGCTGCGGTTTCTTGGCTGGGGGGTGGGCGTACTTTTGCTTAGCTTTTTGCTCAACTACCTGGTGCTGATGATCGTCGGCAGCCCAGAAGTCGCCTTTTCAAATTACGCCTACACTTTCTATGCCAATGTTGTGGGTTCTAAGAACTGGCAGCAGGTGAGATTTGATTATCCTGAAGTGCTAGAGCTAGACGGGTCAGACCTCTCCAGCCGAATTTATGAGCTAGCGTTTGAGCGACTGCGGGCAAATCCGCTAATTTTAGTGAGAACTTCACTGGAGGCGATCGCCGCTTTCCTTAGCCCAACGGCTCAAGGCTCCTTCAGCTTTGTGTATAACTTTGGAGGTTCGCACAGATTCACTGCTTACCTGCTGTACCTGTTGAGCCTGGTTGGGCTGTTTCGCTGCTTTCGCCAGTGGCGCAATCCTCACAGTTCAATGGTGCTAGCCTTTTGCCTGGGGATGCTCGTCTCACTGCCAATGGTGCCGCCCTGGGTCGGCTCAGCCGGAAGAATCTACGCCGCAACGGTGGCAATCTCAGCCGTATTGATTGCTCTAGGGTTAACCTGCCTTTGGCGCAGAGTCAGACAGAAGGCTGCAATTCAGGTTTCAGAGCAAAGCTTTCAGGCTAAAGTGCTGCCCATATTCAGTATGCTGCTGGTGCTGTTTACCGTTCTCGGGCCAGCGATCACAAAAGCTGTGGATGCGGCGATCGCCCCCACTCTGCCCCAACAGATGATTCAACCCAGTCCGCCCTGTCCGACCAGCGAGCGGACAATCTTCGTCCGCTATGCACCGGGAGCGGTGATCCATCTAGTGTCTGATGAATCGCTCCGTCAAACTCATTTGCCTAACGTCAGAATCAGCGACTTTCTTAATGGCATTCGCTCCAGCGGTGCTGACCAGCGGCGAGAAGTAGAGCCGATGACCCGTCTAACTAGCGGCACTACCCTGTGGAATGGCATTGAACTGAATCCGCGCAGCTTAAAGAATGTTTGGATATTTGCAGAGCGTGAAACCCTACCGACCGCACGGGGAATCGTCCAGGTCTGCGGCAGACGCGAAGGAACAGCATTTTATGCAGACTCCTTTCAGCTTGTGCATCCTTAGGATTGTGGATCAAATAATCTGTAAAACCAGAGTCTCTGTAGGGACATGGCAATGCCATGCCCCTACACGGGAGAATTACACATTAATAAATCCGCAATCCTTAGTTTCCAATCAGGAGTTTTCAATCAGGCAAAGGCTGAACCCAGATCAGGAGGAACATCCTGCCAGCGCCCCGGCCCGATCGCCCGCAGTGCTTCCTTGAGCGACACGTCTCCGGTGTAGAGTGCCCGACCCACAATCACACCCGTTACGCCAGTCGGCTCCAGAGACAGCAAGCTCAGCAAATCCGTTGTGGAACTGATGCCGCCTGACGCAATCACAGGAACCGAAACGGCTTCTGCCAGTTCCCTGAGTGCCTGCTGATTGGGCCCTTGCAGCGTGCCGTCCCGGTGAATGTCGGTGTAGATGATTGCCGCAACGCCCGCTTCCGCCATCTGCTGAGCCAGGGCGATCGCCTCCACTTGCGAAGTCTCTAGCCAGCCGCGAGTTGCCACCTTGCCGTTTCGCGCATCAATGCCGACGATAACTTGCTGGGGAAACTCCTGGCAGAGTTGATTCACCAAATCGGGCTGCTCGACTGCGACGGTTCCCAAAATGGCGTACTGCACCCCCATCCTGAACAGGTTGGCAACGCTCTGGCGATCGCGCAGCCCGCCGCCGACTTGAACGGGTACGTTGACAGAATGGGCGATCGCCTCAATCGCCTGCCAGTTCACTGGATTCCCTGCCTTTGCCCCGTCCAGGTCAACCAGATGCAGCCGAGTTGCGCCCTGCTCAACCCACTGCTGCGCCACCGCCACCGGATTTTCGTCAAACACCTGAGACTGCTCATAGTCTCCCTGATAGAGCCGCACACAGCGCCCCTTCAGCAAATCGATCGCTGGAATTACATCCACAGTCCTAATCCTTTTAATCTTTTGTTATTGGCATTACCAATAACCCTACTTGGCCTTCGCTTCTAGACTCTCCAGGCGACTCTTCAACTCCTGATTATCCTTCTTCAGTTGGTCTAGATCCTGCTGAAGTTTTTTCACCGCCTGATCCTGTCCGGCATTTTTTTGCACCTTTTGCACAGCTTCTTCTGCGATGCGGCGAACTCGGCCATCGGGCGTTTGGTCTGCCAGGGCTTGCAGAATGCTAACGGCTTTGATCGTTTCCATTTGACCTAGCGCATTTGCCGTTGCCACCTGAGTGAGGAAAAAAGACTCGCCGGATAGTTCCTCTAGGCGATCGAGGATACGCTCCACGTTGAGATTTGACTGTCCGGTAGAGATCGCGCCCAGGGCCCGAATGGCCGCCAGTCGCAGCGCTTGCGGCACACCAGGAGCAGTATATTCCAAAATTAGATTCAGGGCAGCTTCAGAGGTTTTGAGTTTGCTGAGTCCGGCGATCGCCCCACTCCTCACCGTTTCATTCCAACCTGCCCGCTCTTCTAGCACAGATTTCAATAGCTTCAGCGCTTTTTCTTCCTTAGACTTGCCGTTCAAATTTGAGGCCGCTACGGTTCCCAGACCGCGCAGGGCTGCTGCTTCAACGTAATAGCTTGCGTCACCTTTTTCAACAATGGGTTTGAGCGCTTTATAGCTCTCCAGGGTTTTGATTTTCGCCAGAGCTTCCACCACCGCACGACGAACCCTGGCTTCAGAATCTTGCAAGCCTTCAACCAGTCCGGTGAACGCCTGATCGAGTTTGACCGAGGCAAGCTGTCCGGCAATTTCAGCCCGCACTCCCCAGAAGCGATCGGTTTTGAGCGCCTCAGACAAAGCTTTGACTGCCTCTAGACCGCCTTTTTTCGCCAGTGCTTCAGCCGCGTAGATGCGCGAAACGGGGTCGGGATCATGCTGCAACTGAGCTTTCAGTTCGGCAACCGGATATTCCAACGTCACGGTTTTGAGGTAGCGATTGCCTACATCAAAGCTGATGAACTGGGGCTTTTCGGGCAGCGGGAAGTAGAAGGTCTGCTCCCGTTCATGCAGCCGCACGGTGAAGGTTTGCAGTGAAGCTTTGCCCGGTTCATCCCCCTCTTTAGCGAAACTAAAGCCAATCGGTAGCCTCAGGTCAAACAGGGTGCTTTTACTGCCGTTGCCATTCTCTTTGGCCTGAGTTTGAGTGACGGTGAGTTTCACGAGGTTGCTGTCACCATCCCAGGAATAAGCAATTTTGTAGTCAGGGTGTCCGCCCCGAAAAACATACTGATCAAACAGGAATTGTAGATTGCGTCCAGTGGCTTTTTCGATCGCCCTTAACAGATCAATCGTCTCAACCGTCTTGTGAGCGTTGTCCTGCACAAAGGTATGAACCGCCTTAAAGAATAGCTCGTCGCCCAGCTCAGCGCGGATCATGTGATAAACACAGGCTCCCTTTTCATAGAGGTGGCGATCATAAAGTTCGATCGCTTCCCGGTAAATGTGAGTCACAATGGGGCGGCGATAGCGCGAACTGTCTTCAGAAATGTAGCTGCGAGCCTCGTTCAGCATATAGTAAGCGGCTGCATCGGCTCCATATTCATGATTCGTCCACAGCACTTCTGAGTAGGAAGCCATGCCTTCCTTAATCCAGGCGTGTGACCAGTGCTTAATCACCACCAAATCGCCAAACCACTGGTGGGCTAACTCGTGGGCAACCAGGCTTTCGGTGGTGCGATTGTCCAGGGCGGCTCGTTCGTCGATCAGGCAGCGATCGGTCAACAGCGTGGTGGAGGTGTTTTCCATGCCACCAAAGATAAAGTCATCGACGCACACCTGAGCGTATTTTGGGAAAGCATAGGGATAGCCAAAGGACTGACTAAAGAATTCAATCATGTCAGGGGTTTTGCCCATGCTGCGACGGGCATCGTCTTCGCGCCCTTTTTCGACGTAGTAGGTAACGGGTTTGCCCTGCCACTCGTCCCGAATTTCGGCAAAGTCACCGACTGCCAGGGTCATTAGGTAAGTGGGATGTACCTGCTGCTGCGACCAGTGATAGATTTTGTCGTCGCCGTCTGTTTCAGTTTCAACTAATTCGCCATTGGAGATTGCCATGAATCGCTTGGGCACTCGCACCCGAATTTCGGAGGTGGCAAGCTGTCCGGGATAGTCGAAGCAGGGAAACCAGAAGCGAGAATCTTCATCTTCGCCCTGCGTCCAAACCTGAGTTGGCTTGTTAGGGTAGTGTGAGTTAGGAGCAATGAAATAAAGTCCTCGCTGAGGGTTTTCGACTCGGTAGGCGATCGCACTACAATCACTTTTCCTGCCTCGGTTGCCTGTTTCAACCGCACGTGAAGCTGTTCGCCGTCATAGTCAAAGGACTGCTCCACCTGATCAACCTGCACCGACTCAATGTGCAGATTAACCGCATCAAGCGTCAGGCTATCAATGCCACTGCGAATAGGGTTAATCCGAATGCTACAGGTGCCCTGATAGCGCTGATTGGGAACATCCAGCGCCAAATCTAGAAAAATATGCTCAACCTGTCCAGGGCGATCGGGGTTGTAATGAGGCCTGGCTCCTGGCAGTTCAAAGGACTTGTGACCGTTGTTTTCAGAATCAAAATAGGACTGTAGCATCGAGAAGTTAATCCTGAGAAGCTAAAAAGTACAAATGGCGGCTAACGAATAAAGCGGAATCAGTCTGACTATTGGTCTGACTACCAGATTAGCGTGACTGGGGGAATGGATGAAGGAAGGGCGAGGACTAGTTTATTTACCGTAAATGAGCAGTTTGCTGGCATGAAAGTCAAGGGAGGGGCGATCGCCCTGCTACCGTCTCAACCGCTACCAGAGGCACCAGTGATGCATCGGGTGCATCCCAGTTTTGCAAGGTTGCCCTCATCCCTCAACCTCTACAGGTCTTGAGAGGTGCCAGGTCTTTTCGCCAATGAGTGTGAGGTTTGAACGATATTTTTCCTGAAACTGGTTTAGATAATGTTCAGGAAGATTGAGAATAAAGATATTGCTGAACTGTTCAGGAATATCGGGAACAGTCAGCGAACTACCGACTTCTGGAATCAGCAATAGTCTGACATTTTCATTTAAGAGATAGCTTAGAGAAACGACGTTTCCCGGATTGGTAGCGAACGCATCGCTCACAACAATCGAGTTTTCTGAGGCGTTAATGATTTTAGCGATTTTTGGATTGTCGTAGCTGACGACTTTACTCCACCAGGTTTCAGCCTGACTACTAACGACGCAAGAAAGAATGCCAATGGCGATCAGGAAAGTGCGATCGCCATTCCCATTTTTCTCCAAAAGGTATGAATTGAACTGAGCCAAGCCGCAATCAGATAGTCCGTTGATAATTGCAGTCCCAGAAAGCAGGGAATTAGATAGCGAGTCACCGTAAACCGCTGACCCCCAATGATTAAGTCAGGTATTCCTAAAATTAATGTAGTTGAACCGATCAGCGTTAGCACAAACAGCCAGACTTTTGGAGAGGTATGACTACACAGAAAATAAAGTGAGTAGATCTGAAGCAACAAAACTGGAATGACTAACCCATAAGCGCCAGGGTTATCAATCTTTAGATCAAAATCAACAAAGCTGCGGCTGAAATTAAATGCTGAAAGCTGCAAGGTAATTAATGGCGGTAAAGAAATACTTGACCAGCCAGAAGTTGCTCTAACAATTTCAATGTAGGTGAAGATGAAATAGAGCCAGGGAACTAAGACGACCAGCGCAATGACAGAAGTAACAATGTAAGAAAGAATCGTTTTGTGGAGTCGGAAATCTGTCAGAGATAGGCTATAGGATGGATTAATTGCTAATACATAAACGCTATGCCCAATCGCCACTAAGCCTGTGAACAAAAACGTGTAGAGGGAAACAACTAACGACACCCCGTAAACTGTCCAAGCAAATTTTGTCTGTCGTCGAATTGCATAAAGCAATGCTGCGCTGCAAAGCAGAATGGTTGCAGCCCAAAGGCTATATTCTCGCGCTTCTTGAGCAAACAACACCTGAAAGGGAGAGACTGCAACCAGAGCGATCGCCACTCCCCCGACCAACCGTGACTTAAACAGTTCCAGACAAAGCCAGTAAAGACAAGGAAACACCAGTAAACTAGAGAATGCCGAAAGGCTGCGAATAGTCGAAACAGAATTGCCAAACGCCTGCATCCACCAGCGGGCGATCGCATAATAGAGCGGCGGATGCTGAGCATCTTCAACTCCAGCAAGATACATTGCCAGCCAAAAGTCACGATTGGGGTCAAGCTGCTGATATTCCTGGAGATCTGCTGGCGCAATAATGTTTCCGTTGAATGCCCGTTCGACTAACTCACTGCGAGTGTGAGCCGTGATTCGTAAAGAGGTATAAACTTCGTCGTGCCAGTAAACTTTTTTATCAAGATTGACAAACCGAAAAATGATGCCAATCACTAGCAGTCCAACCAGCGCAACCTTGAACCATGCAGGCTGTAGCCTCCGAATTCCAGTTGATCGTCTCATGGCTCAATCTTTCTTGATTTAGGACTGCTATAGAATAATTCCATATTCTACATTTCAGAATATTTTCTATCTCCGACCGCCACACCTCAAATTAAAAGCCGACCATGCAAGAACTGACCCATCCTGGTGCGATCGCCACAACCAACCTTGAAGCCTTTTGGATGCCCTTCACCGCTAATCGACAGTTTAAGTCAAAGCCGCGCATCATGGTGTCTGCTAAGGATATGCACTACACCACAGAAGATGGTCGGCAAGTGCTAGATGGAACAGCGGGACTGTGGTGCGTGAATGCGGGGCACTGTCGCCCCAAAATCGTTGAGGCAATCCATAAGCAGGTCGCCACGCTAGACTATGCGCCCGCTTTTCAGATGGGTCATCCAGGCGCATTTCAGCTAGCAGAACGGCTGGCGGCTATGCTGCCAGGGGATTTAGACCACGTATTTTTTGCCAACTCTGGTTCTGAGGCAGTTGACTCGGCTTTGAAAATTGCGATCGCCTACCATCGTGCTAAAGGTCAGGGCACTCGTCAGCGGCTCATCGGCCGAGAGCGAGGCTATCACGGCGTTGGCTTTGGCGGCATCTCCGTCGGTGGAATCGGCCCCAACCGTAAGTTTTTCGGCAGTTTGCTGAATGGAGTCGATCACCTGCCCCACACCCACAGCCTTGAACACAACGCTTTCAGCCGGGGACAGCCTGCCTGGGGAGCGCACCTGGCAGAAGAGCTAGAACAAATCGTTGCCCTACACGATGCCTCCAATATTGCAGCCGTAATCGTTGAACCTGTGGCTGGCTCAACGGGTGTGCTGCTTCCTCCTAAGGGCTACTTAGAACGGCTACGCGCCATCTGTGACAAACACGGCATTCTGCTCATTTTCGACGAAGTGATCACCGGATTTGGGCGACTGGGCAGTTCCTTTGCCGCCGAGCATTTTGGCGTAATTCCTGACCTGATCACCGTCGCCAAGGGCATCACAAACGGCACGGTGCCAATGGGAGCTGTCTTCGTTCGCAAGGAAATTTATCAGGCGTTCATGCACGGGCCAGAGCAGGCGATCGAGCTAGCTCACGGCTACACCTACTCTGGACATCCACTTGCCTGCGCCGCAGCAATGGCAACTCTGGATGTGTATGAAGAGGAAGGACTATTTCAAAATGCCCGTGACCTATCCGACTACTGGGAAGATGCCGTTCACTCCCTGCGTGGTTTGCCCCACGTGATTGACGTTCGCAACATGGGACTCGTCGCTGGCATCGAACTGGAATCTATCCCTGGAAAGCCTACTGCACGAGCCTTTGACTGTTTTCTGAGAGCTTATGAGAAAGGGCTGCTGATTCGCACCACAGGCGATATCATCGCGCTTTCCCCTCCTCTGATGATCCAAAAACATCACATTGATCAAATGATGGAAATGCTCTCAGACATTCTGCGTGAAACCGATTAAGGCGATCGCCCAAAAACCTCATCCCTCATCCCTTCCCTCCACCTCTCGCAGGCGGGCTTCCAGGGCTTGCGATCGCTCCCTTTCCGCCGCTAGCAATGCCTCAGCCCGTTCTGCCCGCTGGCGTTCTTGCATCGCCGCCTCATTCGGAGCAGGCACAACCTCACCCTCTGGCGTGAGAAATCTTAGCCGCTCATCCACGATGCCCAGATATAGTTCTAGCTGCTGACTCCACAGCCAACCCTGTTCATTAGGCTCAAGTTCCTCATAGTGCCGTGCATCTTTGAGTCGAAAGCCTTTGAACTCAAAGCTAAAGGGATCAAACCAGAAATATTCCGGGGTGCGAAAGATATCCTGATAAATCTGTTTCTTCAAACCTCGATCGGTTTTGGCGGTGCTGTCTGAGAGAATTTCCAGAATGAAGTTAGGGTATTTACCTTCCTCCTCCCAAACCGTCCAGCTTTTTCGCTCCTTGTATTCCACATCCAGAACGACAAAGAAATCCGGCCCTCTAAAATCCTCTGAGCGGCGCTGACGCAGGCTGTAATAGATGCTGAGATTGCCAGCCGCAAAGAAGTTGCTGCGTCGATTGGGAGGGGCATCGGGGCGATCGCGCCACCACCACTCCAGGCTAGCCAGAAACAAGATAATTTGACGAAGATGGCGTTCCGTTTCCAAAGGCGGCTCATCACTCCAAAGATCAGTAGGCGGAAGTCCAAGTTCATCCAACTGCTCACTTAGAACCATCGCTTCAACCCTCAAACATTTCTATTTCCAGTTTATGCTCCAACAATCTAAGGAATCGGTCGAAGAGAGAGTAAAAAACATCCCTCTTCATCCCTCATCCTTCATCTTTTATCCTTCCTTACGCTCCCATCCCCGAATATTGCCTCAACCCCTTATGCCACAGCCAGCGATTCAGCCCAAAGAAAATCAGGCTCCAGCCCAGCATCATCAGCAAACCTCGCATTACATCTGTAGGTAGCCCAACCAAAATCGTTGCAGGAAAGTAAATCATGTAAGGGAAAGGAGTCCACTCTACGATCGCCCTCACCACAGGTGGAAAAATCTCCAGTGGCGCAATCATACCCGACAAAAACAGGTAAAACAGAAACCAAAACTGCTCGATCGCACTGGCACGCTCCGTCCAAAAGGCAAGCATGGAAAAGGTATATTGCATCAAGAAACGCAAGCAAAACGCCATGAATGTGACCAGTAGAAACAGCAAAAAGCTTGGCAAACTGGGCACCCAAAGCGCCTGCGGATAAAGCGCAAAAAATACGACAACCAGAATAATGGCGAAGGGCAATCGGGCAAATCGTTCGGCAAAGTGAGAAGCAAAATGGTGCCAACCGGGGTCAAGCGGCAGCAGCAGCCGAAAGGAAAGTTTTCCTTCAACAATTTCCCTCTCAAACTCCCACACGACCCAGACAACAGTGAACTGTCTAACTAGAAAAACGGCTAAAAAGTAACGAATAAAATCCAACGGCGACAGCCCAAACTGCCCTTCCTGGGATGCCTCAACCCAAACACCCATGAGGATGAGGGGCAGCGTTCCAGACAGCATCCACAATAACAGTTCTGCCCGATATTCCACCATGTAGGCATAGTAGACGGAGATGAGAGTACTCGCTTTACGAAAAATACTTTGCATGGGAAATAAAGGAAAAAATGCGTTCAACGGCTTAGACTTGACTCGCATTTTGTAGATCTACTAAATATTTAGACTAGAACGAGCAACTCATTAAGTTTGTCCTTCAAATCTAGCGATACTGTCAGGGGTCTGTAAACTTCACCTTCATAGGGATGCCAAACATACCCAGGGCTGAACGAGCGAAATACGGTCGAGGCTTCAAGCAATTCGCGCTGCGAAACTTCGAAGGATCGCCAAATACTTTCGGCTAATACCAAGCCTGGAAAACTAGTGGCAGGAATTTCTGTACTTAACTCGGTATAGGTTCTAAATTCATCGACTTCTACCCCCACCAATGCATAACGAAAGTCTGGAGCCGATTGCAGCCGCTGATAGAGCAAAATTCCCAGCTCCGTCATTGTGTAAGCGATATCAGGAGCAACAATTCCACTGCTACTCACGTTATCGGGGCATACTCGGCACCACCAATTGTCCTCAAAATCTTGAGCGATCGCTGTGTGGCATTGGGATGAGATGCCGTTTGAAAGCATCCAAGACAAACCATCAAAATGCTGGGCAAATTGCTCAGCAGCAACCTGCTCTGCACCACACTCAGCCGATAAACTAAATGCCCAAGTCATCTTAACCTACCTTCTGCCAATCGTTCTGAGTATTTGCCAACGCCGTTTCGTACTTTTCTAGAAGCATCGTCGCTCTTGGCATAATGCTAACGTGAGTGGCGCTGTCTTGGACAGCTTCCAAATCACCGCTAATTTGGCTGTCCTCAATTTGCCACAAGGGATCTCTGCCCATGCCACCAAAGGCAGCAGGTCTACGAAAGGTAGGCAAGCTCTCGATCAAGAGGGATGTCTACATCCCTCTTGTGTTTCTCAGGACGACCGTAACCATTTTTCCTGTTGATTGGCGTTCTGCTTCGGGTCGCAGGTATCCCTGCTTATCTAACCAATCTCTGGGCATTTCGACCACATCTATATCAACGCCGAGCCTGACTCCCAATAGTCGGGCGCTGCGACCCACCTTCGGTTTGCCGTTTTCTTCTGCCATTCCTCGATAGTAAAATTTAGTCACACAGCCTGAATAAATAGCTCGATCTCAAAAGCATCGACTTGAATATTGATTTAGCTAGAGTGTTAGCATTCTGGTACTTTAGCCCCTTTCATACGCTGATGGAGTTTTTTGTAACCATTGCTGCTGTGATCGCTGGCATCGTGGCTTTTGTTGCCGGTGTGGTTCAAATCGTCGATTTTTGGCAGAAACGCCAGGAAAACCGCCGACTCAAGCCTCGCCCTGTTTCCCAATCCGCATCGCAACTTCGATCGCCCAGATTGCACCCATTACAGGCTCAGTTGCCCCGACAAGACTGGGGAGAGGCGATCGCCGCCCCCACGTTTTATGGACGCAACACAGAACTTGAGCAACTGTGTTCCTGGATTGTGAATGACTACTGTTGTCTGGTCGTCATTCTGGGCATTGGTGGAGTGGGTAAAACAACACTTTCAATTAAACTGGGGCAGCAAATCCAGGATCAATTTGAGGTGGTGATCTGGCGCAGCTTGCGAGAAGCTCCGCCTCTAAACATTCTGCTTCCAGAGGTGCTGAGAGCCATTGTCAACGATCCCGATTTTCAACCACGAGAGGAGCGGAACGCCCAAATCGCCGAATTGCTGGATTACTTAAATCAGGTGCGCTGCTTGCTGATTTTGGATAATGGCGAATCTATCATGCGAGGCAGTCAGCAGGCAGGGGAGTTCCGAGACGGCTACGAAGGGTATGGTGAGCTATTTCGGCGGGTGGGCGGCACCTCTCACAAAAGCTGTTTAGTGCTGACCAGCCGCGAAAATCCGAAAGAGATTGCCGAAGCGACTAGAGACAATCCTCTGGTGCGCTGTTTGCCTCTCGTAGGATTAACAGTGGCAGCGGCAGAAGAATTGTTTCACGATCGCCACTTGCGCGGCACTGATGAGCAGCAGCGATCGCTGATTGCTTTCTACCAGGGAAACCCATTAGCCCTCAAAATTGTCTCTACTACGATTCAAGACTTGTTTGATGGCGACATTGCCCAATTTTTAGCCAGTAACCCCGGTGTGTTTGGGGATGTTCGAGATTTGTTAGAGCAGCAGTGCGATCGCTTATCGGAACTGGAGCGATCGGTCATGGTTTGGCTGGCTGTTCATCGGGAACCTGTGACTGTAGTAGCGTTACAGGCATGGGTGGGTGCTCGCTCCAATCTACTAGAAGCCTTGCAATCGTTAGTGCGGCGATCGCTGATTGAGAGAACCGCCACGCAATTCACATTGCAGCCCGTGATCATGGAATATTTCACTGAGCAATTGATTCAGCAGGCAAGTACAGAGCTAATTGCAGGGACTACAATCGATTGTGCAGCTCAACAATCGGTTTTGCATCGCTATCCATTGATACAGGCGATCGCTCAAGACTATGTGCGAGACGCGCAAGAGCGATTAATTCTCGATCCAGTTGTTCGGCGGCTGCTCAAACAGTGGGGCAATTCAAAAACCGCCATAGGGCAATTGAAGCAAAACCTAACCGCACTTCAGCGATCGCCGCAATTCGCTAGCTATGCGGCTGGAAACCTTCTGAACCTGCTTCGTTACCTGCAAGCAGATTTGACAGGAATCGATTGTTCTAACCTGGCAATCTGGCAAGCCTACCTACAAGGGACGATACTACAACGCACTAATTTCACAAACGCAAATTTAACGCATTGCGTCTTTAACGAAGCGTTCGATCGCATCCGAGTTGTTGACTTTAGTCCGGATGGCACACTGCTGGCGGGGGGCGATAAGCGGGGCAATATCCTTCTGTGGAGACTGGCTGATTATCAGCACATTGCGACCTTTTCAGGACAGGATGATGTGATTGCGATCGCGTTTAGTCCCAATGGGCAACTGCTAGCGAGTGGCAGTAACGATCGAACTGTGAGACTCTGGGACATTCGTTCTGGTCAATGCTTGAAAACCCTAATGCATACCAGAGAAGTGACCAGCGTTGCGTTCAGTCCAGATGGCGATTGTCTCGCCATTGGTGACAATGACTTTATGGTGCGGCTCTGGCAAGTTGAAACAGGGCAATGTATCAGGATTTTGCAGGCACATACCTTTGTTGAGGCTGTTGCTTTCAGTGTTGATGGCAAGATCCTTGCCAGTGGTGCAGGCAAAACGATCCAATTTTGGCAGGTCGAAACCGGGCAACTGCTGAAAACTTGGGATGGGCACAATAATGTCACCTCAATTGCGTTTAGTCCTGACAATCAAATGCTGACGAGTGCTGGTAGTGGAGATAAAACGGTCAAACTGTGGGATGTCAAAACAGGAGAATGTCTTAAAGTTATGCAAGGACACCATGACTGGGTGCTTTCTGTCGCGTTTAGCCCGGATGGAGAACTACTTGCTAGTGGCAGTTCTGACAAAACGGTAAAACTTTGGCAAGTGAAGACAGGGCAATGTTTGGAAACCTTGCGAGGGCATCGACATTGGGTTAACTCGGTTGCATTTCATCCGAGCGGCGAAACGATCGCGTCTGGCTGTGAAGGAGAAGAAATTAAACTTTGGTCTGTTCAGACTCGGCAGTGCCTCAAAACATTGACAGGCTACCAAAGTTCAGTCACCTCAGTGGTTATTAGCCCTGATGATCAACTTCTCATAGCCAGCTACGGTGATGCCAGGGTAAGGCTCTGGTCAATCCACACAGGGCAGTGTCTCAGTATTTTGCAAGGTCACACAGACTGGGTGTTTAGAGTTGCGATAAGTCCCGATGGGCAAACGATCGCCAGTGGTAGCCGTGACAAAACAATTCGCCTCTGGAATACAGCGACAGGGGAATGTTTCAAGATTTTGCGTGGGCACACCACAGGAGTTGTATCTCTTGCCTTTAGCCTAGATGGTCAATGGCTTGCCAGCGGCGATACAGACGCTCATACCGTCAAGCTCTGGGATCTAAAAACAGGCGAGTGCCTTAAAACCTTCGAGGGGCATATCACTTGGGTCGATACCCTTGTTTTCAGTCCTGATGGACAAACGCTGGCGATCGGACTCGATCAATGCATCATGCTTTGGGACGTGAACAGTGAGCAAAGTCCTAAAAAACTGGATAGACAGAGGAACTGGGTGAGTGATGTGACTTTTAGCCCCGACGGACAATTGCTCGTCAGTTGTACTGATTATGACATCCAAGTTTGGGATGCAAAGACGGGGCAACTTCTCAAAACGATCTCAGAAGTGAACACAGCCTGGGGTTCTGCGGTAGTCTTCAGTGCCAATGGTCAAACCCTAATCAGTAGCAGCGTCGATGGGACGATTCGCTGTTGGTCAATCGATGCAGGTGAATGTATCAAAGTGTGGCAGGATGACAGTTCCGTCGATACGATCGCACTTAGCTCCAGCGATCGCATTCTTGTCAGCGGTAGTCATGATGGAACAATCAAAATTTGGGATGCGGAGGCAGGAGAATGCCTAAGAACCTTGAGAGCCGATCGCCCCTATGAAGGGATGAACATTACTGGAGCAACCAGATTAACAACTGCTCAAAAACAGGCGCTTAAAGCATTGGGGGCGATCGAAGAGTAGGCACAACGCCAGCTAACAAGTCGCTACACAGTTAATCAGTTGAGTTACAAAGGTATCTGCATTCGGTGAGCTTAGTCGTTATGCAACAGCGCCAGCCTGAAACACGCGACCAATCACTTCTTCAACGGGTGGGTCAGTAACGGTCAGGTCTACTACGTCTAGCTCTGCTAAGAGGCGGGCGACGGTTTGGGTCAGGTCTTCTCGGTGAATCAGGAAGCGAACGATGCAGCCTTCGACAGCACCGACTTCGCCATAGGTTTTTAGTTTAGTGAGTGATTCTTCGGCACAGAGAGTGCGCGATCGCCCCCCGTCCTCCTTATCAGTCAATCTCTCCTTCAACTCCACCTTCACCTCACGATAGGGAGCAAACCGCTCCAGCAAACCTTCTAGGCTACCATCATAAATGAGTGTTCCAGCATAGATCAGCAAAACTCGTTGACACAGGGCTGTGATATCTGCCATGTAGTGACTAGTGAGTAAAACCGTTGCCTGATAGCGCTGATTATATTCCCGCAAAAACTCACGCACTGCCACTTGAGCATTCACATCCAGTCCTAAAGTGGGTTCATCTAGAAACAACACACTGGGACGATGCAGCAGGGCGGCCAACAGTTCTGCTTTCATGCGTTCGCCCAGCGAGAGCTTGCGAACAGGCTGAGTTAGCTTATCTTCAAGGGAAAGCATCTCAACTAATTCCCCTACTCGTCCGCGAAATTCTTTATCTGAAATGCCATATACTGCTGCATTGATTCTGAGTGAATCCAGGGCAGGTAAATCCCAAATCAACTGCTGTTTTTGCCCCATCACTAGAGTAATTTTTCTTAAGAAGTTTTGCTCTCGCTTGAATGGAATATGTCCTGCAACATTAATGCGACCACTGGAAGGATGGATCAATCCAGTCAACATTTTCAGTGTGGTGGTTTTACCTGCGCCATTGGGGCCGAGAAAACCGACCACTTCTCCAGGCTGAATCTGAAATGAAACGTCCTGTACGGCTTTTACATCACGATAGGTGCGGCGAAAAAAGTGAGTAAATGTTCCCCTCAAGCCTGGTTCTTTAACGGCCACAGGATAAGTTTTGCTGAGATTTTCGACTGTAATGATAGACATAAGGGAAGGATGAGGGATGAAGGATGAGGGATGAAGAGCTTAGGAAGCTGGATAGTATTTATAAACTCTGATCCCTTCAAAAGTGATTAAGATTCAACGATTAGGTATTCTGTTGGGAGGCTAACCGTAGACCAAGCGCAATCAAAATGGCTCCTGTGATTCGCTCGATCCAATGGGAAATTGCCAGAAATCGGTTTTTGATGGAGCGCTGGGAAATTGCGATCGCAACTAGAGCAAACCAAGTGAACTCTAGTATCACCATTGTTAGTCCGTAGACTACCTGAGTGAACAATGGCGTTGTCGGTTGAATGATTTGAGTAAATAGGGCGAGAAAAAACAGAGTAACTTTTGGATTGAGCAAATTGGTGAGAAAACCAATCCGAATGGATGCAAGTCGAGTTAGATGGTGAGTTTTGGGGGATAGTGAGTGTTGCGTATTTGAAGTTACGGAGTCTTTAGGTGAGCCAGTTGATTCACGTCGTTGGGCTTGAAGTGATTTGATGCCAACGTAGATCAGGTAGGCGGCTCCGAGCCATTTAATTGCATTAAACAGCAGGATTGATTCTGAAATGATGACTCCAATTCCAATCAGGCAGTAGGTGACGTGAACACAGTTGCCAGCGGCAAGTCCGACTGCGGTGTAAATGCCTGATTGCCTGGAATAGGACAAACTGTTGCGTAAAGTCATGGCGAGATTAGGCCCAGGAGCCATGACTGCTAAACATCCGATCGCCAACACAGTGAACCAATCTGCAAAAAATGACATCTCGTCGGCACCTCAAATTTAATAGTAGTATCGACACACCCTACACCCCACACCCTACACCCTCCAACGAGGTGAGGTATTGATAAAGGGTATCTCGCTGCTGGGCAGGACGATGGAGTGAGTAAATGGCTGCTTTTAAGTCTGAAACTTCCATACAGGTTCCGCCCTGTGCGCCTGCCATTGTGGTGATGTGTTCTTCCATCAGCGTGCCGCCGATGTCGTTGCAGCCCCAGGTGAGAGCTTCGGTAGCTCCGGCTAAGCCGAGCTTGACCCAACTGGGCTGATGGTTGATGATCCAATTTCCTAGAAAAATTCGGGCAACGGCAGTGAGTAGAAGTGAGTCTGAAAGTACGGGCTGGTCTCGTCCAACTCGCCGCCGTAGAGGTTTGGGTGCTTCTTGTCCCACAAAAGGCAACAAAATGAATTCACTGATGCCGCGATCGCCCCTCTCCACTGCTTTTTGCTGGAGTGATCGCAACAGTCCTAGATGCCGCATTTGCTGCTCTGGCGCTTCTATGTGTCCCGAAAGCATGGTGCTAGTGGTGGGCATTCCCAGTCGATGGGCAGTTTCCACAATTTCTAGCCAGACTGCTGTATTGATTTTTTCGGGACAAAGGATGCGGCGCACTTCGTCGTCCAGCACTTCTGCCGCCGTTCCAGGCATGGAGCCAACCCCAGCATCCTGAAGCGTAGCAATTACTTCGGCATAGCTCAAGCTATCTTCTCTGGCGATGAACTGCACTTCTTGGGGTGAGAAAGCGTGGAGATGCAGGTGGGGAAAGGCATCTCTAATCGTTCTCACTAACCTCACATAGTAATCCAGAGATCTGCCATTAAGTTTTGCACCAGGATGTAGTCCGCCCTGCATACAAATTTCAGTTGCGCCTCGTTGGACGGCATCGGTGGTTTTTTCTACAATTGTTGCTTCGGTGAGCCAGTAAGCGCCTTCATCACCCTCATCGCGTCGAAAGGCACAAAAGCTACAGTGCTGTTCGCAAATGTTAGTGAAGTTGATGTTGCGGTTGATCACATAAGTCACCGTATCGCCAGATTGCTTTTGGCGGAGGCGATCGCTCGTTTCTCGAATGATGGCGATCGCCCCCACATCGGTTTGTTTGAGCAACACCACACCTTCCGCCTCAGATAGGTCTTTGCCTGCCAGAGCGCGATCGAGAATTTGGTTAACCGTTTGCATCACCACAACATCCAAAGAAAGAGCTACTTTACTAATTGTGACAGGTATGGCAGCAGGGATGAGGGATGAGGGATGAAGTTAAATTTTGCTCATCAAAGTTTTGCCGCTTACCGCTCCTAATCAAGCTTCGTACTGCTATAGTGGCTGAGCAAATTTTGCAAGCGCGATCGCAATTCCTGTGCTTTCTGGTACGCTACCGATCGGTTCTGCAAAGAATGCTCTCGCTGCCAGGGATGTTCTAGCGGCTGAATGTAATATCTTAAATGCGTTTTCGCTGCCCAAACGCCCATTGATGGAAACAGCACAAATGCAAGCATCAGTGGCGATAGCGGAAACAGCGGCAATCCCGTCCATTTTGTTAGCTTCTTTAAGTTAACGGCCCAGGGATGCAGAAACTCATTGCCCAGACAAAGAATAGGCAAAATGGGGATTTGGTGGCGATCGCTCAACTTGATAAAGCTGGGGTCAAACGTCTCTAGATGATGTCGTCGCCGCCAGCCTTTTGCAAGCCCCCGCCAGCTTTCTGGAGCATACAGTAGAACGGTTTCTGTCTGCCCTTCTGCCATCGCTGTCTCAAAACTGTCTCGATTTGCCCGGATGCCGCCTAAAATCTGTGACCAGCCCGCAGGCAGCCACCACTTGAGCCAAGGATGATCAAAGAAAATTTCATGGGCGATCGGCTGCACAAACCACCCCTTTGCTTGGCTGAGCAGCGTTCCCAGTCCGACAAAATCCCAGGGGAAACACATTCCCGCATGATTTAACACCACGATGAAGCGCCCCTGCTGGGGTAAATGCTCGGTGTTGTGCAATTTAGCCTGAAAGTGATGCTGCAAAATTGGAGCAAGAATTTCGTCTCGAAATGCTTTCTGGTAAGCAGGCTCGATTGGGGCATCTGTGGGGCGTGGCGATCGCCCTCCTAGCCTCAACCAGCGCAGCAGCAGCGCCAGATAAAACCCACCCGGCAAGAGAAACAGAACATATTCCAGCCAGTTCCACCCCTCTGGGTCAGCGTGATAGTGCTGCCAGTGGCGATTAAACAAAATCAGCCAGCCTGGAGGGTACCACAGGCAAAACCAGTCAAACCAGCCAAAGCGGTAGGGGCGTAATGACGATTTCGCGGCTTTCAAAACATTGATTTTAGATGTAATTTTGGAGGCGATCGCCCTTCTCCCTCTCATCAAGAGCGCAGGGAACACTTCGGAAATCTGCCAACTTCGTGTGCGCCCACGATGGCATTTCGACACTCTAACAAACTTGCGCCCGTCCGGTTAGACAACTCCTTCAGGTCAATCTCTGGATGCTCCGACTGAGGCGCTTGCAGGTAAAGCTCATACGCCGCCTCCAGCACTTTTGTATTCAAAAGCAGAGGTTTAACTGTGGCTTCAAGAAGACTAAACATACTGCGATCGGGGTTGAGGTTTGTCTAACCTTTATGTCAGATTCCAAAACGATTCGCGTCTATCCTACAGAGGAATTCTTTGAGTCGGCATTAGCTATGAACATGATCGGCTATGAATGAAGGGTACTGACTTAACAGCCTAAGGTGACAGCGCTGGAATGGGTGGAAGGACTGTACGAGGAAAAGGTCTACGAAGAATCTATGAAGAAGATGAGGCGATCGCCTTTCCCCTGCTCGGAGCCTTAAACCTCACCGCTTTACAGACTTTACAGAATCAAGAAGCCCGTGACGAGGATTGAACTCGTGACCTCACCCTTACCAAGGGTGTGCTCTACCACTGAGCCACACGGGCAAACATTTGTCTTGAGTGTTGAATTTTGAATGATGAGCAGATTAGCCAACTCAAAACTCAAAATTCACAACTCTCAACTCTTCGTGGTGGGCCGGGCTGGATTTGAACCAGCGTAGGCGTAGCCAGCGGATTTACAGTCCGCCCCCATTAACCACTCGGGCACCGACCCGCCCATTCCACGATTATTAATAATAGCATAGCATTTTGGCAATCACAAATTAGCTTCCCAGAACTTTTGTTAGTCGGTCAGTCTTGCCCCATCTGCTGCAAATCTTCCAGCAATGTCTGAAGCTGTTCTCGCTCCACAATTGCATCTTGCTGTGCTTGCTCTAGCGCTTGTCGTTCGGTTTCAAGCTGGGTGAGGCGATCGCTGATTTTTGCCAACTGACTATCTGACTTTGCAATCAGTTGGCGCAAAATTCCCCCAGCGATCGGGCCTCCGCTCGAATCATTCCCCGTGCAAACCGTTCGATCAGTTCGCTGCGGCTGATTCCGAATGCGGCTCCTTGTTCGTCCAGTAGCCTCGGACAGCAACCAACCCTGGCTAATCGTTGCAGTCTTTCCCGGACATCATCCGAAGGTAATCGGACGTACCTGCAATCGTGCAGATGCAGACGCAACGGTGAGATTTTTGCGATGGCGAGGGATTGGGGGTGCTGGGCAATGACCGAGACCTTGGTTTTTTCATTCATCCAACGCTGGTGGTCGATGGCACCTGCGGCTTTCCATTGGGAATTAGCCATGTTCAGTTGTGGAACCGACCCGCCGAACATCTCGACAAGCGGGCGCGGCGCTACAAAGAATTGCCCATCGAGGAAAAAGAATCGTTCAAGTGGTTGGTGTCGGCAACGGAGAGTGGCCATTGCTTGAAGTCCGGGGGGGCAAGTCTGATTACCCATATTGGCGACCGAGAAGCGGATATTTACGAGGAGTGGGTACGGGTTCCGCAGCGGGGTCACCATGTTCTGATTCGGGCGTGCCGAGACCGTTTGATTGCTCAATCCTCAAAAACGCTATTTGACTATTTGAGTGAACAACCCTGCCAGGGAACCTACCATTTCACCGTTGCTGCGGACAAACGCAAAGGACGTACCCAACGGGAAGCACTGATGGCTGTGCGCTTTGTTCCGGTCACGCTTGAACGACCGAAGCGCCTCAAGGACACCGATTATCCAACATCGGTATGCCTCTATGCGGTTGAAGCTCAAGAAGTGCAACCACCGCCTGGACAGTCTCCCGTGCATTGGCGTTTACTCACCACTCATCCGGTGATGCTCCTCGAACAAGCCTTACAGGTGATTCAGTGGTACAGTTGGCGCTGGCAGATTGAACAACTGTTTGCCATCCTTAAGGGAGGCGCACTCGACATTGAAACCACTCAGCTAGAGTCTGGGTTAGGGATTCAACGTCTATGCATCCTAGCACGGGGGGCGGCGGTTCAACTCCTCCAATTACAGCAAGGTCGCAATGACCTTCACCAAGCGGCTAGTGTGGTCTTTTCCCACAGCCAACAGCAGGGTTTAAGCGATCTGGCTCCCACCCTGGAAGGACGTACTCAGAAGCAACGAAACCCTTATCCTCCCTACATCTTAGCTTGGGCAAGTTGGCTGATTGCTCGTTTAGGCGGATGGTCTGGATTACAAAGTCAACGACCTCCAGGCATCAGGACGCTATTCAAAGGACTGCAAAAGTTTGAGGGTATTTTTCAAGGCTGGGCTTTGGTTCATGGCTGAGATGTGTATACACGGTAGCCCAATCAGGGAGAGGGATTTAGGGTGAGGGCGTTTCCTCGACTTCAAACAAAGATAGTGTTTCGTAAGATTCGTCCTCCAATTGCTTCTGATTTGATTTCTTCGGTGCTGCTTGCTTTTTACGAACGGGCTTTATATCAGTCGGATTTTCAGTCAGGGCATAGCGTAGAGCCTTCCGCCAACCGCGATCGCCATCCATCACGCCCCCGGTTGCAGCCGCCGTTACCGTGAACAGCCATAAGCGTTCCCCTGGTTGCAGCCCTGCCCAGTTTTTAATCGCAACTGGAATCAGGTCTATATCGGCATATTCAACCGCCCATGCCAAAACCGTTAACTCCTTGCCCAGGAACTGGTCTAGCTTGTTCTCTCCGGTTTGCCAGCGCCCAAGTTTCTTATCGTCCTCGTTCAATCGCTCATTCAGAATGCGTTGCAGGTCGTCGGCGATCGCTTTCCATCTCTCACGCGCCAGCGAAACCCGCTCAATATATTCGGTGCCAAACATACCAGTGAAGACCCCAAAATGTTCCGTCACCATGACAGGGGCAGTCCGTCCACGGGGAATCGTGACTTCAAAATAGTGGGGATCGGTAATGTCGGGGCACCCAAAGCCGATCGTCTCAACGGGCTTCTTGGTCTTGGATGTTGTCTTTGCCCTGTTCCCGTTGAGCTTCATCTCACTGATAGAGATAGTGGGTTGTCTTGTCATTGCTCAACCTCCGTTTGCGTAACCTCTAAGCCTAGCTCCCTCAAGAACGACTCCAGGTCAGATCCCATCTGGAACTGCACACTTTGGGCATTGATTTTGACCTCTGCCATGTCGTCTCCTATCGCCAGGCGCATCACCGTAATCAATTGTTCCAGAGTCTCGGCGGTGATTTCTGTTTCGCTGCCCAGGCGACTGGTGATGCTCTTAGCCCCCTGCCCCACTTCGATCGACATTCCCCGGAGCGTTACTTATTGTTCCTTGGCTCGGTTAATGAATTTGAACGTATCAGCAGTCGCCGTGGTCGGAATTTTTCTCCGCAGTAGAGCAGGGCGATCGGGCTGCACGTATAGCCTCTGTCCTGTGGTGACAGGGGGAATCATAAAGGTTCTTTGGGCAACAACCCCCTGGTCTTCTGCATAAACATAGAGCGTCACGGCATCCTCCCCAATGGTGATCGGTTCGGAATACTCCGTTCCATCTTTGGGGTTTGCGCCAGTCAAGGTATACCGAATCATGCCACGGGGTCTGACCTGCAAAGCAACCGTTCGCTTCCCGTTCAACGGTGGGCTGGGCTGGTGGGCGATGGTGAGCTGGTTCGTCCACACCTTGGCTTCACCGACTTCGTGCTTCCCTTTGGGGTCGAATGCTCGAAAATAGAGCCGGGTAGCACTCGTTTGCAAGGTAGAGTTTTCTAGCAGCGGACTCTGTTCCGTTACCTCCGGCGTTTCGGCATATCGAATTAGCCCCCCTTCTTTGGGGTAAACCGCCTTAATGTCCAGGGTTGCTGTTCCTGTTGCCTCATCGTACTCACGCTCGATGTAAGTAACCTCTGTTTTGGGCTGATCAAAAGGTCCCTTTTCGATATAGCCATCATCCGTAGACCGCCAACGATCCTGCTGTTCAGCGATCTTTCGCAATGTCTCCAGCCCTTTGTAAGGTAGCCAGACCCAGCGAGGATTCGTGAGGGAATTGCTCACGACATCACGCCAGGGAATGCGCCTTTGGTTCGTCAACCATAATTGAGCCTCGGCACGATCCAACAGTTCATTCGCACTGGCTTCTACATCCAGATAAAGCTTGAGGACGGCATTTGATGCCAGGTTCTTCTTGATCTGCTCCTCTGCACAGAAGCGGTTCTCTTCAAACGTCATGGGCAGAGCCATGCCCATCAGTCCCTGCCAGGTCGGATAATAGATGCGGTTAAACGTATTCACGACGGTCGTAGAGAAATCTTTGACCGCCTCCTTTTCTTGCCCCTCCAAGTTCTTATAGTGAGGATGTTCCTCTGATAATTCTTCTTTGACTTTGGCGATCGCATAAAGCCATCGAGTATACTGCTCCAACTCCGATAGGTCACGAACGTTCCCTGTCACAATCAGAACATTGTTCTTCTCCACCACGCTTTCATATAACTGCTTTGCTTCAGCGGGTGGCTGTTGTGTATCGGGCGTGAGGATCAGCAAAGTCCGACCGGGTTCCTTCACCTTGGAAACGATTTCACTGACGACGGGCAGTGCTTCGCAGTCCTGGTAAGCATCTCGCTCTTCAGCCCGGAAGATTTGCACCAGAAGACGACACATCTCCTTTTGAACTTTTGGATCCGGAGTACGTTCAGCTTCCTTCTCCAGACGTTTGGTTAAGTTTTCAATATTGGAGAAATAGAAGGCATCATTGGCATTGCGATGAAGATACCAGGCACCTTTCCGCAAATACTCAAATGCCTGATCGAACTCTAAAGCCGTTCTATCGGGTGTAATCAGGTACTCCAGGAGCTGCTGTTTGGTCATTCCCTTGACTGCATCCACAGCCGTTGAGAGGGAAGCAGACATAATCAGGGCTGCCACCTGGGAGCCTGCGTCACTGTTCATCCGCTCATCAATCACCTCAGCATGGGCAGACCCCGCCGATGCGATATCGTGGGCGATCGCATTTCGCAAATCACAAATCCGAATAATTTCTTCGCCGACCTCTGTGTCATTGAGATTGAGGTGTTGTACCCTCATCAAGTAGACATCGTTTGCGTGGCGATTCCAGACTGAGCGAATGATTTTGGAGATGAACTGCATCAAGCCCCGGGTCTGTCGAAAACCCTCATTGTTGCGAAATAGGGCTATCACATCTTTAACAGAAGGGTGGAAGGGATAAGAATTCCGCACTTCCTCTGCAATCTGCTCAATAGTTTTGGTAATAACCTTTGCTTTTTCCGCCTCAGCGATCGATTGAGCATAGGCTTCAGCAATGCGGTCAATTTCGCTCTCTGGCGGCAAGCTGGAGAACAACCGCTTCTTCAGGATCTGATAAATCTCATCCCCAGCGAGGTCAACGGGGGTAATTCGGCGGGACTGCCGATTGGTCTCCTGTTCAAAATTCTTGATCGCACGCCTGAGATCTCTGGACGCATTTTCATAGGTGCCGCTCAAATCTGAGATCACGATGAAGCAGCGAGGTAGCTCCAGCGCGGCTGACAGAAAGGTAGAAAGCGCGTAAGTTGTGACCTGAGCCAGGTTGCCGTCACCAACTTTCCGGGTAATGGCATTGTCAAAGTAAGGAGGTAGCTCATCGAGCAGGATCAGCGTTGGCCCCTCCCCAATCAAGGCTTTCCAGGCATTCTGATCTGGAGCAACGGCTCCATTTTGCCAATAGGGAAAAAACTTTTCTGCCTTACCCAGTTGAGTTGCAATCTCACCCCAAATGAAATGTTGGGGAGTATTGCGTCCATTAAGTGCAACGACACGGGCATCAGCAAAGGGAGCCGCAGAATCTAGTGCCGGGATGACTTGTTGTCTGAGAGTGCGATCGCGGGCTAGCAACCCCAGCGCAATCATCATGTGTGTTTTACTACCACCCATGGCTTGTACCAGGTGGCATACTGCCTGGTCAGACAAACCCGCCAGCCGTTTCATCCCAATCTGAAACAGGTTCGCCATCCCGCTGGTGACGAAGTTTTTCTGGAAAATGCTGTGCCATCCCTTCCTGATTAATCAGGTCAAGTAAATTCTCAATCTGATCCTTTGCCGTATAGCTCAACACCATCGGG
>JAAUQZ010000025.1 GCA_012033355.1 Leptolyngbyaceae cyanobacterium RM1_406_9 | reverse complement strand
GGTTGATCTTCCAATATGCCTCGTTCAACAACTCGCGTTCTTTGCACTTCTTCTTGGGTGCATGGCCTGTGATTGGCATCTGGTTCACGTCATTGGGCATCAGCACGATGGCATTCAACCTGAACGGGTTTAACTTCAACCAGAGTGTGATCGACTCGCAGGGACGAGTGATTGGCACCTGGGCGGACGTGTTGAACCGTGCCAACCTGGGGATGGAAGTGATGCACGAGCGCAATGCTCACAACTTCCCGCTTGACCTGGCTTCTGTCAAGGCTCCTAGCATTGTGGGTTAGTCTTTAGTCAGAGCTTGAATTAAGGCGCTCCCTCACGGGAGCGCCTTTTGCGTTGGAAATGGCGTTGAACCTGTTCAGATTGATTGCTCGTTACCAAGCTCCAGCTTGGTAATGCTATTTGGAAGCTCCAGCTTCCTTTTGAATAGAAGAGGAAGCTGGAGCTTCCCTAGAGCGGTTCCCAAGCTCCAGCTTGGGAACCAGGGAAGTCCTGAAAACCCTGGTTTTCTGTGGAGCGGGCATCTTGCCTGCTTGATTTGGACGGGCAAGATGCCCATCCCACAAAAGGCTGGAAAAAGTTGTACGTTGCGTCAATGACCAATGGCTACTGCCCAATGACCGAAAGCTGAGATGTCCCGGTTTTGACTAAATTTCCCCTGTTTTTGGGTATTTTTGGCGATCGCCCTTGACCCACCCCAACAGGATATGTCATGCTCCACTGCGGGGATTAAAGACAAAGATGAAGAATGAATGAAGCGACGTATACCTAGACGCTATGTTGTGCTGATATCCTGCACTGGCAAAGCGCCGATTACCTTCTCATTTCATCCGTTGGCGGTGATCGTGCCGCTGGCGATCGCCATCATCGCCCCAATAACCTGGGTAGGCGTAAAGTTTTATTCCTATTCCCAGCGCACTCTAATGTTGACTGAAGAGGCCGCAGACGTTTTGCAGCAGCTAGACGCATTAGATGCAGAAGTAAAAACCTTGCGTGAGCGGGCGGGCTTGCCTCGCACTGAGTCTGCCCCAGCGGAAGCAAACCCAGAGTTTAGTCCACAGGGTGGCGTTGGGGCACCCGTTAAGGCAGAGGCGCTTTTAGAAGCGGCAAATAGTCGATTACCTGCCCTCTCAGCCGATCTAAAACAGAAAGTTGAGCCTGCTTTAGAAAGCACCTTGCTCCGAGAAGCAGCCCGTCCAGCAGGCATTCCCCTGAAGGTAACGACTGAAATTTCTTCCCCCTTTGGGCTACGCCGAAACCCGTTTGGGCGACGCAGTTTTGAATTTCACCAGGGATTAGATTTTACAGGTGCTTACGGTTCTCCGGTTCACGTCACTGCGCCTGGAACAGTGGAGAAAGCAGAGTGGTCTGGAGGCTACGGCTATCATGTGATTGTTGATCATGGGTATGGCTATCGCACCTTATATGCCCACCTTTCTAAAATGGAGGTGACTCAAGGAGAATGGGTCAATAATGACCAAATTGTTGGATATTTAGGCAGCACAGGCCGCTCTAGTGGACCGCATCTACATTACTCGGTTTACCGCAATGGTACAGCGGTAGACCCCCAGGGTTACATAGATTAAACTCATTGACACTTACATTGGGGACAGAGCGATGTTCAGGCGCAAGCGGACGAATGCGTTGACCTACATCAGTGCCACGAGCGAGTTTCAGGGCAACTTAAACGTTGAGGGAAATCTGCGCGTCGATGGCATTATTCATGGCACGGTGGAGGTCAGGGGAGATATGGAAATTTCTTCAACCGGGTTGGTTGAAGGGCCTGAATTGCGGGCGCATAACATTGTGGTACACGGAGTGATTAAAGCCCACGTGGTAGCGGAGGGCAGGTTGACGCTAAGCCGCACGGCTCGACTTGAAGGGGATGTAACCGCCAGCTCTCTCGATATTGAGGCTGGCGCGTTTTATGTGGGGCATATTGCCACCAGCGATGTTAAAGCGCTACCCGTTGGAGCGAACAAATTCCCTGAATTAGTCGGCAGAGAAGAAGAGTAATTGCGTTCAGGACTCATTTTTCGATAGGTTAGGACGGTATACTCTTCGACTGTCCTTTCCCAAATTATGGGCAATACCTTTGGTCAACTGTTTCGCGTCACGTCCTTTGGGGAATCTCATGGGGGAGGCGTAGGTGTCGTGGTCGATGGCTGTCCGCCGCGACTGGAAATTTCTGCTGAGGAGATTCAGGTTGACCTGGATCGTCGCCGTCCGGGTCAAAGCAAAATCACAACCCCTCGGAAAGAGTCAGACACTTGCGAGATTTTGTCGGGCGTGTTTGAGGGCAAAACTCTGGGTACGCCGATCGCCATCTTAGTTCGCAACAAAGATGCGCGATCGCAAGACTACGACGAAATGGCGCAGAAATATCGCCCATCCCATGCCGATGCAACCTATGATGCAAAGTATGGAATTCGCAACTGGCAGGGCGGCGGGCGGTCTTCGGCGCGGGAAACGATTGGACGAGTGGCGGCAGGGGCGATCGCCAAAAAAATTCTGCGGCAGGTTGCTGGCGTTGAGGTCGTTGGCTACGTCAAGCGCATCAGGGATTTAGAAGGAGTCGTTGATCCTGACACGGTGACGCTGGAGCAGGTTGAAAGCAATATCGTTCGCTGCCCTGATCAGGACTGTGCTGAGCGAATGATCGATTTGATCGAGCAAATTGGGCGATCGGGCGACTCGATCGGCGGTGTGGTTGAATGCATCGTCCGCAATGTTCCTAAAGGATTGGGAATGCCCGTCTTCGATAAGCTAGAGGCAGATTTGGCAAAAGGGGTAATGTCTCTGCCTGCCAGCAAAGGGTTTGAAATTGGTTCGGGATTTGCTGGAACCTTAATGACGGGTAGCGAACACAACGACGAATTTTTTATTGATGAAGAGCGTGAAATTCGCACTCGCACCAATTGCTCTGGGGGCACTCAGGGCGGCATTTCTAACGGCGAGAATATTATTTTGAGGGTTGCCTTCAAGCCTACCGCCACGATTCGCAAAGAACAGCGCACCGTCACGGCGACTGGGGAGGAAACCGTTCTATCGGGAAAAGGACGACATGATCCCTGTGTGTTACCTAGAGCCGTACCGATGGTGGAAGCGATGGTTGCCCTGGTGCTGTGTGACCATCTGTTGCGCCAACAGGGACAGTGTGGAGTCTTGTAGTCGCGTTTCAAGGAGTTGACTGATGGCAATGACAGCCTCAACCATGCTGAGCTTGGGCACCTCTGCCCCTGCTTTTCAACTGCCAGATGTAGTGTCGGGTAAAACGATTTCGCTAGACACGTTTGCAGGTAAGCAAGCACTGCTGGTGATGTTTATTTGCCAGCATTGCCCGTTTGTCAAACACGTCAAGGCTGAACTTGGCAAACTGGGGCAAGATTACCAGGACAAAAATGTTGGCATTGTGGCGATTAGCGCCAATGATGTGGCAAATCATCCAACTGATTCGCCTGCACACCTCAAAGCAATGGCCGCAGAATTGGGCTTTACTTTCCCGGTTTGCTATGACGAAAGCCAGGAGGTGGCAAAAGCTTACACTGCGGCCTGCACGCCTGATTTTTTCTTGTTTGATGGCGATCGCACCTCATCTACCGAGGTCAGCTAGACGACAGCCGCCCTGGCAACGATAAACCTGTCGATGGGCACGATCTACGCGCTGCGCTGGATGCAGTTCTGGCAAATCAGCCCATTGACTCCGATCAAAAACCTAGCATTGGCTGCAACATTAAATGGAAACCTGGTAAAGCACCCAGCTATTACGCTTGAAATCATTAGGCACGATCGCTCAGATCTGCGACTTCTTCGAGAAGTCGCAGATCTCGCCCTTTGAGTCCTAAGCCGCCTGAAGAACTTGCTCCAGCGTTAACCCTAAAATTCTGCTCGTTTCCTCTGCCGTAAAGCCGTGCTGGAGCATGATTGGAACCGCTTCTAGTTTGTCTTGTAAATGGCTTTCCGCTTGCCGTTCTGCCAGAACTTTTTGGTAAAACTGATTTTGCTTCAATTCGCTGAGTTCAAACATATTGCTAGCACTGGTTGAATGTAAGTTTTCGTTACACCGAGGGCTTGGTGCTTGGGCAATCCACCCCCGCTGCTTCCTACCCGGTCGCTAGTATATAGTACATCTGTTCTAATGTTTAGAACAGGGTGCAGCGAAAAGTTGCAGGACATACACACTTTCTGTAGAACGACTCAAATCAGTGGCGGCGAATGCCCTTGATGTTTTCAAAAGTTGATAATCAGTAGCGAAACTTTCGCTGAGTTATTAACTTACGCAGTCGCCAGGCAAACAACCCTGCCACCACTGCGATCGCACCGATTGACCAATCCATAACCCCGTACTCCCCATTCCAAAATAAAAGCCCAACGCATATCCTACCGATAACCCCACACCCCAGTAGCCCAACACATTCAGCATCATCGGGACTTGCGTATCCTGTAGTCCTTGTAAGGAGCCATAGATTGCCTTCTGAAACCCATCGAGAACTTGAGCGATCGCGGTAACGATGAGCAAGGGTAACGCCAGGGTAATCACGGCTGCGTTGTCTGGATTTTGAACATCCAGGTAAATGCCAATCACCTGTTTGGGAAAGAGCAGAAACGTGATCGAAACCCCCAGTACAAAAATTGTGCTAATGCCCATACTCACCCAAGCGGCTCGCTGGATTCCTGTAAAATCACGTCGCCCCAGCCATTGCCCCACTCGAACGGTTGTGGCGTAAGAGATTCCCAACGGCACCATGAACACAACCACGATCGTCTGAAACACAATCTGATGTGCTGCTAGAGCCTCGGTGCCTAAAGTTCCCATCCAGAACATGATCACCATGAAAAAGCCTGCTTCCAGTCCAGAAAATAGACCGATCGGCACACCGACCCAAACCAGTTCCCAGAGAATCTGAGGTCGAACACGATGCAGTTCTTGAAAAATTCGATAGTCTCGCAATTTGGGATGAATCAGAACATACAGGGCTAACGCAGTGAACATTCCCCATAGAGCTAACACACTTGCTAACGCTAAACCTGCTAGTTCCAATTTGGGAAAGCCAAATTTACCAAACCCCAGAATGTAATTCCAAACAATATTGAAGGCGGTTCCCGTGACTACAATGAACATAACTGGACGAGCTTGGGATAGAGCAGAAACCGTTGATCTTAATGCCGCGAATCCTACTGCTGGAAGCAACCCCCACAACATGATGTCTAGATAAGTATTTGCCAATTTAACTGTAGTTTCGGTTTGTCCTGCATGAATCATCCAGCGATTGGCACTCAATCTCCTGCGCTAGGAGCCGTCGAAGGGGAGTTTGGCGATGAAACGGTATCGAGCAGGGCTAGACGACCAATTTATGCTGCAAATTCTCAGTGCCAATATTCCTCAGCCTGATGCACATTCTCAACCAGATTTTTGATGCGTTTACCCTATAGTACGAAGTGCCCTTTTGTAACCGTATCCGCCTATATAATTTAAAGTGTTTTAGTTGAAAATCCCAAATAAATCTTCATGCTGGAACCTCTGCATTTAGACAATCTTCTCAATCCACTCTGTCGTGTTAGGACGCTGCAAGTTAAAATTATTCATGTGGGATCTGTTGATTCTCTAAGACCAATTCCTACTTTTCTACATCACTATAGACAAGTTCTTGAAATTGAGAAACTTGTTACGTTGGGATATCCACCAGGAACTAATCCCAATCATATAATGATTCCATCTACTTTTTGGTCTGTGAGGGATCTTAACGCGCCAATGATTTTTCAGTAGGAGATGAGGAAATTTTAGGAATCAAATCCATTTTAGTTGAAACTATTCAATTGGGGATTATTCATCCTATTGGTAACACTGTTGATTGGTCTATTCTTCCCTTTAAAGAAATTGCTTTTACGGTTCAGATGAAACCAGAACAAACTGAAGAAAACCGTAAGTTATATAGCAGTCTCAAGGAAAAGTTTTTCAGAGGACTTGTCGATGAAGATGGATGGGTGTGTCTATGTAAAAAAATGCTGAAAGTTTTGAAGAATAACTCCTTAGCTTCTAGTAGCTTTGTTCACTAGACTTAATCGAAAATAGTAGAACCCTTGCTGTGCAAGGGTTTCAGAAACCATCAAAGACACAGGTCAAACGCTTGCAGTATATGGGTTTGAGGTCATTTTTACCCCGCTTATCACAGGCGCGTCCCAGTCTTGCAAGTCTCAACTTGAGACAGATTCTCAAAGCCGCTTGACTAGTGGGGCTTTGACAAATAAGCATTCTTGCTCATTGCAAAAGTGGGATGCACCCGCTTGTTACCGATTAAGTCTACTACAAACTTATATAAAATACAAAAGAGAGACACTGAGGGGTTAGTCTCTCAAATTTTTGATATATTACGCATCGTGGTGAGATAGATATCCTCCGTTTCAGTAGAGTTTTAGTAGATATAAATACGATAACGTAGGCCAGAAATAAAAGCGTACTTCTTACCAAAACAGTCTTTTGTTTCTGACTTACGTTTCTCTATATTAGTTTAACTAGGAATTTTTTTGCTTCTTGTAAAGCGAAACTCCTAAGGTTGTTGTTAACAAAGCCCAAATTATTGAGGGTTCAGGTACAACTTCAGATCTGGTGACTCTTGCAGTTTCTACCCATGAAGCGTAATCCGACTGATTAGGATATCTGAGAGGATCGTAGACTAAAGGCGAAGTGTAAATAATGCCGTCTTCCCACAGGTAAGTAACAGCTGCTCTTGGAATTTGTGAGGCGAATACATCACAATCCACACAGTTGTACTTGTCAATATCAACACCAAATTCAAAGTAGTCGTTGAGGCCAAATGAACCAGGAGCAAACTTAAAAGTAATGTAATCTGGCTCAATACTACCGGGATCTCTGCCGTAAGTGAACTCGATGTCTCCTCGCGTAAGACCGCTGAAGTTATCAAATAAAACGGGAGAGAAATTGTAGCCAGGGAACTGGCTAGAAACATCAAAATAACCAAAATTAGGTCTCAAGTCGATTGTGATTTCTTTCACAAATCTCCCTTCACCTGTCCCCCCATTTCTTGTGTGTGTAAATCTCCAAAAATCGGTAGAATTAAACGATCCTGCACCACTTGTTGATAAGTCTACTCGGTGCGTTGCAAACGATCTCCACCCCCATTTAAAGCCGTCATGAACCGCGATAGTTGTGTCTCCATCCCACTCAACTAACCAAACCTCACCAAGCCAATTGAAGTTCCCATTTGCTGGTTCGGCTTGAATTGCTTGAATAGGTCTTGTAGGAGTATCCTGAAACACAAAATTAAATGGAGCGTCAGGATCACAGACTGACGTGTAAGTGTCACCTGGTTCTGGGGCTTCTCCACTAGGGTAAAAAGGATACTGTCGGCAAGTAAAATCCTGAAGAAACCTTTCTTCTTGAGGATTTATGTTATCTAAATATAGTTGTCCTATTCTTTCTGGTTTTTGTGCAGGGATGGTTGAGTTTATTACTTGAATCCAACGAAGTTTATACCCTGGGTTTATGGGAGCTTTGTCTTCATCAATCGCAATTTCAATATTTGCTCCTGTCACTGCATTAATTGAACTTGCTGTTGGTTCAACCGTGTGTACTTTGACCTTGAAATCAGTTTCCAAAGTCAAACCTGGTGGAAGGATAATTGGACTAATAGTGTAATTAGGAAATTCATCACTCAGAGTTAGCCAAAGTGTGCTGTCTAGTCCTGGATTTGGGAGATATTGTACTGCGTAAGGAATCAATTGAACAAAAGCATCACCTGATTCTGAAGTGTTGGAGAGGAATCTTGGAAAATTCGGAATCAAGTCGTAAATCACTGCTGAAGATGCTGGTTTTTCAGCCAACAAACAGCAAGGAAAAGCTAGTAGAAGAGGCAAAATTCTTTTCAGCATAATGGTGAATGACTCAATCAACAGCTCACATTATCGTTGAATTTTTATGCTTTAGCTCCTCGTAAAAAACAAAGTTTCTATTAACACTCCAGAACTAAATAAGCTTAAGATGAAATATTTTTTGACTGGTTGAATTAAAAATATTAAATTCATCCAAGCTATTCTAAAAAGATATTTCGATGTGTTTACATACTGTTGCGTTTTACGGCATTCGGCGCTAATTTTAGCTACTTGTTGCATAGTTGAAGGGTCTAAAAGGTTCGTACAGTTAGGTTTAGGTGACGTAGTACGGTGATTTTTGGGCTAACTAAATTGAGTTGGACATTGCGAGATTTAGCGATGTTTCAGCAACAGTGTCAGCGCAACAATCACCTCAACTGCGCTGTTTGCGCCACACCAATTTGGCATAGCGTAATAGAATAGAGCGTTAGCTTCGCTGTTTTTAGCTTTACGTCCCGAAGTTTCGTTTCCGCAAGTTTCAACTTCAATGTCGTGGTGTTAGGGCAACCGTCCATCCTGAGGTGTCCTTTGATCTGCTCAAAAGAATTTCCCAGGCTCAGGAGAATTAGAGCCAACTTTCTGCATCAACCGCTCTTTATCGTGACTATCCTATGACTTCTTCAATTCGTTTCCTCATGTGTTCGGCTCATCATTATGAGGTGGACTATGTGATCAACCCCTGGATGGAGGGGAATATTCATAAGTCCTCTCGCGATCGCGCCTTAGATCAATGGCAACAGCTTTACAACGTCCTGACTCAGCACGCCGCCGTCGATCTGGTCAAACCGCAGATCGGTGTACCCGACATGGTGTTTACGGCGAACGCGGGACTGGTCTTGGGTAACACCGTCGTGCTAAGCCGTTTCTTCCACAAAGAGCGCCAGGGCGAAGAGCCGTTCTTTAAGCAGTGGTTTGAGGAACAAGGATACACCGTTCATGAATTGCCCAAAGACTTGCCCTTTGAGGGTGCCGGAGATGCCCTGCTCGACCGCGAAGGGCGCTGGCTGTGGGCAGGCTATGGCTTCCGTTCGGAGCTTGATTCCCACCCCTACCTGGCAAAGTGGCTAGATATCGAAGTGCTGTCGCTGCGGCTGATGGACGAGCGCTTTTACCATCTCGACACCTGCTTCTGTCCGCTGACGGATGGCTATTTGCTCTACTATCCACCTGCTTTTGATGCTTACTCCAATCGGCTGATTGAGATGCGCGTGCCAGAGGCAAAGCGGATTGCCGTTGAGGAAGCAGACGCGATTAACTTTGCCTGCAATGCGGTCAACATCGAGCGCACGATTGTCATGAATGTGGCTAGCGATTCCCTCAAAGAGCGTCTGGCAAAGGTCGGTTTTGAGGTGATTGAAACGCCGCTAACCGAGTTTCTGAAAGCAGGTGGAGCAGCAAAGTGCCTAACTTTACGAGTGACAGAGCCAGTTGAGCCTGCGGTTCATGCGAGTGCTGCGGTCGAGAGTCGAACCATTCGCCTGGAAGGACATTTGCTAGATTCGGGGCTAATCAACCGCGCTCTGGATCTGATTGTGGAAGGCGGCGGTAGTTTCCAGGTGTTGAATTTTGATCTGGGTGAACAGCGGCAAAGCACCTCTTCTGCGGAAGTCAAGGTGTCTGCCCCCAGCCACGACGTGATGGAAAAAATCATGTCTCAACTGATCGATATTGGTGCTTTAACACTGCCGCAAGAAGTGTGTGATGTTCATCTAGAACCTGTTCAGCAGGCAGGGGTCGCTCCTGATGATTTTTATGTCACCACGATTTATCCCACCGAGATCAGGATCAATTGTGAATGGGTCAAGGTAGAAGGTCAGCGAATGGATGGGGCGATCGCCATTACTCCCACTGCTACTGGAGTTGTGGCTCGCTGCAAGCTTCTGCGCGACCTTCAGCTTGAAGATCGGGTTGTCGTTGGGGTAGAAGGCATTCGCACGATTCGCAAACCCGAATCGCGAGATCAACGGGCGACCCAAGAGTTTAGCTTTATGGGATCGGGCGTTTCGAGTGAGCGCCGTGTAGAGCTAGTGGTCGAGCAAATTGCCTGGGAATTACGTAAAATCCGTGATCAGGGCGGCAAAGTTGCGGTCACAGCTGGCCCGGTTGTGATTCACACGGGCGGCGGAGAGCATTTGTCGCGGCTGATTCGAGAGGGCTATGTGCAGGCGTTGCTGGGTGGAAATGCGATCGCCGTCCACGACATCGAGCAGTCGCTAATGGGCACTTCGTTGGGCATGGACATGAAGCGAGGCGTTTCTGTGCGAGGTGGGCACCGTCACCACCTCAAAGCAATTAATACGATTCGTCGCTGTGGCAGCATTGCCCAGGCAGTCGAGCAGGGCGTTCTCACCAGCGGCATTTTCTATGAATGCGTCCGCAAAAGTGTGCCTTTCTCCCTGGCAGGCTCTATCCGCGATGATGGCCCCTTGCCCGACACCCAAATGGACTTGATTGAAGCGCAGGCAGACTATGCGAGGCTGATCGAAGGGGCAGACCTGATTCTGATGCTTTCCACCATGTTGCACTCGATTGGCGTGGGCAACATGACCCCCGCTGGAGTGAAAATGGTTTGCGTAGACATTAATCCGGCTGTGGTGACGAAATTGAGCGATCGCGGCTCGGTAGAATCGGTTGGTGTAGTCACGGATGTGGGCTTATTCCTGAGTCTGCTGGTGCAGCAGTTGAGCAAGTTGACGAGTCCTTATCAGGTTGCATAATGTCTAAAATAAAGGCACCAGGAGGATAGGTTCCGGTGCCTTTACGTTTTAGCTTTGAGCCTGAGATTGATTTCAAGGCTTTAGTGCAATGTTTCTTACCATTGGCGCAAGGTTTTAGATTCAAAAAACTTGAGAATTAGTTGGTTACGGGTTGGGCACACTGGAGGAAATCCAATCAGAGGCATGGGCGTTGAGCATTTTTAAGAGAATCTGGCAAAGGCTCAAGAATGCGTTTCTCAGTCTCCAAACCTATGACGTACTTAGTCCTGATTTTGAGCAGCGGCGACAGGTCAACCGAATGCTGCGCGATCGCCCCGCCCTGAGTTTGCCCAAATGGTATAAGGCTTACTATCAGCCCAGCAGCATCGCTCCATCCGTTGCGGCTTTTGCTTACAGTTATTTAAAGAAATATTCTGGACTGGGAATTGCTAGAGTTTTACCGGGCGATCGCCTGGAAGCAGACCTGCACTGGACAGAAGTGTGCTGGTTTGACTGGGAAACCAGGTTGTGTGAAGATTTTTGGCAATGTTTTGGCACTGATTTGAGCGATCGCCTGGAAGATTTTCACCCTTACACCATGGCCGATCTGCTCGAATTCTTAAATTGTCAGATTCCTCAAAATAGCCGATTTTGCAAGGATAATAAGAGCGACAACATCCGACTTTGATGCAAAAAGTTTGCAAAAGGTCGGATTTTGCCATATCTTGTTTACAGAAGTAATTGCATATCATTCTCAATAAGCACAGCTTAATAACACCGCTAGACCCCCTGCCTTTTAGTAGAGATGGCTGAATATCAGACTTTTTTACCAAAACTCTCTAGTCTTACCCAAAGTTTTAACCGAGACGCGATGAGTTGCGTTCCTATAAGAATTCAGAATTACACACTTGAAAGGCTGTTGCTATAGGTCTATCGCTGCCAGGAAGCAGATCGGTTGTTATGTCAACGTTCTGTTCAACAGGCGCTTGGTTTGGCTTTCCCCTGTTCCCATTTATCTAAGAATCTGTTGCATTTAGTCCAATTTGAATCAATGAATCCTCCCTCCCCTATTCCCGCAACCGGACAGATTGTTTCTATTTCCCGAAGCGATCGCTGGCAGGTTTACGCCCGACTCCAAGAACTCGATATTCCCTGTACCTGCCTTGGCGATGGCAGTTTTCAAGCCCAAATTGATACTCCCCTTGCTGCCCTACAGCTTTGGAGCGTGATTTATCAGTTTACGTCTGTTCGCTGTCAACTGGTTGAGCGGCTAGAGCGCTGCTGGCAGTACTAGATGGGTAGCTTCAGAAAATTCAGCGTTTGAGTAAGGCGCTTTGCCCAATATAGAAGAGTCAAATCAGGTTAATTATGAGCAGAACAGCAGATTTTCAGGTAGAAGGACGATTTTTAGGCGTAATTCTTAAGGATGGCTACAAGCCAAAGGCAATCCGGCTGGCTACGGCAATGGGTGAGTACCCGATTAAGCTAGCCAAAGAAATTCGGTTTCATTTGCCGCAAACGCTGACTCCGGGTGACTGGGTGCGGGTGACTGGGGTGCAAAAGCTGGACTACAAAGCGGGAACCGTTAAACTCAAAGCTTATCAGGTGGTTCCTGTGGCTCCCAGTCAGGCGGCGATCGCCATTCCCCCTATGCAATCTGCCCTGGCTGTTCAACCCTCTACACCTGCTCCATCTGCAAAATCTGCCAGTAAAAATCCTTGCATTCTAGTTTGTCAAAAGTCAGACTGCTGTAAGCGGGGCGGTCGAGCGGTTTCTCAAGCCCTAGAGCAAGCACTGAGCAATCGGGATTTGACAGATCAAGTCACAATTAAAGGTACGGGCTGCATGAAGCAGTGCAAGGCTGGTCCCAATATCGTCATGCCTGATAAAACTCGCTACTCTCGAATTCGTCCGCAAGACATTCCAGATTTGGTGGATAAGCATTTTGTGGCGATCGCAGACTAAAGCATTACCTAGTTACACGCTGCATCAACTATCACATCCACCATCAAAAAAGCGAGGGCACCGGGTAATGCTCTCGCTTTTAAGTTTGGCTGGTGTAAGTTTGGTTGGGTGGCGATCGCTAAGCCTTAGGAGAACCTTTGCCCAGGATTTGCTCTTTCAAAGAGTTAAAATCTTCAGCCAGTTCCTTACGATTAGAAGCCCGCAACAGGTAGCGGTAAACGAACCAGGCTGAATAGCCCAAACCAATCACTTCAAACGTTGGCGCGAGCAGCGGAATATCATTCACTGAATCTAAAATTGCCAGAGCCAGCTTTGCGAAAACAATGGCTCCGAAAATCAAGCCGATCGTGATGATGGGTCGTCTGTATTCGCCAAAAAACTCTGATAAGTAGTCTGGTAAATCGGCTAAAAATGCGGAAACTCTTTCCCCAAACTGCCGCCATTGCTCTTCCGATTCTGTTGTTGTTGTGAATTGAGTAATGGTTCCAGCGTCTTCTCCGTCAAGGCTGACTTTAGTAGTTTCAACCTCGGTTACTACTTCGGGATTCATATCTTGCTTCACTTCAGGTTCCATAGTTACACCTTGAAACAGCTTAAATAAACTTTTGTTAAAGGATATCTCAACTTGCTGTTGCCTAACAGCAAAGCCAGGAATTTCCTCCTTTTTGCTCACATTTGCTCAAGTATGCTCGATCAAATTGCTCAAACATACTTGACACTAAAGCAGAGTTTGCGCGATTGCAAGAGACACAGGGCAGATTCGTGAGTTTTGTAAACTCCATCGAAAGATAAAACTCCATTTGGAATTTACAGTTTACAGTTTGCAGTTTCGGAGTTTAGCTATTGTGCGGATTAAGAAGCTTAGCGGGGCTGAATTTGAGTTTGCTAGAGCTTGATTTGAGCAATAATTTCTCGCAGAACTTTGCTGGAGTGCTGGAACTGCTTTTCTTCGGAGGGAGTTAGCGATAGGTCTAAAACTCGGCTGGCTCCGTGACGATTGATCACTGTGGGTAGGCTCAGACAAACATCCTGTACCCCATGAAATCCGGGAATCAGAGTGCTTACTGTTAAGACCCGGTTTTGGTCGCGCAGAATGGCTCGGACGATCTGAGTTACTCCAAGTCCGATCGCGTAGGAGGTTGCGCCTTTGCGATCGATGATTTCATAGGCTGCTTGTTTGACCTGCTCAAAGATGGCGTGGAGTTGGTTGGCTTCTGTGTCGGTACGATTTTCTAGCCCTCCTTCACAGAGGTTCATTCCAGAGACGTTGACCTTGCTCCAGACGGGCACTTCGCTGTCGCCATGCTCACCGATGATGTAAGCGTGAAGGCTGCGCGGGTCGAGTTGCAGTTTTTCGGCTAGCAGATAGCGGAAGCGGGCAGTATCTAGCACGGTGCCCGATCCGATGACGGAGGACTGAGGCAAGCCTGACAGCTTCCAGGATACATAGGTCATAACATCAACTGGATTGCTGACGATCAGCAGGATTGTATGGGGGCAGCGTTGGACGATTTGAGGAATTAGCTGTTTGAAAATTTCTACGTTGCGTTGCACCAGTGCTAGCCGACTTTCGGCTGGGTTTTGTTTTGCTCCCGCCGTAATAATCACGATGTCGGCTGCGTCTATATCGCTTTCTTCAAGGGTGCTGGCTCTGACCGAAATTGGCTCTACAAAGGGTAGCCCGTGAGACAAGTCCATGACTTCGCCTTCGAGTTTTCGCTGGTTTACGTCAACCAGAATCAGGTCGTCAAAGGTATTTTGGATCAGCATAGAGTAGGCACAAGCCATACCGACTTGCCCCGCGCCAATGATTACGCCTTTACGCCGTTGACCCAGTGAAGTGCGATCGCCTTCAAATGGAACGCTAAACAGTTGCTCAAACATAGTGATTTACCTGTTGCTACTGTTGTTCTGCTATTCGTCTATCTCAAGCTTCGTTTGACTAAAGATTTGTAGAGCTGAACTCCAGACCAAGTATCCCTGTGGGCTGAGATGCAGTCCGTCAGTGCTGAGTTCGGGGCGCAGATTGCCTGTGGTGTCAGTAAACAGGGGATGTAAGTCGAGATAATATACATCTTCTTCCAGGGCGATCGCCCCCAACTGCTGATTTAATTCTCGAATGTAGCTGTTGGGAATTTCTAGAAGCCGCGATCGCCCCTCCCACACCGCTTGCTCTGCGCCGTGCGGCAAAATCGACTGTACGACAATTTCTGCTTGGGGATGCTGCTCTTTTAGCGACTGCATAATCAGCCGATGGTTTGCCAAGAGCGTCTCGCCAGACGTACCGCGAATCAGGTCGTTGATGCCAATCATAACGAACAGCGTCTCTGGCTTGGTCGCGCGAAATAAATCGAGCCGCCTCAACAAGCCAGCAGACGTTTCGCCTGAAATTCCTTGATTTAACCAGGCGCGTTCAGACAAAAGCAGTTCAGAAGGAAACCAAAGACTGAGCGAGTCTCCTACCAAAATTGTCAGACGGTCAGACGGATTTTCTGCTGCTGCCTGAGCTTCTTGCGCTAGCAGATTGACCCACTGCTGATAGGTTAGCTGATGACGTGGCCCCAACTGAGCAACCAGGGGGTAAGCTGGATTGACCAAACTGGGCTGAAACAAGCTCGACTGAACAAGCCTAGAAGATTCTGAAGGTGGACGGGTGTGCAAGGTCGCATCTGCACTGTAGTCGCGAAACAGCAGCAACACGACCGACACCAGCAAAAAACTATTGGTCATCAGAGAGAGAAGTGCCCACGTCGGCAAATCTCCCAAGTGCTGACAAAGCGCAGCAGATTTGATGAGATTTGCAACTGGCTTCAGACGGCGATCGCCCATCGGGTTTTCCGAACTTCTGTGGCTTAAAGAATACTCACTGATCAGTTTAAACCGACGTAATGGTAGATCACCAAGATTAATAAAAAAAGCGGCAGGGGGGATCTCAGATCCTAAAATATTCCCACCGCCGCCTATTATACTGAGCCAAACTTGCTCAAACAGACCTCATACCCAATCTCTCTAAGGCTGCATATTCGGAATGTGCAGCTTAGGTGGAAATGGTACTAGAGGTTAGGTGAGCTGCCAGCAATGCCAGGTGAGCCACTGGGAACACTGGCTGTGCTGCCAGCAATACCACTCGTGTCTTTGATAAAGCCGCTATAAGCTTCCATTCCGTGTTCGCCAATATCCAGACCGATTAGCTCCTCTTCTTCGGTCACGCGAAGTCCCAGAATTGCCTTCAGTGCTAGCCAGAAAATGGTTGACAGTAAAACGGTCATACCGCCTACCGCTAAAACGCCGACAAGCTGGATGAATAGCTGATTGATGCCACCGCCATAGAACAAGCCAACGGGGCCTCCCTCGTAAATTTCTGGGTTGCCAAACAGCCCGACAGCTAGAGTTCCCCAGGCACCGTTAACCAAGTGAACCGAAGTCGCGCCAACAGGGTCGTCAATCTTGATACTGTCGAAAAAGTACACCGAGAAGACAACCAAAACGCCGCCAATCAAACCGATGATGATGGATGGGAAATAGCCCACGAAGGCGCAAGGTGCAGTGATTGCGACCAGACCCGCTAGAATGCCGTTGATAATCATCGACAAGTCGGGCTTTCCAGACAGCGACCAGGAAGTAACGGTTGCAGCAATTCCGCCTGCTGCTGCTGCCAGGTTAGTGGTAAGAGCGATATGTCCGATGCTGTCATTGACCGCCATCACAGAACCGGGGTTAAAGCCAAACCAGCCGATCCAGAGGATCAAGCATCCTAGTGTGGCGATCGCCATGTTGTGACCCGGTAGAGCCGTCGTGCCGCCATCCTGATAGCGACCGATCCGAGGTCCAAGGAAGGCTGCTCCCATCAAGGCTGCCCAGCCGCCAACCATGTGAACTACGGTTGAACCTGCAAAATCCCAGAAGCCAAAGTTATAAAGGAATCCGCCGCCCCAAACCCAATGTCCAGTGATGGGGTAAGCAATTCCAACCAGCAGCAAGCTGAAAATCAGGAAGTCAACAAACTTGATGCGCTCGGCTACCGCGCCGGAAACGATTGTGGCTGCGGTTCCGGCAAAAGCGACCTGGAACAGAAACTTAACGGCAAGGGGAACGCCCGTCCAATTGAGGGCACCAAAAACGCCCTCATAAGCGTCGCCTGTCGCTGGGCTATTGTCTGCACCACTGAGGAAGAAGCCGCTCAGACCAATAAAGCTATTGCCGTCGCCAAACATTAGCCCGAACCCGATCGCCCAAAAAGCGATGGTCGCCAGAGCGAAAACAATCAGGTTCTTAGACAGAACGTTAACCGCATTCTTCTGGCGGCAGAACCCGGTTTCCAACATACAGAAACCCGCGTTCATGAAGATTACCAGGATTGCTGCAATGACAACCCAAAGAGTATCTAAGCCGACTCTCAGTTCTGCAACTGCTTCTTCAGGAGAAATGTCCTGAGCAGTTGCACCGAAAGCGCAGATCAGGACGAGAATGCAGGCTAAAGGAATACAAGCTTGCCAACTTGGAGAGAGTTGCTTGACTCCGGCTGTAATTTGTTCAAATAGAGTTGCAGGATTAGATAAATTGACCTGCCGATTAGGTGGCATTGACGCATCTCGGAGCGAGAATCGCCTATTTCTTCTTCTTTTCTTGAGCAACAGTTTAGACATCACTGGACGTTCCTTAATGAGTGAAGCAAGTCCAACGACTCAGTGAGAGAGCCGCAGATTGTTGTGCTGGGTTTGGGAGGAGCAGTCAGGATCTTAAATTTGAACTCCGCTAAACGAAGCAATAGATTCTGAATCTACAGTTCACCAAGTAGCTCCGGTGAGTCCATCACAGCCTGATTAAAAGCTACATCTGGATGTCGAAGAGATACAGGTGAACAACATAGAGAACATGACGATTGCACCAATTCTGAGCAGCGTAATTCTGTATAGAGGAATACATTTACTTCAACCGTGCGGTTAAGAGGCTAAAAAAGATAGCCTTTTTGAGAGATTTCACGGAAGCCAAAGTAATTTAACGCTTTTTAAGTAAACGCTGCTCCTGGATTCCATTGACTAGATTTTAGAGAGTTGGGCGATCGCCATACACGGTCTCATCCTGCTTTCTCCAAGCTGGATCAACGATACAGATAAATATCAGCGGCTCAGAGCCACAGTTATGAATAAATTGCCTTGCATCAGGCGGAATATACACCGCATCTCCTGGCTCAACGACCTGGCTTTCGTTGTCGATATGCATCTTGCCCATGCCGCTGAGGATATAGTAAACCTCAGAGGTTTTGAGAGAGTGCGGGTGAGATGTTTGTCCAACTGGGACAATCGCATGAGCAAGGCTATACCGTAGTGCTAGCGGCTGCTTGTCGGGATGCAGCAACTCTCGCAGCAGCGTTCCGTCCCCTGCCACAAACTCGGCACAGGCGTTGAGCTTTTGAATTAGCATTTGGAGTCCTGTATTTTAAGGGCGAAGTACCAGGTTGTCTTCGGTTGAGGGCTGGTGGTCTAGACAGTCGATCGCCTCTTCGCTCAGGGCAATAGTCGGATGAACCGTGCATTTGAGATGATAGTCACCCGTAAAAAACTGGCAATTTGCACAGGGAATTTGGTGCATTCGTTTAGCATTGGCAACACCATCCCGAAGGGCAACCCAAACACTCCAAAGCGTCATCAGAATGAGCGACCAGGCAAATACAAAGCAGAGCGGCACCAAGAACGGTTGGATTGCCTGAACCAGCCAGTGGGTTAGAACGTAGAGAAATTGAAACACAGCAAATTTACTCAAAGCAAATATCTACACCCACAACATAATGTATTGGCTCAACTGAGTGGATGCACTTGAAGGCAGAACTTCACAAAACTGTAGAAAATGCTGGCTGACAAAATTCCAAAAGACGGTCTTTATACTGAGATCCTGCACCAATAGCAAGAGTCCTTGCACTAAAGCCTGGAGATTAATCTCCAGGCTCAAAGCTAAAACGAGTTAAAACAAGTTGGAAAGGTCTTCTAAGGGGACATTTGAGTTTGTTGAAACGGACTTAAGCTGTTAGCCCGGAATTGATTTAAGAGCGGGTCATCGGACTAGCTTGATGCAAGATATGAATATCCCAATTCTCTATAAAGTTGCACTGGGTAAAGGGAAAGCTCCTTTTTAGAGGGAGCCATTTTGCTCAGGTTCAAATCTATTGATAGGACTTTTAATTAATTTTTTCTACCCCAAAGGGTGAGATTTTTATGGCGAAAGATTATTGGGTCAGCAATCAGTCTTAAGGTCGGTTGAGGGTTTAATTGGCAACAAAGGTTTAATCATGTAAAGCTCACCGAAATTTGCACGGCAGTCATTGTAGTGTCATAAAACAAATTCGCTTACAGGATCAGGTAATTTTTTACGGAATTCAACCCTCTTAATCGTTTGAGATGTTTGGCAAGCCAAGCTTTCCGGTCATCATTAATGTTTTAAGAGGCTAAATGTTGTTCATTCAAGCCCCCCCAATGGACATTCATAGCATCATAGAAGGTTTCATCGACGGCATTTTAATTCTGACAGATCAGGGTGAAGTAGTTTGTACGAATTGCTGCGCTCGCCAGATTTGTGAAAGTCTCAGTCAGGATGATTCAAACTCTAGCTTCGCTCCCTCTAGAGTTTGGCGTATCTGTCAGTTAATGATTGATAGTCGCACCCTGTATCCCGATCATATTTTTATGATTGAAGATGAAATTGAACTGGGTGGGCTTGATACGATTCGGATTCGGGTGCAGTGGATTGATTTGGAAAGTAGCGATCGCCCCTGTTTATTAGTTGCACTAGAAGATCGATATCAATCTGCTAAGAAAATGGCGATCGCAGAACGTCAACGCTATGGGCTAACCGACCGCGAATCAGAAGTTTGGCTGCTGCGGCGAGCCAACTGCACCTATAAAACGATCGCCGCTAAGCTGCACATCACCGTTGATACGGTAAAAAAACACATCAAAAACATTCATGCAAAACGGCAGGATGTTATGTGGGCAGATAAATAGTTCAACGCTTTAGATCTGCAACTTCTCCAAGAAGTTGCAGATCTAAAGATCTAAATTCCATTCTGACCAGCGTTAATTAACTAAAAGGTGCGTCCTGATAAGTCACTGCTTTAGAATCGCTTTTTGCCGTAAGATTTTCCTCTGTTTCTAATCTAATAGAAGCAGGTAAGGAATAGGTTTCAAAACTGCCTGATGGCACATCGCAAGTTGGAATTTCAATCCAAAATTCTGTGCCTTGACCCGGTTCTGAAAAACATTTCAATATGCCTCCATGCCGCTCTACAACTATTTGATAGCTGATAGATAACCCCAGCCCAGTTCCTTTACCCACAGGTTTTGTGGTGAAGAAAGGATCAAATAATTTTTCTTTAACCGCTGAAGGAATGCCGGAACCATTATCAACAATACGGATAACCACACAGGGCAATTTAGAAAATTTACCTCGATTGGTAAATCTTGTGCTGATAGAAATTCGCCCCTTAGCAGACATATTTTCTGATGTAGAAGAGTTAGAAGCAATTTGTTCTAAAGCATCAACAGCGTTGCTCAAAATGTTCATAAACACTTGATTAAGCTGTCCAGCGTAGCATTCTACTAGCGGAATATTGCCATAGGTTTTAATGACCTCAATTCCAGGATGATCAACTGCTGGCTTAAGTCGATGCTGCAAAATTAACAGGGTATTGTCGATGCCTTGATGCAGATCAACGGCTTTCTTTTCTGCTTCGTCTAGCCGAGAAAAGTTTCGCAGCGAGAGAATAATCTGCCGGATTCGGTCTGCCCCAACTTTCATCGAAGCCAGAATTTTGGGTAGGTCTTCAGACAAGAAATTCAGGTCGATTTGATCGCTCCACTGCTGAATTTCTGGCGCTGGCTGAGGATAGTGACGCTGGTAAAGATTCAACAGGGTAAACAAATCTTGAATGTAACGATTGACGTAAGTTAGATTGCCATAAACGAAGCTAACCGGATTGTTAATTTCATGGGCAACGCCTGCAACCATTTGTCCCAGGCTAGACATTTTCTCAGTTTGAATTAGTTGCGTCTGGGTTTGCTGAAGCTCATCCAGGGTTTGGTGGAAGCGCTGGTTGCTGCGCTGTAGAGCATTTTCTACCCGCTTTTGGCGGTTTACGGTGCGCTCTAACTGGGTGACGTTCGCCTTTAGCTCTAACTGCGTGATTACCTGACGGCTGAGAATTCTCAGGGTGTCTAGCTGGTCAGCGCTGAGAGTGCGGGGTACCGAGTCCATCGTACAGAGGGTGCCGATCGCATAGCCCTCTGGGGTGACTAGAGGCGCACCCGCATAAAAGCGGACATTGGGATGGGCGGTAACTAGAGGGTCGCTAGCAAACCGCACATCGGATAATGTGTCTGAGATGACAAGAACTTCATCGTGCTGGAGAATTGTATGCTCACAAAAGCCAATGTCTCTGGGAACATCGACTGCATCCCACCCAACTTTCGACTTAAACCACTGGCGGTCTAAGTCGATCAGGTTAATTAGCGCGATCGGAACTCCACAGATGCGGGCTGCCAGCTTAGCGAGGTCATCCAATGCCTCCTCTGGAGCAGTATTAAGAATTCTGTAGCGCTTTAGTGCATTCAGTCTATCTGCTTCATTGAAGGATATTTGTGCCATCCTTTTTGCTCATTTTTCAAGCTTGGTTAGTCACGCATCTTAACAAGATAGTTGATCTATTTTGGTAAAAGCAAGATAAATGATCTAGGGAAAAGTCGATTGGCGCGTAAAAAAAAGTGAAGAAAATAAATTTTTGTGGGTTTTTATTTTACAGATTCTATCGGGAGCTTTGATGTCTTGCCCTATAGATACCATATTTGTTAAAGCAATCGATGGCAATAGGGAAGTAGGCGATCGCCATTCTAAATTTTGAGATCGAGCAGGTTGAGTTGGAGGTGAGGCGATCGCCTTGCAGGTGAGTTGCCTGCAAAAGCCTGACAAAACTGCACTGTATTGCTTGCACCCAAAAACTTACGTGCAGACCAAATTCGGTCTCAAAAGTTTCAAACGTTGGGTTAGTGTTGATTGAAACTTAATAATGCAACTGTAAAACACAAATTTCTCCCAAACCAATTGGCAAGTTTAAGAGCGATGCGAATAATGTAATCTAATCTAAATTGACTTTATGATTTAGGAAATTTACGGTTAGCAGAATTCTTAGATTTCGGAATTGAACTTTGTGGCTAGCTGCAAGACATTGATGCAATACGTGTGTAACAGAGGTGAAGGTTTCCTATTAATGTTCACTGCTGCCTTCTGAAGAGCCAAAGCGGTAGCCTTTTCCGTAGACGGTGTGAATCAGTGGCGGTTCACCGCTTGCCTCAATTTTGCGACGCAGCAGGCGAATCTGGGCGGCCAGGGCGTTGCTGCTGGGCTGACCTTCGCCCCAGAGATGATGGTGAATTTGTCTGTGGGTGAGCAACTGATGCGGATGGGTCATTAAGTAAGCTAGCAGTTGACTTTCTTTTTCTGACAGTTCAATGGTGCGCCCCTGCCGATAGGCAAGCTGGTTTTCCAGATCCAGTTCAAAGTCTTGAACTCGCAGGCGTTGTGCTGGTACGGGCGCTTCCTGGAGCGGCGGACGGCGCAGCAATGCCCGCACTCGTGCCAATAACTCTCGCAGTTCAAAGGGCTTGATGAGATAGTCATCTGCTCCAGCGTCCAGCCCTTTTACCCGATCGTCGATCGTGTCTTTGGCGGTGAGGAAGAGGACGGGAGTAGTGTCACCGTGCGATCGCAATTCCTGGCAAATCTCCAGCCCGCTCTGATGAGGCAGCATCCAGTCTAAAATCAGTAGCTCATAGTTGCCCTGAGCAGCTAGCTGGTTTCCCTCTGCTCCATCATGAGCAACATCGACGCTGTAGCCTTCGCGGGTCAGTGCCAGATTTAGAGGATCTGTTAATTCCACCTCGTCGTCTACTAAAAGAATCCGCATGATGCAAGCTAAATCAAGGGTAGGGTAAGCCTTCTATCTTACTGAGGTTGAACATTGACGAAGGGGGTGAAATCTGCGACTTCTTTGAGAAGTTGCAGATCTGAGCATTCTACTAAAGCTTAGATTCTGCTAGATATTCTGGCTCAGTGGCGGCGGCTTCGAGCCATTCCTGCATTGCTGGAAGTGACCAGATTGCATCGGTATAAGCTCTGGCAATTTTATCTAGCTCGACTTCGTAGGTGACAAAGCGAGACACGACAGGTGCATACATTGCATCGGCAAAGGTAAATTGACCAAACAGGAAATCACCACCAGCACCAAACTGCTGCCGACAGGTACGCCAGATTTCGACAACGCGATCGATATCGGTCTGTACGCCAGGTGCCCTACCCTGTCTGGGAAGTCGGGCGCGGCAGTCCATTGGCATCTGTTGTCGCAGGTTGCTAAACCCAGAGTGCATCTCGGCGCTGACAGAGCGGGCGATCGCCCTTGCCGCGCTCTCTTCTGGCCACCAGTGTCCCGGAAACTGCTCTGCCAGATATTCACCAATGGCGAGAGAATCCCAAATCGTCAGGTCATTGTGAATCAGCACAGGAACTCTGCCAGCAGGCGAATATTGCAGAATTCTGTCATGGGTTTCAGGCGTATCTAGGGGAATGCGAATTTCAGTAAAATCAAGTCCCGCTTGCTTCATTGCCAGCCAGGGACGTAGCGACCAGGAGGAATAGTTTTTGTTGCCGATAACCAGAAGCGTTGACATCAGGACTTATGGTGCAGGTTTAGCAGAATCATCTCACGATGGCGAATTGTTGTAATCGCCACATCCCAGGGAAAGGTGAAAGATTGGAAGGATTCGGGTGAAATTCGATCTTTGTCAAGGTCCATGACGACATGAGCAAAAATTTCAAAAAGCTGATGGCGAATTTTGTAGAGATGCTCCAGGTCGTTCACCATTTGAACTTGCTCAATCAGTTCCAGGATTTCTAAGTTATAGCGATCGGCGCGATTCTTTTGACCTGCCAGGAGCCACAGCCGAAATTGCCAGAATCCAGACACCGAAAGAACGGTGACTGATAGCAGCAACCCAATGAGTTCAGCATATTCAAGCCAAAAGTTAGGATTGTCCTGGCTGTAGTAGGCTCTAGCGCCAGGGTGCAGCAGAACTCCCAGGTTTTCTGCTGATTCGGGTAGGCGAATGTTGGCGGCACGGGGGTATTGCGCTATGAGTTCGCTGCGTCGCTCAAACAGGGTACGGGTTACTTCTCGAATGACTTCCGGATTTACGCTTTCGTGGGCGACCAATTCTGCCCGTACTGCCACCACTGGAATATTGTCGGGTGGAATCGGAGCTGCCCCGCTGTAGGTGCCTTTAGGAATTTGAGTCGCTTCCAGGTAAGGCAAGGAAAGCCGTAACGCTTCTACCTGATCAATGGGAATCAGGCGAATTTGTCCTGGTTCGAGCAGTTGACTGATTGAGGTGCTACCCAGAGCGATAACGCGAAACAGGGCATCGACTTGCCCTTGCTGTAGAGCAGCGGAAGCCTGGTCAGCGGGAAGGGCGATCGCCTGATAATTCGTTTGATTTAACCCATAATGAGGGCTAACCGCCTGAAACAGCGCATAGGAACCGCTGCCTTCAGGCATCAGCGCGACTCGTTTGCCGCGCAGGTCAGCCATTCCCTCAATGCCAGACTCCTCGGTTGCAAGCAGGTGAAACACCTCTGGAAACAAATAGGCAACGGCTCTGACCGACGAATGGACGGGCGTATCGCTCTGCACAATCGCCAACTGCACCTGATTGCGCGACAGCAACGCCATATTTTCGACCGAGCCAGCCGTCTCCCGCACTCTGATTTTGATATCAGGATGATGGCGGTTAACGACTTCTGCCAATACGCTGGCAAAGGCAAAATATTCGCCATCTCTGCTGGCGGTCGCAATCACTAAATGGTGAGTGCGATTTAGCTCGCGTACCCACTGCATTGCAAAAGCCAAGGCCGCAACCAGACTTATCAGCACAACGGGATACGCAAATTTGCTCTGCATAACCTCAAGAAGGAAGAGTGTCTCACTTTTATCACAATCTGCGTCGAGGTTATACGTTATTTTCCTTAGATTTCTGCCAGATCTGGCTCAGCATCTGAGCGTTGCCGCTGGCGATCGCCCTCCCAACATCGCCCAAAATGTGAGGAATTGCACAAACGCTGCCCAAATGCACCCGCCACTTGCTCCATAGACCGAGCGATCGCCCCGCTGGAATATGCCAAAAGCGGTTTATAGAGCAAACTATTCCATCCCCAACCTTATCTCCCACCGTAGTCAACTCGTGCCACCAGCCAGCCGGGATGAACAGCACCTCCCCCTGCTGCAACACGTCATCATAGCGATGCTGAAGGGCCTGTTTCAATCGAGGAAATGCTTCAAAATCCGGACGTTCGGGGTAGACCTGACTGTAGGAAGCCCGCATTTTCAAGCCGTGACGCAGATGTACCCAAAAGGGAAACGGGTAAAGGTTATAAAGCTGTGACGGCGGAAAAGCACCACTTTTTTTGCGCCATGAAGCTGCAACAGGGTGCCATCCATCGGGTCATAGTGCAGACAGGTGGTGTGTCCTGATGTGCCTAGCCAAAGATTAAAATCGCTAATCGGGGATAACCCCAATTGCTCTCCGACTCTGTGAAGGGAAGTTAAATTTTGCTCCAGCGGTGTATGTTTGAGAGAGCGTTTGACCAAATAGATATCATGTTCTCTGGCCTCACCGCTTTGCAGCATTTCTGCATAGTGAGTGAAGGGGACGCGCTGGGCTTCAGTGCCGCTGCCAATGCTTTTCCACTTGCGCTTATCTTGCTCATACTGTTCTCGCCCATACCGCCGAATGGGTAGTGCAAACGTACCCAGTTTCTCACGCAAATAGTCCAGACTCCAATTAGGTTCAGCATCTAGTAGACCCGTCACGATTACTGGTAGCCCTGACCTTTGATACTGCTCAAAAAATCTAGACGGAGTTAAGGCAGATGCAGACACGCGGGCTATTGTGCGAACTGAAGGGTAAGACTCTAGGGGTTGAGATGTGCCTAGTTCAGGTTTCATGTAAATGGTGAATCAGGTAATTTTTGTCAGCATGATATCGCTGAGAAAAAACTAAGACAACATACAGGTGGGCGATCGCCACACTTCCCTGACATTTTCTGCATGAGCAGATCGCTTGACAGAACGCAGTTAAGTGTATATACATCTATTATGCACGCACAAGAATCACAATCCAACTCCCTCAATCCCAATGTTCCTGCAAGCTGTACCTGCTTTAGCTTACGCAAGGCAACTCGGGTCATCACCCAGTTTTTTGATGAAAGGCTGCAATCGAGTGGGCTGCTAGTCAATCAATTTACGCTGCTGGCTGCTTTGTCCCAGGCAGGCTCACCCACAATGAAAGCTCTGGCTCAGATTTTAGTGATGGATCGCACTACCCTGACTCGTAACCTCAAACCGCTTCAGCGACAGGGGCTAATTGCCATTGAACCCGGACAAGATCAGCGAGAGAGAATTGTCACCCTGACCGCCGCAGGGCAGTCTGCTTTGGTGCAGGCATTTCCCCTTTGGAAAGCAGCTCAGCAGCAAGTTGTTGAAAGACTAGGTACAGAGCAATGGCAAATGCTGTTGTTCGGTTTGGCTAACACAGTGTCTTTGGTTCGTGAAACGGTGGTTCTGAGGAATTGAAAAATTACCCCTAGCCCTTTTATCAAAAAATCTTGGTAGTTAAGCTTATCAAAAAGTGTATATACACTCGAAACTAATGAGGAAACTTATGTCTCAGTTTGAACAGCATCCAACGGTCAAGCGGTTTCGTGAGCAAGAGGCGACTCGTGAAGAATCGGTTACTACGCTGGATGCAGATTGGCTGCGACAGCTTTGTTTAGAGGCAGGCGCAGATGATGTCGGGTTTGTCGAACTGGAGCGAATGGCGATCGCCGACCAGCAACGGGACATTCTGACCGCCTTTCCACCGACCAAAGCACTAATCAGCTTTGTCTGCCGAATGAATCGTGAAAACGTCCGCAGTCCGGCGCGATCGGTTGCCAATGTCGAGTTTCACCACACCGGAGATGAGGTAAATGACATTAGCTGCCACATTGTGGCAGCGCTGGAGCGACGAGGCATTCGAGCTTTGAATCCAGCAATGGGGTTTCCAATGGAGATGGATCGTTTTCCTGGCAAGGTCTGGGTGGTTTCACATAAGCCAGTGGCAGTGGCGGCCGGTCTGGGACACATGGGCATTCATCGCAATGTGATTCACCCTAAGTTTGGCAATTTCATTTTGCTGGGCACGGTGCTGATCGACACAGAGGTGAGTGCCTACAGCGCCCCAATTGATTACAATCCTTGTCTGGAATGCAGACTGTGCGTAGTGGCTTGCCCGGTGGGGGCGATCGCCGCTGATGGACACTTTGACTTCTCTGCCTGCTACACCCACAACTATCTGAATTTATGGGCGGTTTGGGAGATTGGGCCGGAGAAGGTGGCAGAAAGCCGCAGTTTTAAGAACTATCGCCAGAAAGTTAGCCCGTCCGAATCTGCCTCCATGTGGCAGAGCCTTTCCTTTGGCGCAAACTACAAAGCCGCGTACTGCATGGCTGTCTGCCCCGCCGGAGAAGACGTGATCGGCCCATTTCTCAGAAATCGCGTGGGCTTTGTCCAGGAAGTGGTCAAACCTTTGCAGGATAAGGATGAGACGATCTATGTTGTGCCTGGTTCTGATGCAGAGACTCACGTTGCACAGCGGTTTCCGCACAAACAAGTCAAGCAGGTGAGAAACACTTTAGTGCCGCCCCGCACGGTTGAAGGTTTTTTGCAGGGAATGCCACTCTTGTTTCAGCGCAACCAAGCTGAGGGACTAGATGCGGTCTATCATTTCACCTTTACGGGTGCGGAAAGCCATCAGGCAACGATCACGATTCGCGACAAGCAACTGAACATTCAAACCGGACTTGTAGGTAAACCAAATTTGCAAATCACGGCTGACAGTAACACCTGGCTGAGTTTTTTGGCGAAGGAAGAAAACTTAGTTTGGGCACTTTTGCGCCGTCAAATTCGGTTGAGGGGAAATTGGCGATCGCTCCTAGCTTTCAGCAAATGTTTCCCAAGTTAAATAAACAGTATTTGTACCTGGTTGCCTGACAAATCTTCGGGCATGAATTTCGACTTCGCTCAATCCACACCGTACCCATCTCCGCAGGCTGAGCGCAGCCGAAGCCTACAGAACGAAAGAATCAGCTTTTCAGCAGTTTTGTCAGCCAATCAGGTATTTGTACATTCTTGGGCTTGCTGGTTAACTCCTTTCCTACTAAAAGATCGGGGACATCTTCAATCTTTTAATACCTAATCTTTAATCAGAAGGGGAGTAGTGGGTGAAATTGAATCTTGATCAGAGTTGCGAATTTCTTCCCACCAATCTGCTTTTTGCTCAGTCATACACAGGTACTTCTCACTCCAACTCAGCATTACTTGTAAAACAGGCTCTAGGCTCAGACCCAAATCAGTCAGAGAATATTCTACCTTTGGAGGAACTTCGGCATACACTTTTCTGTGAACAATGCCAGACTGTTCCAATTCCCTTAACTGCATAGTTAGTACCCGCTCAGTTACCCCTGGAAGATGCTGTCTTAGTTCCCCATAGCGTTTGGTGCCCTGAAACAAAAGTGTAAGAATTGGCATCTTCCACTTACCCCCAACAACATCAACAAGGGCTTCTACTGGACACATATATTGCTTATGTGGCATTTGAATTTTGTTCCAACAATACTTTTTGATAGTTCCCAAACATATTGTACGTACTTGAAATACTTAAATCCTTCGTTCATACTCAGGCTAAGGCGATCCAAAAGGGATGCCTGAGTGTGAGCATGAGTACACGAACAGTCAACAAAGGATGATTTATGAAAGGAGCAGATGTGAAACAAGGCTTAATTCTGGTTGATATTCAAAACGATTATTTTCCTGGTGGAAATTGGGAATTGGTTGGTGTAGAACCAGCCGTAAAAAATGCTCAAAAGCTTCTACAGAAGTTTCGAGAAGAACAATCTCCGATTTTCCATATCCAACATATTTCGGTAGAACCGGAAGCAACATTTTTCTTGCCAGATACCCAAGGCGCTGAAACTCACGAAAGTGTAGCTCCTGAACCAAATGAAACGGTTATTGTAAAACATTTTCCCAATAGCTTCAGAGATACCTCTTTGCTGAGCTATCTCAAAGATTCTGAAGTTAAAGAAGTGGTTATTTGTGGCGCGATGAGTCATATGTGCATTGATGCCACAACCCGTGCTGCTTTCGATTTTGGGCTTCAGTGCGTTGTGATTGAAGATGCTTGTGCAACGAGAGATTTGGAGTACAAAGATAGAACCGTCAAGGCTGCTGAAGTTCATGCGGCTTTTATGGGAGCACTGGCAGAGGGTTATGCAAAAGTTACCTCTATCAATGAATTTGCTCGTGTTCAGCTGTAGCAAATCCTCTTTGCTATGATCTGAATGCTATGACTCTTTGCAGTTAAGGCTATACATAATGCAAACCCAACACTCAGAGACGGAAGTTAAATTTACCGTATCTATTCCAAATGTTCCTGAATTACACCAGGCTGAAGCCGAACATAAAGCCAAAGAAGCTTATGTAATGACGTTGTTGCAGCATTCTGATATAAGTTCTGGTAAAGCGGCAGAACTATTAAATATTGATCGCTGGCAACTTTCTAACCTAATGGATAGTTATGGTATTTCTCCGTTTGCCTCGCAATCAAAGGAAGAGATTGAGGAAGAAATTGCTCAAGCAAAACGTGTTTTGGAAAAATAGGAAACGTGATTGTTGTTTCAGACACTACACCGCTTAGTGAATTAGCAAAAGTTGGACGAATTGAGCTTTTGCACGATGTATTTAGGAAGATCGTTATTCCCCAGGAAGTCTATAGTGAACTAACGACAGGAAAACATCCAGCGGTAGATATTGTGCGTTCATTGCAGTGGCTTGAGGTACAGGCAGTCAGCGATCCGCAAAAAGTGTTTGACTTTGCTATGGAGACAAGACTTGGCTTAGGAGAATGTGCAGCCATCCTCTTAGCGGAAGAATTATTGGCTGACCAGATTCTGATAGACGATCTGGAGGCAAGACAAGTTGCTAAGTCTCGTTGCCTACCTGTGATTGGAACAGTTGGCACTCTGTTGCTTGCAAAAGAGCGAGGGTTTGTACCTTCTGTAAAGGAGATACTAGATGAACTTATTTCTCAAGGAAAACGTATTAGCCAACAGCTTTATCAAGATGTCCTGACCATTGCAAAGGAGGAGTTCTAATATTTCCTTTCCTGTGGCTCAAACAGGGTGATGGCGACGGGGCGATCGCCAATTTGTATCCCCGCCGGAGAATAATAAGCCATCGTGTGTTTAAGGAAATTGGTGTCATCGCGCTCTGCGAAATCTTCGCGGCAGTGTGCGCCTCGGCTTTCCTGGCGATTGAGCGCCCCCGTGAGAATGATTTCACCCACGATCAGCAGATTTTGCAGTTCTAGCGCCTCGATTAGCTCCGTGTTCCAGAGTTTAGCTTTGTCATCCAGGTAAATCTTTTGCGCCTGCTGGCGAATCGCTTGCAGTTTCTCTAGCCCTTCGCGCATCACCGATTCGGTTCTAAACACGCCGCAGTGGTCGGTCATGCAGTCCTGGAAGGACTGACGGACTTGATCAATTCGATATTCACCGGGCTGGTCGATCAGGGCTTGAATTTGCTGCGCTGCCTGGGTGAGATAGCGTTGCTCGTCAATTTCGGGGAGTTTGCGCGACTGGACGTATTGGGCGATCGCCGCTCCCGTCCTTTTGCCATAAACCACACATTCCAGCAAGGAATTGCTGCCTAACCGATTTGCCCCATGGACAGAGACGCAAGCCGCTTCCCCAGCAGCGAAAAAGCCTTCAACCAAGCTATCAGCGCCACTGCGAACCTGTCCGTCTATGTTCACCGGAATGCCGCCCATCGAATAGTGAACCGTTGGACGAATTGGAATCGGCTGATCGACCGCATCAATTCCCACCAGGCGATGTGCCTCTTCCCAACAGAAAGGGACGCGGCTCATGATTTTTTCTCGCCCCATGTGGCGCAGATCGAGGTAAACAAACGAACCGCCTGCGCTGCCGTCTGGGTGGGCACCGCGCCCCGCCCGAATTTCTTTGGTGATAGCGCGAGAGGTGATGTCGCGGGGGGCTAGCTCCATTTTGCTGGGGGCGTAGCTAGCCATGAAGCGATCGCCCTCCGCATTAATCAAATAAGCCCCTTCGCCGCGCACCGCTTCTGAAATCAGTACCCCTACCGGATACAGTCCTGTGGGGTGAAACTGGACAAACTCCATGTCTTCCAGTGGCAGTCCGGCAACGGCGGTCATCGCTAGCCCGTCGCCCGTTGAGGCAAAGTCGTTAGACGTGGTATTGTAGACCCGCCCGTAGCCGCCCGTCGCAAACATCACGGCTTTTGCGCGTACCACTTCCACTCGTCCGTCCAGCAGGTGATACATGACTACGCCTTTCACCTGGGCTTCTTCGAGAATCAGGCGGGTCACGTACCATTCGTCATAGATCTGCACCCCGTAGCGGCGCAGGTTTGCCACCAGTTCATGCAAAATCGCGTGTCCAGTTTTGTCAGCGGCGTAGCAGGTGCGTTTGTGGGAATGTCCGCCAAAGGCTCGTTGGGCGATGCGTCCATCGGGCAAGCGAGAAAACAACACGCCCATGTGTTCCAGGTCAATCACCACGTCCGGTGCTTCGCGGGTAAGAATTTCGACCGCATCCTGATCGGCCAGATAATCAGAACCTTTCACCGTGTCAAAGGCGTGAGCTTCCCAGGTGTCGGTGTCATCAATGTTCTTGAGGGTGGCAGCAATTCCGCCTTGAGCCGCGACAGAGTGCGATCGAATCGGGTGAGTTTTGGCAACAACAGCAATGCTCAAGCGCGGATCTATTCTGGCAATTTCTACCGCCGCCCTTGATCCTGCTAAACCGCCGCCCACGATGATTACGTCATGTTCAATCATGCTCAATCGCACTCAAACTGATATGTAGAGTTTTCCTGTATCTATCTTGACGCAAATAAAAAGCCCCTACCCGAAGGCAGGGAACTTCTTAAGAAATGCTCTTTGGAGCAGACCTTAGCCCGCAGCTTGGGCTGGGCGCTGACTGGAGGCTGGGCTGGGCTGTGTGCTGCTTTCTACTTGAGGGCTAACTTCGGCAAACTCGATGTGATTAAGCAGAGTTGTGACGAAGGCAAAGAGCAGAAACGGTAGGGAAAGCACCAAAATTAGCCCAACGGTTGCTAGAGCATAGA
>JAAUQZ010000336.1 GCA_012033355.1 Leptolyngbyaceae cyanobacterium RM1_406_9 | reverse complement strand
AGCGCTTATTAACTTGGCAATACAAGAGATGACCTGATGTGCAATTAAATTCCTGGAAACCTTATTCTCTTGTGGAGCAGGCATCTTGCCTGCTTGATTGGACGGGCAAGATGCCCATCCCACAAGAGGCTAGAAAAAGTTGCCCATTGCGTAGAGATGACACTTTTATAGGGGTCCGTTAGCGATCGCACAACATACCGAGACAACCCGGTAACGGTGCGTAAGCGAGTGATTTAATCGAGAAACCCTTTATACTGCGGTATTTGATCAGGAAATGCCCCGGCTGTCGCTGAAGTATATAGAACTGGGCAAGTTCTTCAAGTCCTTATTCATCCACAACCGGAAGGTACGTTTATGAAATGGCTGCAACCTAAAAAGTTAGGTTTGATGCTAACGATGGCGATCGCTTTGGGCGGCTCACTGCTCCTGCTGCCGGGTCAAGCCAACGCTGATGAAATTTTTCGGCAGCAAGGCACAATTCAGCCTGCCGAAAATGAGTACACTTTTTCAGGCACCGCAGGTCAGGCGATTACGATTAGCCTGACCAGTCCCGATTTCGACACAACCTTAACTCTGATGGGACCGGAAGGTCAGGAAATTGCTTTCAACGATGATTTTGGCGGTAGCCTGAATTCTCGAATTGTTGCAACTTTGCCCAGCAGCGGCGAATATCGGATCTTGGTACGTTCTTTTGCCGGAAATGGTGGAAACTACTCCGTAACGGTGAATCCGGCAACGGAGTATGAGCAAGCTTATGCGACTGCGACGACGCTCTATCAGTCGGGCAGCTTTGCTGAAGCGATCGCCGCCTTTGGGGAAGCAATTGAGATTGACTCAACACAGCCTTCTGCCTACGTTGATCGCGGGAATGCTTACCTCGCAACGGGAGAAAACACCGAAGCAGCGATCGCCGATTTTGAGCGGGCCGTCGAACTGTATGAGCAGAGTGGAGATGTTGAATCAGCCCAATCCTTCCGAGACTACATTCAGTTTCTTCAGTCGTCACCTGAGCCACTGCCTTACTAAAAGGTTTCTCTACACTCCTCTCCTTCTAACAATCACGAGACTCATTTGAGGCTACTTTCTATGAAAATGGATCAACTTCGACTCAGAAACTTGGGCGCATTCCTAACGGTTGCTACCTTGTTAAGTGGCGCATTGTTTTTGCCTGTGTATCCGGCGGGTGCCCAGGCTTTGCTAGAGCAAGAGGGAACCTTACGCTCTGCTGAAGGCGAACATACTTTCTCCGGGGAAGCAGGACAGTCTGTGATTATTACCTTGACCAGTCCAGACTTTGATACGACGCTAACGCTGCTCGACTCTACTGGGGCAGAATTAGCCTACAACGATGACTATGCTCGCAACTTAAACTCAGCAATTGTTTATACGTTGCCGACCAGCGGCACCTACAAGGTGATTGCGCGTTCTCTCTCTGGCACAGGCGGCAGCTATGAAGTGGTGGTCGCGGACGCAACGGCTTATGATCAGGCTTACTTTCGGGGTATCGCAGCGCGGCAAGAAGGTAACTATGAAGCAGCGCTTACTGCATTTGATGAGGCAATCCAGCTTGACTCTAGCAACCCCGCTGTGCATCTAGATCGGGCAGACTTACTCTACGCTCTAGCTCAACAGCTTCGCCCCGAAGAACGAGAGGCGATCGTGCAAAGCTACCAACGGGCGATCGAGCTTTATGAGCAGGCGGGTGACACTGAAAATGCTCAGTTAATTCGCGAACAGTTGATGTATTTAGAAACCCCGTACTAACTGTTCAGCTTTGCTTTGACCATTGCCTGAATCTTTTGCCCGTCAGCTCGACCCTTGAGCTGTTGCATCACGGGCCCCATCACCTTCCCCATGTCTCGCGCAGAACTGGCTCCAGTTTTGGAAATTACTTCGTCGATTACCTGGCTCACCTCCTCGTCAGAGAGTTGTTGAGGCAGGTATTCTTCTATAATGGCGAGTTCTTGCGCTTCTTGGTCGGCCAGGTCAGTCCGCCCAGCCTGCTGATATTGCTCGATCGAGTCTCGTCGCTGTTTGGCAAGCTGGGAAAGCACTTCAAGCTCTTGAGTTTCGTTCAACTCAGTTTGCCCCTGAGGACGAACACTCACTTCCTTTTCTAGCAATACTTTCTTGATACTACGAACGGTTTCCAGACGAGTTTTATCCTTCGCCTTCATTGCCGTTTTGATATCTTCTGTAATTCGATCTTTTAGGCTCATTGGTTTTGGAGGGTCAAAAGAGTAAATTTCACCTTACCTGTTATTGTAGTCGCAATAGTCAAAGACCTGATATTCCTGATTTATGCCTGTAGTGCCCTTTTTAAGTAACGAGGATACGGGATTTGTCATAGGAATATTGACCAAATTACACTAGAAGAATGAAACGCTCTGACACCTCAGTGGTGATTGGCTTCGATTACCATTTTGGCAACTTCGCAAAAGCCTTCTACTTCAGCAGCATGAGTAACATAAGTAGGCTGGTAAATGAGCCGATCGCCATAGTGCAGTACATTTGCTACACCTACCGAGAGGGGAAAGCGATCGCTATCAAACAAGCTCTCATCATTAGGACTGTCACCAACAGTTAATACCTGGTCAGGCTGCAAATTAGGAAAATGATGCTGCAAAACGTGAGTAAGAGCGATCGCCTTGTCCTGATTGGGCATTTTGATATGACATTGGACGGTACTGTACGTGAAGCTCCAGCCTTGAGATTGACAGCGATCGCTCAAATGTTGCAGATCCGTTTCGGTGAGTTTTTGAATGTCAAACGTCCAGTCGGTGAGTCGAAAGCGGTTATCACTAGATTCTTGCAGATGCGGAAAGTGAGTTTTTAGATCTGCAAAGGTTTGAGCTAACCGATGGCGATGTTCAGCCAGATTAGAGATGGGTACAATCATTTCGCTGATATCAGGTTGAAAGTAAGCCAAACCGCCATTTTCGGCGATCGCCCCGACTACAGGCAAATAGCTCACCAGCCCATTTACCCAGCCTGCCGAACGTCCTGTCACAATTAGGACAGGGATGTTGGCGATCGCCAGTTCTTGTAAAGCTTGCAGCAGCTTTGGCGTAAACTTACCTTGATAAGTCAATGTGCCGTCCATATCGGTAGCGATCAGGCGGACACGCTTCAACACATTCTGCGATGAGGACTGAGATAGAGGAATAAAAGACATACAATTAAATAGCAATTTCTGCACTATCTATCATCACTTTATTCTTAGGGCTATTTATGGCATTGACCGCAGATCAGCGCAATTATTATTACTTATTAGAAGCAGCCCGCACTGGCATTCACAAACCGATTCTAGCGGCACTTTATGAGGTTCATGATAGTCCTAGACTGCCAGATGGGGAAACCGGACTGGGAATTTCGCCAGCCAACCGAATTCCGCCAGATCAGGTGAATGCGTTTCCCGAACAGGTACAGTATGCCGCCAACACCCTTCGCAGTATCACCAATCGGCTTACGGCTCAGGGCTGGAAGAGTGATGAGATTTGGGATAGGAACGAGGGACGCTATACCGATCGCTTTGTGGAGGCGATCGCCAAAGGTTACGCTCCGCCTGCTAACGACCCCGCCGCTGCCCGATTGGAGTCGAGTGACAGCAAAAAACTACTCAAAGCCTATATTGAAGACCTGACTGTAGATTACAGAGCAGACCAACTGCCGCACAACTTATCCAATCTTGATCCAAATTTACTCACCTTTACCGAACGGCTGACGCGCTATCATACAGGCTTACCCTATCAGCGTGAGGCATTGCTGGAAGCAGTGCGGCTGTGGCGTAAATTGGATCATCGAGAAGCGGCGATCGCCTCTTTTAACTTATCCAATCCTAACGAAGCAACCCTTGACCGATCTTTGCTGCAATTTATTCAGCAGGTTTCCCCCAACTACTCTGGCTATCCCCACCAGCGAGAAGCGTTGCTGCGACTGGCGCAGCTTTGGCGACAACTGGATTCGCGGGAAGAGGCGATCGCCACCGTTCAAGCTCATCCTACAGGTGAGACAAACCTGGAAATTGTTGATCCGGCTCTAATTGCCTTCGCCCAGCGAATTCCCAAGTTCTATCAGGGTAGAGGTGAACAGCGAAACGCACTCACCGAAATGTTTCGCCTTTGGCGCGGGCTAGACTCACGGGCTTCTGTGCTAACTGCACTGGGACTTAATCCACAAGTGTTAACTGCAAGCAATCCTGATCGCACCACACTGGTGAATGCCGCCAGCCAGCTTGACCGAGAGTTATTAGAATTTGTCAGGCTCATCCCCACCACCTACCAGGAAACCGACGAACAGCGAGAGGCGCTGCTGCGGTTGGTGCAGCTTTGGCGGGGACTGGATGCCCGTGAGAAAACCGTTCAATCCCTATTTGAAGATTTGCGACGGATGGAGCAAGCCCGCCGCGATTCCCAGGATGCACCCCCCATTCCCGAACCGCCACCCCCGCCGCGCCGCCCTAACCGCTGGACTCCCAGCAACATTCGTGGACATATGTATACCTCAATCCTTCCCAACGGTAACTTTACCTGGGCAGAGGCAACGCACGGAGGGACTAGAATGCCGCCCAATCAGGCAACGGTGGATGCAATAGTGAGAATTGCTCAACTGGCACAGCAGGCCCGCGATCGCATTGGTCGCCCCTTTCGCATCACCAGTTGGTATCGTCCACCAGAAGTGAATCGCAGAGTTGGAGGAGCTTCTGAGAGTCGGCACATTGTTGGGGATGCAATCGACTTTTACTGTGATGGACTCAGTGGCAACCAGCTTTACTGGGCGCTAGACCCCTGGTGGCCCGGCGGTTTGGGTCGCTATCAACAGTTCCCGGAATTAAGTCACATTGATGCGCGGAGCTATCGGGCACGGTGGAAACACTAAGGCGTTTTAGTCAGCTTGCTTCAAGCGACTTTTGCCGACATTTTTCTCGTACCAGTTCATCATTGGCGTAGCGCTAATCCCGTGCAGCACGACGGAAATGATGATGGTTATATAGGTAATCCAGCCAATCATTTCACCTGCCTGGTTTTCTAAGCCCTCGCCATAGGCATAGGAAAGGTAATAGAGCGAACCTACGCCCCGAATGCCAAACCAGCCAAAGAGTAGGCGGGTTGTGGGGTGGAAGCGATCGCCCAATGTACTCACCCACGCCCCCACCGGACGAATCACAAAAATCAAAAGTCCTGCAACTAACAGTGCAGGCCCAGCAAAACGTAGAACTGGCTCAACTCTTATCAATGTTCCTAGCAGCAG
>JAAUQZ010000335.1 GCA_012033355.1 Leptolyngbyaceae cyanobacterium RM1_406_9 | reverse complement strand
CACAAAAAGTACTGCTTGAATACCATCACCACGCTATGATAGCTGGATTTTGCGAGACTAGTTGGCTTAGTTGCCCGTTTGAGTAGGCTGCTCTGGCTGAGTGCGCCTGCTCTGAGCCTGCTGAAGCGCTGCTTCACTGTTTTGGCGGTAGACCTGCATTCGATCTTGCGCCGTTCGATAGCGCTCATCTTCAGGCGTGACTTGAGCCATCAAGTCTGATGCTCGCTGCCAGCGGGTTGCTAACTCTAGCCAGTCGGCAGAAGATTCAGCTATCTGACCCTCTGTAGCGGCTTGTTCTGCAAGCCTGACTGCTTCTGCAAACGGATCTTCTTGCTGGGCAACTGCCGTCGGACTAGAAGCTGTGGTTTCCGGTGGAGATGACGTTGAGGAATTTTCTGGAGCCAGTGAAGCATTGGCAGCATTCGTAGCTTCTTCAGTGGCTTCAGGTTCTGGGACGGCACTTGGTTGAAACTGATTCAACAGTTCAGCCCCAAAGCGAGTGTAGAGCAGCCCAACCGCCACCAACAGCAGCAGGCAAAGAGCGGCTCCCCCAAAAATGCCGCGAAAAAACTGGCGTTTCTCACGTTGGGTCAAAGATGCCGACTTTGGCAGAGCTTTGCTCGACTCTGTTTTTTGGCTTTTCCAATCTTGAGAGAGCCGCTGCAATGGATTGAGTTTAGACAGGCGAATTTCTTCTGACCAAAGCACCTGGTTTTCAGGGTCGCGGCTGATTTCCTCTAGCCAGAGAAGTTGCTGTTCACGCACAATGCGGCTGTTAACCCTGACGCGCCGGATGCCGCGTGGCTGGAGTGATTCTAGAATCTGACGGATTTGGTTAACGAGAATGGGTTTTTCTAGCTGATCGAGCCGAGGGGCTTCGCACAGGAGTTGTAGAATCCCTTCGGCCAGGATTGCTCTGGTTCTTACACCAGAGTTTGCCAGCTTTTCATTGAGAACTTGAATAATCGCGGCGACGCTGCCCTGACGAGCTTGCCTGGCGATATCATCCATCGGGTCTACCATGATTGGCATGGTGGGTTTAGCAGTTGTTGTAATTTCAGGAGTCAAGCTTTGATTAAGGGTAAAACCTTGCTTTTTTGGATTGATTTACTAATTGATCTACCGGATTGATTTAATCCATTGATCTAACTTATGTAAACCTGAATTAAATCGGTATCAGCTTCAAGCTGAAGTCTATTGAAACAGATTAAGGCAAATTAAAGCAAAATTTAGAATATATTTTGAGTTGGATTTTGTCTATGTTTGTTTATCCCAGGTGGCGGTAATCGTTGAAGCGGCGAATTTGCCATAGGTCAGTGTTAAGGCGATTTTGATTGGTGTGATCCCAGCGGGAGCGATCGAGCCAAAATTCAAAGATGGCAGTGTTGTGGGCGTGTAGCCGCCAGGAGCGATCGCTTCCCAACAATTCTGCAATCAAATGCTGCAAAATCCAGCTATGGGTCACGATCCAAATTTGCGTATCTTCAGTGTGGCGAGTGAGCAGCGTTTGAATAAATCGACGGGCGCGATCGCGGGCATCTTGCAAAGACTCTGCTCCCGGAATTTGAATCCAATCGGGAGAAGCTTCCAGGGCGTCGCACAGAGCCGGATAGCGTTGTTTCGCCTCTGCCCAAGTGAGTCCTTCAAAAATTCCATTCTGAAATTCCTTTAGCTCATCTGCATATTCCACTTGCAGCTTGGGTAATGCATCCTGAGTTTGAGTGGAGCTAGATGTCGTTGCGGATGCACTAGACGCACTATTAGAGATATTAGAAACGGGCGTGGAAGATGCAGCCGTAGAAGCCGCAGATAGAGCATAGGTTAGTAAAATTTCTGCGGTTTGGGCTGCTCGTTTAAGCGGACTGCTGTAGATATAGTTTGGGCGTTTATGCTCCAGTACGAGCCGTTGAGCCAGCTTCTTTGCCTGTTCAATCCCCTCGGTGGACAGCCCAAAATCTCTATGCCCCTGCATTCGTTTTTGCCGATTACCAACCGATTGAGCATGGCGGATAAATAGAAGCTTAATCAGCTTCATGGTTCTCTCAAAGTGGAATGATTGCAAGTTGGAACGATCGTATGGATTGGGACGTTCGTATTGATTGAGTATGTACGATTTCATCCGTTAGGGGTAGGGCAAATTGAGGTGAAGCCAGGAGTGTTACGCTGGAGAGTGGAAAAAATTGGAAGCCTTTGGGCTTGAATGAGACGTTAAGTTAGGCAAATTATGCAAGAGGAACTTCTGCGATCGCTCGTTTGGACGGATTACCGACTGGCCGTACTGTTCACGGTTTTGATTCCCTTGATTCTCCTGATCTGGGCGTTTGTACAAAAAAATGAACCGATGCAGCGGCTCCTGCTAATCTACTGGCGCGTCTCTAGCCTGCTGGCAATTACGGTTTACCTAATGATTGGGGGAATTTTGGTCGGGTTTATCTCTGGTCTGATGGCGATGATTTTAATTCCGATCAGCCTTTGGTTTTGGGTGGACCTGAACGAGGAGATTGACGATCAGCCGCTCAAACCGTTGAAACTGGCGTTTACTTCCTGGCGCTGGGCGGTGACTGTTTACAGCGTGGTAGCGGCGATCGCCACTGTTCCCTTTGCACGCTGTGCCCTATCCAGAGAAACGTTTGGCTTACCCATTTGCCAGGTTTGGCTAGAAGCACCGCTGGTTTACAAAGATTTCTTTCACGCTAACTCGACTCCCGGTTTCCTCGGCTTTCTGGGAATCGTCGGTTTGATCATCTATATGCTGTATCTGATTTATTTTGTTCTAGTCAGGCTGGGCAAGCAGGGACGCTCTGCGGTGCAGCAATGAAGATTTTGCTTGGGTAAAAGCGCAAACAGGTGAGGACTAAAGCGTATGGGACACGTGGGGCAGCGACTAGAGCAATACACGATTAAACGTCCAGATGAGGTGCTGCTGGTAGAGGTGGCGATCGCCGGAGAATCTGACCAAATTGCGATTTTTAGGGGTTTCTCCAGTTCGCTGATGCATCCGACTGCTGCTGACCCAGATATTCCCGTTTTGCCAGATGAGGCAGAAATCATCTCAATCGACCGGGTAAAAAGCCCCTACAACCCCAAAATTCCTCGCTACATTCAGCAGGGGTTGACCTGGGAAGAAATGCGATCGCTCCTGGCAGAAGTTGGAGTGTAGAAAAATTTACGCATCCCCAAAATGAACGTTCAGATTTGCGACTTCTCGAAGAAGTCGCAAATCTGAAGCCCCTTGTTCACTTGGCGATCGCTCAATTTACATTTCGTCTGCGTAACTCCTCAGAACAATCCTGATGGAACGCGGCGGGTTGTGTCTGTAAGAGAGTGCGTCTAGACTGCATGATCCCTGGGATAAAACGTCTTTAGAGAGATGCAGTTCACTGCATCCGTGCAGGATGAGAAAAATGTAAGCACAAATTGGGGATCTCTCATCAGAAATATATAGGGAGATTTACGAAGGTGGTATGCTCCAGTGTGTGAGATGTGTGGAGTGTCTGATATGGTTCTATCTTCTGTATCTTCTGACTGGCTATCGCGCCCCAGTCAGACCGATTCGTCGTTTACCGCAACCCAGCCCGTGACGCTGCATAGCGCAGATTGGGAACCCCTCGCCTTACCTGCAACGAAGCTGTTTGGCACGGACGGCATTCGCGGTCGCATGGGCGATCTGTTGAGCGTTCCACTGGCGTTACAGCTAGGGTTTTGGGCAGGTCGAGTGTTACAAACCAATGCAGCTAAACCGGGGCTGATTATTCTGGGTCAAGATTCTCGCAATTCCAGCCCAACGTTGGCAACGGCTCTGTCTACTGGTTTGACCGCAGCAGGTTTAGAAGTTTGGAATTTGGGGCTGTGTCCTACGCCTACAGTGGCTTACCTGACCAGCACATCAGCGGCGATCGGTGGCGTAATGATCTCCGCTAGCCATAACCCCCCCGAAGACAACGGCATCAAATTTTTTGCGGCAAACGGCAGCAAGCTTTCACCCGAACTGCAAACACAGATTGAGTCGGCTTTGCGTGGTGAGGGAATTTGGGCTAGCCAGCAAAGACATCTCGCTTTGCAGCCCGGTCAGCACTATCACCGCCCGGAATTAATTAGTTCTTATGTTGAATCCCTTCAGCAACCGCTGATTTCCTGTGGCAACCTGGCAGGAATGCGAATTGTGCTGGACTTGGCCTGGGGTGCAGCAACGCAGCTAGCTCCGGCAGTTTTTCAAGCAAGGGGCGCAGAAGTCATTTGTTTGCATGATTACCCGGATGGCGATCGCATCAATGTCAACTGCGGCTCGACTCACCTTGCGTCGCTCAAAGCTGCCGTTCAAGAGCATGATGCCGATCTGGGCGTAGCCTTTGACGGAGACGCAGACCGCGCAATGGCGGTCGATGCTCAGGGGCGGGTTGTCGATGGCGACTACATTCTTTACTTTTGGGGAGAAACGCTGCGCCAGCAAAACCAGCTTCCTGGCAATACAATCGTTTCTACCGTCATGGCAAATCTGGGCTTTGAACGCGCCTGGGAGCGGCAGGGCGGCAAGCTGATTCGCACGGCGGTAGGCGACCAGTATGTTCATGCAGAAATGATGAAACACGGGTTTATGCTGGGCGGCGAGCAGTCTGGACACATTCTCTGTCGCCATTACAGCGTTTCGGGCGACGGACTGCTGACGGCACTGCACCTGGCTACGATGGTGCGGCAGTCTGGAGTTTCTCTAGCAGAAATGGTTGACCAAAGCTTTCACACCTATCCGCAACTGCTGCGAAACGTGCGCGTCGAAGATCGCGATCGCCGCCTCAACTGGAAGGAAAACGATCGCTTGCAGCAGGCGATCGCCCAAGCCGAAACCGAAATGGGCGATCGCGGTCGGATTCTCGTTAGAGCCTCCGGCACGGAACCCGTGATTCGAGTCATGGTAGAAGCGGCTGACGCAGAACTGGTGCAACACTGGACAGACAAACTGGTGCTAGCCGTTCAACAGTACGCAGCTTAGAATCTACCGTAAAGCAAGGGAGTATGAGATCTGCGACTTCTCGAAGAAGTCGCAGATCTCGCCCTCTCCGAGATTGCTGACCGAGCGCTTTGCTCAGCGAACTTTGCTAACCGCAAGCTCCACTTCACCTGTCATCAGGCTGACCTCACGACGCAGTAACCTGGCTTCGTCACCCAGTAAGCCAGCTTCACCGATGGCGAAGCTGGCCTCACCGATAGCGAAGCTAGCCTCACCGATAGCGAAGCTGGCCTCACCGATGGCGAAGCCAGCCTCA
>JAAUQZ010000334.1 GCA_012033355.1 Leptolyngbyaceae cyanobacterium RM1_406_9 | reverse complement strand
GTTTATCCCCAAAGGCGGCTCCCTTGAACTCTTGAGCATGAATGAGGATAGGATTTTCTAGCATTGACTCCACCCCGAATCTGATTCAAATAGTTTAAGGGGAACTTCTGTATACACGGTAGCCCAGAGCGGGAGAGGGACTTTTAATCCGGCTCCCCTTCTCCCCTTTTTGGGAGAAGGGGTTGGGGGATGGAGGGCAAACTTGCAAAACTGGGATGCACCCCCTGGGGCTTGGTTTAGGATATCTTCCCGGTCTGCGGATGAATCGTGCCACCATTGCACTAGTGGGTTTTGCGTTTCTAGTTGCTTTAGGTGCGCCGCCGTTGGAGGAAGCTTGGCAATCAATTGATGCAACAACGATAGTTTTTCTGCTAAGCATGATGGTTGTCAACGCCAACTTGTCTTACTCTGGCTTCTTCCAACTGGCGTTAGTATTCTTGACTCGATTAACTCGAAGCCCCTTTGGGTTGGTAGTTGTTCTCACTTTCGGCAGCGGTATTTTGTCTGCATTTTTTCTGAATGATACGCTAGCAATAGTGTTTACGCCACTCACTTTAAGTTTGACTCAGGCGTTAGGGCTGAATCCTATTCCCTATTTGTTGGCGATTGCCGCAGCGACAAACATTGGTTCAGTTGCAACGTTGAGCGGCAATCCACAAAACATTTTGATTGGGTCTTTTTCTGGCATTGGCTACCTTGATTTTGCCCAAACGTTGATGCCAATTACCATTAGTGGATTATTTGTGCAGATTGGTTTGCTGTGGTGGTTTTACCCAGAGGTGCGATCGCTCAAGCCCGCTGCAAGCTGTCCTGTGATTCGTTTTCGGATTTACAAACCACTTTTTATTAAAACTCTGGTTGTCACCTCAGTACTCCTGATTACTTTTGTAATGGGTGCGCCGATTGCCGAAGCTGCATTTTTGGCAGCGGCTATCTTACTTGTGACGCGGCGAGTCAAGCCACAGCGAGTTTTACGGCAGGTTGACTGGAACCTCTTAGTGCTGTTCTCAGGATTATTTATCCTGACTCGCTGTACTCAAAAATTGGAGCTTTTAGCTCCTTTCACTAATTGGGTTGATAGTCCAGTTGGACTGTTGGGGATCACAGCAGTGCTTTCAAACCTGATTTCTAACGTGCCAGCCGTGCTGCTGCTGCAACCGTTAGTTTCTCCAGATGACACGCAATCCTGGCTGCTGTTAGCGGCAGGGTCAACTCTAGCTGGAAATTTAACCCTGTTTGGTGCGGTTGCTAATTTGATTGTGGCGGAAGCGTCAGCTAATTTGGGCTATCGCTTGTCATTCTGGGGTCATTTTCGCTTTGGATTTCCTCTGACCTTGATTACTTTAGTCATAACCTATCTGTGGGTAGTCAGGATTCCCTGATTTCGCTGGTAGCTCTGGCTGAAAGTGATTGGCGATCGCCCCCTGCTTTTGCAAAGTTAAGTAAACTCGCTTTCCTGTTTGATTAAAACACTCTAAGATTACCTTGACCGATCTTCCCTAAGATTATGCGTTTAACGCGATCGGCTACTCCCAGCACGCGCTACATCCCCTCTTCACGCTGGGAAAGATGGGACACCTCTTAAGGACTTCAAGGAGCTTTTTGACAATGGAATTACTGTTTACTCAAGCAACGGTGGTTGTGGAACTATTCGGCGCAGGTTACGTGGCAGGTTCATTTGCAATCTATGCTCATCGCCGTCTTAGTAAACCCACAAGTTGGAGAACTCGAAGCACTTTCACGGTTGCTGAACATTTACTCGAACAGGCACCTGAGCCAAAGAAATCTGCTCGGCGTAAGCCTACTCCAGTTGAGCTATTGCGTCAGCAATGCCAAAAAGCTGGAATCAAGTGGAGAGACGCTCATGGTAAAAACAAACATCTCAAGAAAGCAGAGATGATTGCAGCCCTCCAACAGCTTGAACGCATCAAACGAGTTGCGGCTTCTCAAGCTAAATCGACCAACTCGACCAAGCCGACTCAACAACCTGCTCCTCAAAAACGAGCAGCGTAGAGAGTCAGCTTATCTTCATCAAAAGCTCCAAACAAATGTCTGTTTGGAGCTTTTGAGCTTTAACGAGATTGGAACCTGATTAGCATGGAGGTAATTAGCTCTGCGTTTCGTCATGTAAGCTCTGGAGATGCTTGAAGTCAGCTAGCGGTTGGGTAGGGAAACATTAAGGACCATACTGGAGTCTGATTGGCAGTTGTGCGACACAGATACTGATTAACCTGAGCCCTAATGCTGTTTGACCAATGTGCAGCCTTTGCGATCGCCCAATATTGAATTGCAACGCTCAATCATTTGATTGTGACGGGTCACAATACGATTGCGATCGCTCACAACACGATTGCAACGCCCGATCATTCGATTGCGATCGCCCAATACTGAATTGCATCACCTTACCATTGAATTGCGGTGCTTGATCATTCAATTGTGACGACTGACAACACGATTGCGATCGCTCAACATTGAACTTGCACCGCTTAATCATTCATGGATTGTAAACGCCCAGATTTCCGACTTCTTCGAGAAGTCGGAAATCTTAATCAATTCAGATTTTTCAAAAATTATCCACGTCCTCAGGGAAGCCAGTCTTTGTCTAAGGCTTGCTCTAAAGTAAATTCTGGCTCTTGAGGAACGATCGCTGCTTCTAGTCCACTGCCGTCTAGAAATAGTTCTCTACCGTAGTCGCAAATGTGACTGGCATCTCTAACCAAAGGAGATTTATCAGAAACGCGAACGAACGAACGAACTGAGTCAGGCGATCGCCCGCATCTCCCGTTAAGCTGAAGCAGTCGAGTCAGTTTGATTAATCGCAGAACCGCGATCAAAAGACAGCATCACTCGCGAAACACCGCTGAATAGAACGCTTGCACCAACTAATGTGCCAATTAGCCAGGGGGCGTTAAAAGGCCATTGGAACAAAACTATAGCGCCAAATAGCAGCGTCACAATGCCATTCACCAAAGCCCAAGTCCAGTTTTGCTGAGGCCGTAATCGAAACGCCAAAATTGTCTCGAACACGCCTTCGGTCAGCAAGAAGCTACCCAACAGCAAAGTTAAAGTAAGGATTCCGGTTCGAGGATAGACGAACAGCATGATACCTGTTGCTACGTAGAGAATCCCTAGCAGCAGTTTCCAGATAAAACCGCCGCGAGCGCGAGTTTGAAACGCATACACTACCTTAGCGGCTCCCGCAGAAATGAGGATAAAAGCCACCCAGGTTTCGGCAACAAGGGTTGAAAAGACAGGTAAAACAAGCCCGACAATGCCTAGAACGATAAGCAAAATGCCAATTAGGGGAGAACTGCCTGCTCGTTTGTTGAGAGTGGTGCTTTCGGGAGATAGATCAGTTGTCATATCAGTTTTCTCTCATTCATATAGACTCTCTGCACAGGTTAGGAGAAAAAATGTTGGGCTGGTAGAACCTTAGGGTAGACCTGTGGCAGGAAGGATAGGGAATGAGGGATGGGGGATGAAATCGAACTTTGCTTACACTACGAAAGGTTACAAGTTTCAGGAATTTGGTTACAAATCGGTAACGACATCTTAATTGATATGAAATTTGTGAGAGCATGATCAGTGCTGATTACTGGTAGTTAACCAAGTCTGAACAGAGAGTCTGAAGCGAAATGGATCAACATCAGAAGTCAACGGTCATAGTTACAGGTGCTTCCTCCGGGGTGGGTCTACAGGCGGCAAGGGCGCTAGCTCAACGTGGATGGTATGTAGTGATGGCTTGTCGAGATTTAGAGAAGGCAGAAAAAGCTGCCCAATCTGTAGGTATGGTGCAAGGCAGCTACACCATTCTGTTTGTCGATTTAGCTTCCCTGGAAAGTGTGCGACAGTTTGTGACAGACTTTAGGGCAAGTGGCAGATCGTTAGAAGCACTGGTTTGCAATGCGGCGATCTATATGCCGCTGTTAAAAGAGCCTTTGCGATCGCCAGAAGGTTATGAACTCAGCGTCGCCACCAACCACCTGGGGCATTTCCTTCTGTGTAACCTGATGCTGGAGGACTTAAAGAAGTCACCTGCGGCCGATAAACGATTAGTTATCCTGGGTACCGTCACTCACAACCCAGACGAACTGGGCGGAAAAATTCCGCCGCGTCCCGATCTGGGAGATTTACAGGGCTTCGAGCAGGGTTTCAAAGCGCCAATTTCCATGATTGATGGCAAAAAGTTTGAGCCTGTAAAAGCCTATAAAGACAGTAAGGTTTGCAATGTGTTGACGATGCGTGAGCTACATCGACGCTTCCACAACTCGACGGGCATTGTCTTCAGCTCCCTTTATCCGGGATGTGTGGCGACAACTGCTCTATTCCGCAATCACTATCCGCTTTTCCAGAAAATTTTTCCCCTCTTTCAGAAATATGTTACGGGTGGCTATGTCTCAGAAGAACTGTCTGGAGAACGGGTTGCAGATGTCGTTGCCAAGCCAGAATATGGACAATCTGGAACTTACTGGAGTTGGGGAAACCGCCAGAAGAAAGAAGGCAAATCGTTTGTGCAAAAAGTTTCACCCGAAGCCCGTGACGATGCAAAAGCGGTGCGTTTGTGGGAACTGAGCGCCAAGCTAGTTGGGTTAGAGGAGCCTGCAATGTCTGCTAAATAGTGGCTGGAGGGGCGATCGCCTTAACACTCAGGCTTTGCCTGTAAACAGCACACAGCAAAGTGATTGCCAAAGTTGGAAGTGGTAGAAGCGTGGGGCGGCTCCTGCGGTATCATTTTAGCGATATCTCCTGCTAAAAGCTTAATGCGATCGCACAATCGCTGACCCCACGCGGTAAGCTCTTCCTACTGGCGCTTTGTCCACAGTAACAGTAATGGATAGTTTATCCCAAGATCTATTTTGCAACAGAACTGGTGTATTGGCAACAATGCACCGAAAAGAACAGGCAATTGCTCCCATTTTGGAGCAGCATCTTGGAGTTCAGGTTATTGTGCCTGAAGGATTCAATACCGATGAGTTTGGCACCTTTACTCGTGACATTGAACGCTCTGGAGACCAGCGGAATGCAGCCAGATTGAAAGCTGAAAGAGCAATGGCTTTGACGGGATTAACCCTTGCCATTGCCAGTGAGGGAAGTTTTGGTCCTCATCCAGCAATGCCTTTTGTGGCGTGTGATCAGGAAATTGTGTTGTTGAGCGATCGCACTCACCATCTAGAGATCGTAGGTCAAGCGATTTCAACGGAGACAAAACTATAGTCAAAAGTCTATCAAAAGCCTTGAGTCAGCTTTCACCTTTGCCCAGCAGGTTGGTTTCCCCACGCATGGTTTAGTTGCTATGTCTGAGGC
>JAAUQZ010000333.1 GCA_012033355.1 Leptolyngbyaceae cyanobacterium RM1_406_9 | reverse complement strand
GTGCCTTTCCTGAGAAATTATAGTCAGGCGATCGCCTTTAGCCTCGTCGTCGCCTTCATTACTTATCTATCGATTATCATTGGCGAACTCGTACCTAAGCGTCTAGCACTCGCCAGCCCTGAAAAAATTGCTGCATCAGTCGCCATTCCAATGCAGTGGCTCTCAAAAATTGCCTATCCCATAGTCTATCTGCTGACCAGTTCCACCGATTCAATTTTGCGGCTGCTAGGCGCAGGCGGAGCCTCAGACGAACCCCTTGTCACCGAAGAAGAAATCAAAGTTTTGATCCGGCAGGGGGCTGAAGCTGGAACCTTTGAAGCGGCAGAGCAAGACATGGTAGAGCGAGTCTTCCAACTGGGCGATCAGCACGTTGCTTCACTAATGACCCCTCGCTTTGACATCACCTGGCTAGATATTAACGACTCCGCTGAGGTCAATCGCCAAAAGATGATCGAGAGCCACCACAGCCGCTTTCCAGTCTGTCAAGACAATCCTGACCATGTACTGGGCGTTGTCAACGTCACAGATTTGCTGGCCCGTAGCCTCTCCCACCAACCCATTGACCTGATCGATATGTTGCGCCAGCCTTTGTTCATTCCTGAAAGCACTCGTGCCCTCAAAGTGCTAGAAATGTTTAAGCAATCTGGCACACACATTGCGCTAGTGGTCGATGAATATGGCGTAACCCAGGGAATTGTCACCCTGAATGACGTGATGGAGGTCATCATTGGAGATGTTCCCTTTGCCGATCAGCCCCACGAGTCGCCTGCCATTCAGCGTGAAGATGGCTCTTGGCTGCTAGATGGAACTTTACCCATCGAAAAATTTAAGGAGATCTTTGAAATAGAGGAAATTCCTGGCGAAGAGCGCGGAAATTTTCAAACTTTGGGAGGATTTGTTATTACTCAGCTTGGGCGTATTCCTGCATCGTCCGACCATTTTGAATGGAACAATTTACGCTTAGAAGTAGTAGACATGGATGGCAATCGCGTCGATAAGGTGCTAGCTATGCCTGTTCAATCTCGCTTTCCATCAAGAAGTTAACCTTTCCCTTCCGGGTATTTCTTTAGGGTTTTTGTTAATGGACGTTACATTGTATTGAACAAAAGTAACGTCACTGGCGATTTCTCTGAGATCTTCACTAGAAATTCAATATTTTAGGGATTAGCTTCACTCATCTATTCATCAAGCTGTGGGATTGTATTGGCGAAGAACAACTTATCTTCATCCTGCTCAAACTTCTCATAACCCAGCCAGGAGGAGCAACACTAACTCTCTAGATCTCATCTAACTAGATCTAAAAAAACCAGATCCAACAATCTAAGCTATAGCTAGCTTCACTAAGCACCGTTTAACCTGACCATGCGATAGCAATTTAGAACCTGGGAAAGAAGCTGTGCTAGAGCAGGGCGCTGTAATATACAGGCTTTAATGTCGTTAACTTCAGCTTGTACCATTTCTATGTAAAGCTGCGGTTTTTGGAACGTACCCCGCTCCCAAAGTGCAACTTTAGAAAGGAATTGGTATTACACTCAGGTTTTTCTCTATTGGCTCCAAACTCATTGTCCGAAGAACTTACACGGCTTTTTGGCTGTCATAGACTTCAACTGTCATAGACTTTGGCTGTTATAGACATATAGAAAGTAGACAACAGGTTGATCAGAGGGTACGAGATCGCTGCTTGCGGTCGTGTAAGCGGTGGGGCTTGAGTGAGACTGAGACGATGCTCTTTGGTCTTTACCTTTCGCTGCAAAACCGTCCATTCAGACTGTCTATTTAATCAAACTATTTGTTAAACAGCGCGTTTCTTGTTGATCCACTAAACCTAATCGAGGGAGTTGCTATGTCCGATTTGATTCAAGCGATTCTTAACAATCAGGATGAGAGAGCCGATCTGCGCCAGTTTGCCAGTGAGTTGAGGCAGCGCGATCAGCACTATCTGCTGAGAAATGACATTATTACTGCTTTTGCTGAATACTGTAGCCAGAATGAGAAACCTGAGCAGTTTTTTCAGTCCTCTCATTTAGGCAAGCTGATCTACTACACACAGGAAATCATCCTAGATCAGGAAAGCCTTTGCATAATCGTCAGGCCCAAGATTGCCAGTCAAGAGGTCTATCGGTTGTTGGAGGACTTGACTATAGAAACGATGACGGTGCAAGAATTACTGGATCTGCGCGATCGCCTCGTCAACCGCTTCAACCCGCAAGAAGGCGACGTACTAGAACTCGACTTTCAGCCCTTCTACGACTATTCGCCTGCCCTGCGCGACCCCAAAAACATCGGCAAAGGCGTAGAATTCCTCAACCGCTACCTTTCCAGTAAGCTATTTCAGGACCCAAAGCAGTGGTTAGAGGCGCTCTACAAATTCCTCAGCCTGCATAGCTGCAACGGCACCCAACTCCTAATTAACGGACGAATTCAGTCGCAACAGCAACTCTCCGATCAGTTAAAACGCGCCCTCACCCTCGTTAGCCATCGTCCCCACGACGAGCCTTACGATAATTTTCGGTTTGACCTGCAAGCACTTGGCTTTGAGCCAGGTTGGGGCAACACCGCAGGGCGAGTCCGCGAAACGCTGGAAATGCTCGACCAGCTTCTAGATTCCCCAGACCACCAATCCCTGGAAGCCTTTATTTCACGTATTCCAATGGTGTTTCGGGTGGTGCTGGTCTCCCCGCACGGGTGGTTTGGGCAAGAGGGAGTTTTGGGTCGCCCCGATACGGGTGGGCAGGTCGTGTACGTCCTCGACCAGGTAAGAAGCATTGAAAAGCAACTCCAGCAAGACATTACCCTGGCAGGTTTAGAGTCAGAAACTGTTCATCTCAAAGTCATCGTTCTGACTCGCCTGATTCCTAACAGCGATGGCACCCTCTGTAATCAGCGGCTCGAAAAAATTCACGGCACTCAAAACGGCTGGATTTTGCGCGTCCCCTTCCGAGAGTTTAATCCCAACATCACTCAAAACTGGATTTCCCGCTTTGAAATTTGGCCCTATCTGGAAACTTACGCCATTGACGCTGAGCGGGAATTGTTAGCCGAGTTTCAGGGCAAGCCAGATCTGATCATTGGCAACTATTCCGATGGCAATCTGGTCGCCTTCCTACTATCTCGCCGTCTGAAGGTTACTCAGTGCAACGTGGCACACGCTCTAGAAAAATCCAAATACCTGTTCAGCAACCTGTACTGGCAAGATCTGGAAGACCAGTATCACTTCTCAATTCAGTTTACGGCTGACCTGATCGCTATGAATGCTGCCAACTTTATTATTAGCAGCACCTATCAGGAAATCGTTGGAACGCCCGATAGTGTTGGACAATACGAGTCTTACAAATGCTTCACTATGCCAGAGCTTTATCACGTTGTCAGCGGCATTGACTTGTTTAGTCCCAAATTTAACGTGGTGCCTCCCGGTGTAAACGAAAGCTCCTATTTTCCCTACACTCGCAGTGAAGACCGGATACCGGGCGATCGCGATCGTCTAGAAGAACTGCTGTTTACCGCAGAAGACCCCAGCAGCGTTTACGGCAAGCTAGACGATCCTAGCAAACGCCCCCTATTCTCAATGGCCCGACTTGATCGGATCAAAAACCTTACGGGTCTGGCAGAATGTTTTGGTATGAGCGAAGCCCTACAAGAGCGCTGTAACCTGATTTTGGTAGCCGGAAAGCTGCGGGCAGAAGAATCCAACGACCAGGAAGAGATCAACGAGATCCATAAGCTCTACCAGATTATTGACCAGTACAATCTGCACGGCAAAATTCGTTGGCTGGGTGTACGTTTGCCAAAGAACGATTCCGGTGAAATTTACCGCGTGATTGCCGACAACCAGGGCATTTTTGTCCAGCCTGCTCTGTTTGAAGCTTTTGGTCTAACCATTCTGGAAGCCATGATTTCTGGACTGCCCACCTTTGGAACTCGCTTCGGCGGGCCGCTAGAAATTATTCAAGACAAGTACAACGGCTTTTACATCAACCCTACACTGCCTGAGGAGATGGCTGAAATCATTCTAAATTTCATTTCCAAGTGTGACCAAAGCTCTGGCTACTGGGAAGAAATTTCCAATCGCGGCATAGAAAGGGTTTACAGCACTTACACCTGGAAGATTCACACGACCAAATTGATGTCACTCGCCAAAATCTACGGCTTCTGGAACTACATATCTCAGGAGAATCGGGAAGATATGCTGCGATATATTGAAATGCTGTTTCATCTGCTCTACAAGCCTATGGCTAAGAGCTTGCTAGAAAAGCATATGCAGCGATAAAATCACCGCAAAACTGACGAAGGCACAGCGTCAGGAAGATCTAGCTTCCTCCAAGCACAAGGAAGCTAGATCTTCTAAATCGGCATTACTAAGCTCCAGCTTAGTGACGAATGGATTGTGGCTGTAGATTTTTAATTGTGAGCAGAAGGATTTTGGCTGCGGCTCCAGGGATACTTTCTGCGAGGTTTTTTGGCAAAGGGTACGTTGATGCTGCTATGAAAGTCTTCCTGAACTTTGTGGGTCAGGCAGCGAGAAACCTGTCTAACGATTTGGTTGAGCAGGCGATCGCCCGTTGTTTGCACCAGCGACTTCGGCAAAGCCTGAATAAATCGGGGGAACTGAACCGCCACCTCCAAATTTAGCTCCCACACCACCTGCGTCAGCTTTGCAGTTGTAGCCGTCTCAGCGTTTGATTCAACCAACTCTAAAGCGGCCTGAAAATCCACATCGTAACCGGGCGCTTCATAGCCAGGGACAGGAATAGTTTTGATGCGGTAAACCCCCTGGTCTTGAGGCAGCAAATCTAACCCGACCTTAGGTTCCACCTCATAGCCAAACGACCCAAACCGCCCAATGGTTAGCGCGTAGCCATTTTCTCCTAACGGCTCTGCCTTCATCGGGTGGGCACAGCGGCGAAACCACCCGTGATGTACGTCTAAGTACTTGGCTACGGTTTCAGCATCGGCATACATATCCATGCAGCCCTTGTAGTAGCCATGAAAGCAAGTCGGTTCGGCATGGTAGGCTGACTCTTCCATAGTAGGAACATTATCATCAACCAACCCTGATGTAACGCTCAAGATCGGGTTCGAGTTTTCGATGGGCTGATGATCTGCTGAGTTGGCCTGCATAAACGTACTTTCCTACAATCTCGTCTGCAATAACGGCTGTTGAATTGATTTGACCTGGCACTAATGCTCAACCTGAGCAAAGGGCAGGGGTAAACGCAAAAATCTACCTATCGAGGATTAAATACTTCGTTCATTCAGCATATCCTTTGACTTAGAAGGCAACCATGATTGATCTACGGAGAAAAT
>JAAUQZ010000332.1 GCA_012033355.1 Leptolyngbyaceae cyanobacterium RM1_406_9 | reverse complement strand
GGATTCCGAGTCAGTCCAAGTCCCCATCGGCTAGGTGTATGAGAGGACTTGTGTGTACACCGTAGTTTTCAAGGGGGAAGGGGGGATCAAGGTTTTAGGTTTCAAATGCGTAAGGACTGACTGATACCTCCGCAGAGGCGAGGCGCGAACCACTCCTCCCAATCTGTTGCTTGTTGCTCGTGTCCGGGCGAGGCTAGCTTCACCAGCCACGAAGTCAGCTTCACCAGCCACGAAGCCAGCTTCATCAGCCACGAGGCTAGCTTCATAAAAAATGAGGCTGGCTTCGTTTGTAGTGAAGCCAGCCTCAAAATTAGTGCAAAGGTTTTGTCGATTTAGCTTCCTGACTCCGCATTAGAGGTGCCATTGACTGAACGGGTGGAAGCCGATCGCCCTCGACCTGACTGTTGTGCGAACCGCTGCCCCATTTCATCTACCAGGTTATCAAGTCCTGCTACTCTGCCATTGGCTTTGGCATAGCGGTAAACCTCCAGAGCCGATTCATAGGCCTCATTCCCGGCCGCAACCGCTGTGTCATCAATCAATTCTCGCAGACGGGTCAGCGCCAACAGCATCGGTTGCAAGGCTTCAAATAGCTCGAAGTCTCGCCGCATTTCTTCGAGGTCAAACGAGCGGGGGAGGAAGTCAGGATTTTGGGTGGCAATCTCTAACGCTTTGCGGGTAAACGCTCGATTGCGATCGCCCAGCTTAGCCATTCCCCGACGTTCTTCTGGACCCAGGTCAACTAGAAATGAAAGGTTTTGGACAATGGTGGCGATCGCGTCCATTACGTCTTGCTGTTCAGCAGGGGATAGAGACGCACTTACTCGGTTGGCAGGCATATCAATAGCACCTTCGTCAAATTACCTCCCTAGACTGCCCAAGAGAGGTAAGGCGATCGCATCTTGACGTAAGAAGTATTCTCTATAAGCTTACGGGACTGACGGGGCTCGAACCCGCAACTTCCGCCGTGACAGGGCGGTGCTCTAACCAATTGAACTACAGTCCCCCGTTAGGGGCAATATCCATTGTGCTGAATGAAGTCGGATTTGTCAAATAAAAATCAGGCTTTCCTCCAGGCAACATTACCCAAACCATAAGCTTCCCATAGTCCAGCCTTTAGACGCGAGTGATATCTTCCTGAGCGGTAAACAGGTTTATGCCCTCTAAACCCCTACGCGGCTTGCTTTTTCATTTCCACGAATAAAAACTCTACCTCGTCAAGGAAGCTTTCATGGTAAGTCCCGATACCGTTCGTTTTGCCCAGTTTAACGCCTCGCTAAATCGCAGCAATGCAGGTGAACTAACTACTGATTTGTCTACCCCCGACAATGTTCAGGCTAAAACCGTCGCAGAAATCATCCAGCGAGTCAACCCGGACGTGTTGTTGATTAACGAGTTTGACTTCGACGAAAGCGGCACTGCTGCTGAGCTATTTCAGCAGAACTATCTTGGCGTTAGCCAGAACGGAGTTGACCCGGTTGACTATCCTTACTACTACGTTGCGCCTTCCAACACGGGCATTCCCTCTGGCTTTGACTTGAACAACAACGGCACCGTTGGCGGCCCGGATGATGCCTTTGGGTTTGGCTTTTTTCCTGGTCAGTTTGGCATGGTGGTTTATTCCAAGTACCCGATTGATACGGAGAATGTTCGCACCTTTCAAAATTTCCTCTGGAAGGATATGCCCGGAGCGCTGCTGCCCGACGACCCCAACACACCAGAGGCAAACGACTGGTATTCGGCGGAAGAGTTAGAGGCATTTCGACTTTCGTCCAAGAGCCACTGGGACATTCCAATCGAGGTGAATGGCGAGACGGTTCACTTCCTGACCAGCCATCCTACGCCCCCCGTATTTGACGGGCCGGAAGACCGCAACGGTCGCCGCAACCATGACGAGATTCGCTTTTGGTCAGACTATGTGACTCCGGGTGAGGGCGATTACATCTACGACGATGCGGGCGATACGGGCGGATTAGCGACTGGCTCTAAGTTTGTGATCGCGGGCGACCAGAACGCCGACCCATTTGATGGCGATAGCGTTGAAGATGCCATCCTCCAGTTGCTCAACAATCCGCTGATCAACACCAGCGTCACGCCCAGCAGCGAGGGTGGGGTAGATGCAGCAGAGCGTCAGGGCGGCGCAAACACCACTCACATCAACAATCCGGCATTTGACACGGCAGACTTTGCCGATACGACTCCGGGCAACCTACGGGCTGACTATGTGTTGCCTTCACAAAACCTGGAGATCACAGACGCTCAGGTGTTTTGGCCGACCAGTGACGCTCCTCAGTTCAATTTGGTGGGTAATTTTCCGTTTCCCAGTTCTGACCATCGCCTAGTCTGGGTTGACCTGGCAACGGAGCCTGCGGCAGACCCAAACCGACGCACCGTTGCAGGGGTAGATTTCCTGGGAGAGGTAACGTTTCCAACAGGAGTGACTTTTGAGGAAACCCAGGTTGGTGGACTGTCAGGAATTGCCTATGACGCAGCCAACGATATCTACTACAGCATTGCGGACGATCGCAGCCAATTTAACCCAGCCCGGTTCTACACGCTCTCGATTGACCTGAGCGACGGGGAACTGCAAGACGGCGATATCAGTTTTGAGGATGTAACCACGCTGCTAGACGAGTCGGGTGAATCGTTTGCTGCACTGAGCCTCGACCCAGAGGGAATTGCTCTTGCCCCAAATGGTACGGTGTACATTTCCTCGGAAGGAGACGCAACTCGCTTAATCAACCCGTTTGTGAATCAGTTTTCGCTGAATGGGGAGCAACTTGGGGAATTGGCGATCGCCGACAAATACCTTCCCACCGCCGACAACAGCAGCGGCATTCGCAACAACCTCGCCTTTGAGAGCACCACGATTACCCCCGATGGTCGCTATCTCTACACCGCGACCGAAAACGCCCTCAACCAGGACGGCCCCGCCGCCAACCTGGAGCAAGAAAGCGTCTCTCGCATCATCAAATACGACCTCCTCACCGGACAGGCTGTGGAAGAGTTTGCTTACATCGTCGATGCGGTGGCTGATGCTCCCGTTCCGGCAGATGGCTTCCGCACGAATGGGTTGGTGGAACTGCTGGCAATCGACAACAGCGGCACCCTGCTAGCCCTAGAGCGTTCCTTTTCTGCTGGGGTCGGCAACACAGTTAAGCTTTACGAAATCAGCACTCAGGGTGCGCTTGATATCAGCAGCAGAGACAGTTTGCTGTTTGAGGAAGGCACCGCCTTTGAGGTAGACCCGACCGTTTCTAAGCGAGAATTGCTCGACTTTGCCGAATTGGGCATCACGCCAGACAATTTGGAAGGTTTGGCGCTGGGGCCAAAGCTGGCAGACGGTCGGCAATCGCTGATTGTGGTGAGTGACAACAACTTCAGCGATACGCAGGTGACGCAGTTCATCGCCCTGAGCCTCGATCTAGACACCATTCCCGTTGTTGCGCCTACGGTTGAAACGCCGCCCACCTTTGATATTGAAGAACCACCCAGCGGCCCAGTCCTCTCCAGTGCAGATGATCCGGCGATTTATGTACATCCTACCGACTCTTCTCGCAGCCTGGTGATTACGGCGCTAAAGAATGGCGGTTTGCAGGTACACGACCTGCAAGGGGAACTGCTGCAAACGATCGCCCCTGACTCTCCCGAAGACCTGCGCTACAACAATGTCGATACGCTGTATGGGTTTAACCTGGGCGGCGAAACGGTGGATTTGGCGATTGCTAGCGATCGCCTCAACGACACCATTGCCATCTACCGCATCGACCCAGAAACTCGCCAGTTAACCAACATCACGGCTCCCGGCATTCTGGAAACCCTCTTTGGCATTGATGACGGTGAACAAACCGCCTACGGAGTCGCAAACTACATCAGCCCCATCACGGGCAAAGCCTACGCCTTTGTCACCCAATCTGACGGCAACCAGATTGCCCAACTAGAGCTAATCGACAACGGCGCAGGACAGGTCGATGCCAGAATCGTTCGAGTCCTCACCGTTCCCGTTCCCACCGATGGACGCGAACCCCTGACCGAAGGCGTAGTCGTAGACGCTGAACTGGGCTACCTCTACATCGGACAGGAACAGGTCGGCATCTACAAATTCTCCGCTGAGCCAGAGGGCGGCGATGAGGGCGTACTCATTGATGTGGTGAAGCCAGAGGGCAGCGCCCTTGAAGCCGACGTAGAAGGACTGGCGCTTTACTATGGCGCAAACGGCACGGGCTACCTGATTGCCTCCAGCCAGGGTGACAGCACCTTTGCTGTCTATAGCCGCGAAGGAGACAACGCCTACCTGGGCAACTTCATTGTGGGTGAGTCGAACGGCATCGACAGCGTAGACGGCAGCGACGGCTTAGACGTAGTTAATGTATCGCTGGGTTCAGACTTCCTTTCTGGGCTGCTGGTCGTCCACGATCAGCAAAACGAGCCTGCCCTGATCGTGGAAGACGACGGAGAACTGGTCAACGCCAGCGGCAACTTTAAGTTTGTGCCCTGGAAGAACGTCGCCAGCAGTTTCCCGGTTCCTTTAGACATCGACACGGGCAGCTACGATCCGCGCAATCCAGTTGCTAGAACGCTCGTTGTCGGCACACCGGATGCAGACACGCTAGTTGGCACTGCTAATGACGAAGTTCTCAACGGCTTTGGCGGAAATGATGTAATTGCAGGCGGGCTGGGCGATGACATCCTTTATGGTGGTGAAGGCAATGATGTGTTGAGGGGCGATCGCAACCAGTCCAGCACGGGCGGCAACACAGGCGGCGATGACATCCTTTATGGAGGGGCAGGACGCGATCGCATCGGCGGCAAAGGCGGCGACGATAAGCTCTACGGTGAAGCAGGGAACGATCATCTGTTTGGCGACAACGGTGACGACCTACTGCGCGGCGGCTTGGGCAACGACAGACTGACAGGGGGCAGAGGGAGCGATACCTTTGTTCTGGCAGCAGGCGAAGGAGCTGACACGATCCGTGACTTTGAGGTTGGCGAAGATCGAATTGGGTTAGCAGGTGGGCTGTCATTCGGGCAGCTATCTGTGATTCAATCGGGTCAAAATAGCCGCATCCTCTTTGGTGAAGAAACCCTGGCCATTCTCCGTCAGGTGAATGCGAACACCTTAACCGAGGCAGCTTTCACTACCCTTTAATGCAGCGCTCCGGTCTGCGACTTCTTCGAGAAGTCGCAGACCGAGTCTGTTGAGTCAGTGCCCATTGGGCTTAAGCCCAATGGCACTGACTCATCAGAAAAAGCATCTGAGGATCTGAATGCTTCTGTCTATGTAGAAACAGCTTCTAGAACGTAAACCTTAGAACGTAAACGT
>JAAUQZ010000331.1 GCA_012033355.1 Leptolyngbyaceae cyanobacterium RM1_406_9 | reverse complement strand
AATGTTAGGGATGGGGAGGTTGCGGGAGCCTGCACCGAGTCCGACTTTTTGTAGCGTCATGGCGGGGGGAGCGCCAAACTGGACGGCGAGGGTGGTGGCGATCGCCGCTCCAGTCGGTGTCACCAGTTCTCGCTCAATGCCGTTGCTGTAGATGGGCACCTGGCGCATTTCCCATAGCTTTAGAACTGCGGGAGCAGGAACAGGCAGTCGCCCGTGCGCCGCTCGAATCGTGCCGCCGCCTGTGGGTAAGGCTGAACAATAAAGCTGGTCGATGCCTAACCAGTCCAAACCCAAACAGGTGCCCACAATGTCGGCGATCGCATCGGTTGCTCCAACTTCATGAAAATGCACCTGATTAGCAGGAATGCCATGTACTGCACCTTCAGCTTCTGCTAGTTGACGAAAGACGGCTAGGCTCCAAGCTTCTGCCCTTGCGGGCAAGCCCGCTGATTGGATCATGGCTTCGATTTCGGGCAAATGCCGAGTGCCGTGAGTGGGGTTGGTGGGAGTGTCTAAGGGGCGATCGCCATGACTATAAGCCGTATGATCATGAGCATTATGACCGTGAGCATTATGACCGTGAGCATTATGACTGCGGCTATCTTGGGCAAGGTCTGACGATATTATGGAGAGGTGAGTACGATCGAACGTTGGAGTGAAATCGACCCCTGCTTCCGGGTCAGGTTGCAGAGGAGCGATCGCCGCTGCTAGCTCAACGTGAACTTTAGTTGCCCGCTGTCCATTGCGATGAACCTGCTCTGACCAGAGGCGATATTCCTCAGAAATCCCTAAAAGCTTAAGTTTTTCAGCCAGATAGTCTAGGGGAACGCCCGCATCTACCAACGCGCCCAAACACATATCTCCGGCAAGACCCGTTGGGCACTCCAAATACGCTAGCTTCTTCATAGGTTCAAAATAAGTCAGTGGACACGATCGAAGACCGGGAGACTTCAAGGAGAAAAATTTCAGGCAATGTGGCGGTTTGCAGTTAAAAGTTTCTAGAGAAAATTATGGCAACGGTTTATACAATCCATCCGGATACGCCCCAACTGCGTCGGATAGAGAAAATTATGGACGCTTTACGAGATGGGGCCGTGTTGCTATACCCAACGGATACAGTCTACGCCATCGGGTGTGATCTCAATGTTAAGTCGGCAGTGGAGCGAGTGCGACAGATTAAGCAACTGTCCAGTGATAAGCCGCTGACCTTTCTTTGCTCTTCTCTGTCTGACATTGCCAGCTATGCCCACGTTACAGATTCGGCTTACCGCATTCTTAAACGCCTAATTCCTGGTCCCTACACCTTTTTGCTGCCCGCAACAAAGCTAGTTCCTCGCCTGGTGATGAACCCAAAGCGCAAAACGACGGGCATTCGCGTACCTGACAATGCAATTTGTCAGGCTTTGCTCCAAGCTCTGGGCAATCCCATTATTTCGACTTCTGCACCCACTGCCTGCCACAAGGCTGACACCCAGATTTCTAAAGCAGAATTGTTTGACCAACTTGATGGGCTAGTGGACGTGATAATTGAGGACAGCGAACCCGTCGGCTGCCAGGTTTCTACCATGCTGGACTTGACCGGGACGGAACCCATCATTATCCGTCGAGGGTTGGGATGGGAAGCAGCGGCGGCGTGGGCTGTAGAGGCAAGTTAGAAACCAGTTAATTGATTGTCCTACGCAGACGCAGGATTGGAAGATTTTGTTGCCGGATAAAAATATTCGGCAAGTTTTGCTGTAGGGCTGATTCCTTATGGGTTTGATAGGAGATTTAGGATGTCAAGAGGAGCGATCGCCCCTCTGATTTCCCCTGGTACAAAAAGCTACCTCAAAGGCTATTTAAAAGAGTGACACACGACTGTCACAGCAAACTGGCATATCCCCATAAAGTCAAAGTGTAGTCAGTTAGGACGGCGTAACTCAAAATGCTCCCTTGCCCCTAATTTTCTACACTTGTTAACGTGCATCACCAAAGGTCAAGCCATGAATGTCGAACCTGTGAATTCTGCTGGCTCCTTTAGCCAGAATGAAGGCGATGCCCTCTCCGCAGGGCTGCAACCTGATGATCAGTTCATTGCTTCCGTTGAATCTGTAAACGACGAGTCTACTGCCCCCGATTCTCAAGTCCAACCCGGATCGCAAACCATCAGGCTAGTGCAACTACTGTTAACCGAACTTCAAGCAGAAATTCACACTTTATCGGCAGGCGCTGAGGCAGTTGCGACCCGCATTGCAACTGAAGTTGAGCGAATTTGTGCAAAAAGCGATCGCATTCAAAACTCCGGTCAAATTCAATCCTGGCAGAACACCCTGGCTCGCCATCGACTGCAAAAATGCGTTGAATACTATCGGCTAGGTTCTCGACGTGGCAGGGTTGATTTACACAGTCATCTCAGTGCAATTGTCTATCGCCATGTCGCGACCAGTCGAGCGCAGCTAGGGTTTCAGGGTCGCTACAACTTGATTGAGGATTTCTTACAGGGCTTTTACATTGAGGTGCTAAAAGCCTTTCGGCGAGAAAACCAGCTTGCTGAAGACTACAGCCCTCGCACACGGCTAGAGCTAGCAGAATACATGGCCTTTACAGAACAGTATGCCAAACGCCGGATCACGCTTCCCGGTCGGCGAAATCAGCAGCTAGTGGTGCTGCGGGCACAGGGCTTTTCTCGCCGTCAACCACCAGAAACCGCGCTTGACATCGAAATGGCGGTTGAGTCCGCTAAAGGCGAAGAAGCCGAAGCATACAGCCGCGCTCCGGTGGTGCAGCAGGTGCGGGAACAGATGGTTGCCGATGCGACTGACCCTTCAGAGTCAGTGTTGCGCGATCGCGTTGTCAGCGAGTTGGTGCAATATTTGGAATCTCAGGGGCAATCTGACTGCATCGACTACCTTACCCTGAAGCTGCAAGACCTCTCTGCCCCTGAAATTGACTCGATTTTGGGGTTGTCTGCTCGTCAGCGCGACTACTTACAGCAGCGATTTAAATATCATGTTGAGAAGTTTGCTCGCTCTCACCGTTGGCAATTGGTGCATCAGTGGCTCGGCGCAGACTTGGATCAAAATCTGGGAATGCCTCAAAAGGAATGGCGAGCCTTTGTCGATCGCCTATCGCCTGAGCAGCGGCAGCTATTACAGCTTAAGGGAATGCAGGTTGGGGAGCAGCGTTCCACCAATCCAACCCTTACACCCCGCTCTGACGAAGAGATCGCCAAAACGCTCAAATGCACCCCCAAACAAGTTCACAAGCGTTGGGTACAAATCCTGGAACTAGCGTGGCAAACCCGCAATCACAGCAGCGTAGATTAATTTGCCAATGCCTTTCAGCAACTTCAGTGAAAGCGATGTCTCAAAGCATCTTGTGCAACTTCAGCCCAAATCCATCAGGGAAATCTTCTTTGTAGAGTATGCATTACGGAATGGTTTGTCTAAAAAAGAACGTTAAGCACTGCTATGTGGGCTAACAAGGGGCTTAAGCCCCTTGTTTCTCCAGGTGAATGCGTCAGCAACAGCGGGGCTGTGAAAATACTGGACTTTAACAATAGCTTTGTATTGGTGGGCAGCAAATTTACCCAAAGAACTAGAAGGTTATGTTTATTTCAAGAAGCAACTGGGTACTCTTAGCCTGAGAGGGTATGCAGTGGACCATGATATAAACGTTTGCCTTCATTCCGACCCCTTAGTTATGAGAGAGAATAGAATGACACCCTTTCTTCTATGAAGGTAGGGAAGGGGGAAACAACAGCTATGCAAGAAAGCCAAACCGCCGAGCCGATACCCTCACCTACGTCAGGTCAGCCTCTTCACCTGCTGATTGTAGAAGATTCGGCCGCAGATCTTAAGCTGCTGCTCATCGCTCTAGAAGAAGCAAATTTGCAGGTTGTTTGCGATCAGGTAGACACCATTGCTGAGTGCCAGCAGCTTTTAGAGCAGAAGCGTTATGATGCGTTGCTGTCTGACTATCGGCTGCCCGGTTTTACTGCCTATCAGGTTCTAGAACTGCTGCAACAGTCAACCCAGGAGATTCCGCTAATTCTGATAACGGGTACGCTGGGTGAAGAGGCAGCGGTTGAGTGCATCAAGGCAGGAATGACCGACTATGTGCTAAAGGATCGGCTGTTTCGATTGCCGATGGTGCTGGAGCGATCGCTTCAAGAGTTTGCTCTGCGTGGTCAAAAGCAGGAGCGATCGCCCAAATTCAGCAGCAGGCTCAGCAAGAGCAGTTGCTTAACCAAATTAGCCAATCGCTCAACTCTAGCCTTGATCTAGATTACATTTTGCAGCAGATCGTGGCTTGTACAGGAGAGTGCTTTGGCGTTGACCGAGTGACCATTTTCTCGCTTGATCCTGAATACATTCAGGTTCTAAACGAATGGCGAGCAAGTAATCAAATTATCTCAGTCAGGAATTTTAAGCTGCCTTTATCGGCGCTGCCTGAGAATCTAGTGCCAAACTCTGAAATGTCGTGGCATCGAGTGCTGCACGCCCCCAGGTTTTCAGAAATTGTACGCGCTCCAGACTATCAAGAACAGATTCAGGCAACGCAGACGCTCTCGGTTCTGAGAGTGCCAATTTTTATTCGGGGGCAACTCTTCGGTGGGCTGGCTCTGCAAATGACGACCGCTTACAGAACGTTTACTGAGGAAGAAATTTACCTGCTGCAACGGATTGCTGAACAGACAGCGATCGCCCTTTACAATGCTCAAAGCTATGAACACCTGGAACAACTCGTACAGCAGCGCACCCAACAGCTAGAGGAAGAAAAGCTGCTGTCAGAGGCAGCTAACCGCGCCAAAACCGAATTTTTGGCGCACATGAGCCATGAACTCCGAACCCCGCTAACTGGAATTTTAGGATTCTCCAGTCTGCTGTCAAAACAGGTGTTTGGGCCGCTGAACGAGAAACAGCAGCAGTATGTCAACGGCATCTCTGCCTGTGGGCAGCATCTTTTGGAACTCATCAATGACCTGCTGGATTTATCTAAGATCGAGGCAGGCAAGGAAGAATTGCTGCTTGAGTCAGTTGCGATTCAGGAAATCTGCGAAGCCTGCCTCAGCATGATTCGAGAGCTGGCGAGCGATCGCAAACTACAGCTAGGTATGGCGATCGACCCAACTTTAACGACTTGCACAGCCGATAGGCGGCGACTGAAGCAAATTTTGTTTAATCTCCTTTCCAATGCGGTCAAGTTTACTCATGCAGGCTCAGTTCGGCTGGAAGTTGGGCAACGGGAAGGGTTTGTCGAATTTGCCGTACTGGATACGGGCATCGGCATTTCGGTGACAGATCAAGGAAAGCTGTTTCAGTCTTTCCAGCAGCTAGACGGCGGCTTAGATCGTCGCTA
>JAAUQZ010000330.1 GCA_012033355.1 Leptolyngbyaceae cyanobacterium RM1_406_9 | reverse complement strand
TTCAGTATGAGTTGGTTTTTGACTTGACCGACCAGCCAGGGTCAAACGGACAGACCGTTTCTAAGAGTCGTGCCATTTTAGAAGAGGCGCTGTCTCAAACTCAAGAGCGGCTGATTTTAGTCTGGCAATGGTCAGCACAGTCTGGTTTGGATGATACGCTGATGCAAAAATTGCAAACTTTGCTGAGCCAAAAGCGACAGCTTGACGTAGGCTGGTGTCACATTGCTGACCGCAACGAAGTCCGATTTCTCAGCAGCATCAATCAGCAGTGGGCGATCGACCCGATTCAACGAGGGGCAATTCAGGAAACACTACACAAGCTTTTGCAGCTTAAGCGAAACTACCCAGAGTATTTTCATTTCAAAATTTTGGGAACGCGGGAGAATTTTTTGGTTTCCGATCAGTCCTTTGCGCTGTTGGGGGTAGACGGAGTGCTAACAACGGCAACGGTTTTATCTAACCTGGAAATGAAACTGCGAACGACCGACCCTGAGGTGATTCAGAAGCTGACAGAAAGTTTTGATCGTTCAACGCTCGATCCTCAAGATGTCACAGCCCACTGGAATCGGGCTGTGACGCGCTATAGCTTGGGCGACAAGGCAGGGGCGATCGCCGACTTTGACAGCTTGATTGCTCTCACCCCACAAGACACAGCCGCTTATAACGGTCGCGCACTGGTGCGCTATGACCAGGGCAACAAGTCCGGCGCACTGGCTGATTTGAGCGAAGCAATTACGCTAGATTCCCGTCACCTTGCGTCTTACTGCAATCGGGGCTTCATTCGGGCGGAGATGGGCGACCACTATGGCGCGATCGCCGATTACAGTCTGGCTATCCAAATTCAACCCAATGCGATCGCCTACTTTTACCGGGGTATGGCCTGTCAGAAACTAGGCAATCCTCAAGCTGCCGTTGCAGATTATTCGGAGGCGATCGCCCTAGCACCCAACACCGCCATTGTTCACTATTATCGGGGCATTGCCTATCAGCGGTTAGGCAATCGAGGAGGGGCGATCGCAGACCTGGAAATTGCCGCCCAGCTATTCACCAAAAGGGGCAGCAAAGCCAATGCCCAAAAAGCACTCAGCAATATTGCCAAACTGCGTCAAGCACCAACTTCTGCACCTGTCCGTACCGCAGCTATTAATCACAGCATGGTGCCTGAAGCATTAAAGCGTTAGAAGAGTCGGCACTGTATAGCTGTAGTCAGCTAGGTTAGAACAATGAGTCATCGGTTGCTGAAGGGCGGGTGATGTAGAGCTAAAGCAAAAGCAAAAGCAACAAAAAGCCTAAAATCGGTAAACCAGACTTAACAAAAACTTCAGTAGCAAAACTTGTCGTAGCGGAAGTTTGCGATTTCATCAGTCAGTCCTCCTTCCTTGCTCATGGCGAGATCAGAACAGTGTCTATTATTCAGGATGTGAAGTTGAAAAACAGTTGATTGGTAAACCCTCTTCGTTTTTGAGCTTCCCTGTTTCCCTGGAACTGACTACATCCCGATCTCTGCCAGCTCCGGATCATCCACAGACTGCGGTAAAAACATCTTGCGAGCCGCCCCAGAGAATCTACTTGCCTACCCCAACCAAACCAGAGTTTGGTAAGAACTAGTCAGCCGTGATCAATACCCAACCCCTAGCCCCTAGCTCCCAGTCCCTAGCCCCTCATATTACGTTCTTTGAAGTTTTGCACGTTTTCTCAGAGTTGGGTAAAAGCACTGCTGTAAACTAGTTTCATCTGCAAAGCAATTATTCATCGGTCTGCTGCACAGGTTCAACAGCAAAATCGCCGATACGACTGTTAACATCATGTAGTTTGGAGCCTTTATTCAATGTCTCATACCGTCAAAATCTATGACACCTGCATTGGATGCACCCAGTGCGTCCGGGCTTGCCCTACCGACGTTCTGGAAATGGTTCCCTGGGATGGCTGTAAGGCTGCTCAGATTGCATCCTCCCCTCGCACCGAAGATTGTGTAGGCTGCAAGCGATGCGAAACTGCTTGCCCCACGGACTTCCTCAGCATTCGGGTTTATCTGGGTGCTGAAACCACCCGCAGCATGGGCTTGGCTTACTAATCGATTGATTCGCTTTAATATTCCTGGGTTGACGGACATACCAGGATCTAACGCCTAAAGGGAGCAACTTGCTCCCTATTTTTTTACCTACAAGAATCGCCACCCACCAAATTCCTCAGACACTATTATTGAAACAATGTATTAGAATCGTGTGCGGCACAGCCAATTTTTGCTCAGGAGTAGTATGAAATGTGCGGAATCGTAGGATATGTTGGCACCCAGGCAGCCAGTGGAATTCTGCTGGAGGGGCTACGCAAATTAGAATATCGCGGCTACGATTCTGCTGGGATTGCTACCGTGTGGGAAGGGCAGGTTCACTGTGTACGAGCAAAAGGCAAGCTGCGAAACTTGCAGGAAAAGCTGGAAGGGCTAGACAATCCGGCTCAGGTGGGGATTGGTCACACCCGCTGGGCAACGCACGGCAAACCGGAGGAGTATAACGCCCATCCCCACACTGACGCAGCCGGAAAGATTGCTGTTGTCCAAAATGGCATCATCGAAAACTACCGCGAACTGCGGGAAGAACTGAAGGCAAAAGGATACGAATTTCGCTCCGATACGGACACAGAGGTAATTCCTCATCTGATTGCCGAATTCATGGCAAATCCGCCTGAAGCTGAAAAGCCGCTAAACGCTCAGTCGCCATTTTTAGAAGCCACTCGACAAGCGGTAAATCGGCTGCGCGGGGCTTTTGCGCTGGCGATCGTATGCGCTGATTATCCCGATGAACTAATTGCTGTGCGGCAGCAGGCTCCGCTGGCGCTGGGGTTTGGGCAGGGTGAATTTTTCTGCGCGTCGGATACGCCTGCTCTGGTGACACATACTCGCGCCGTGCTGACGCTAGACAATGGAGAACTGGCTAAGCTAACGCCGATGGGCGTTGAGGTCTATAGCTTTGCGGGCGATCGCCTTAAAAACAACCCCGTGCCCTCAACTGGAACCCGATCATCGTTGAAAAGCAAGGCTTCCGTCACTTTATGGTGAAGGAAATCTATGAACAACCGGGCGTAGTCCGCGCCTGCCTGGAAGCCTACATCAACAGCGACTGGACTGCTAACCAGGAGAAGAACCCAGTTAACCTGGGCTTCCCTGAAGCGTTTTACAGCAACCTGGAGCAAATTCAAATCGTCTCCTGCGGCACAAGCTGGCACGCTAGCCTGGTCGGGAAATATCTGCTAGAGCAACTGGCAGGCATTCCTACTGTGGTGCAGTATGCTTCAGAGTTTCGCTATTCGCCGCCGCCGCTGTTGCCCAATGTGTTAACCATCGGCGTGACTCAATCTGGAGAAACGGCTGACACCCTATCAGCGCTGAACATGGAAAAACAGCGGCGATCGCAGCAAGCCCCCCAGTTTCACCCCCGCTTTTTGGGAATTACCAACCGCACCGACAGTTCCCTAGCGCATCTGGTGGAGCATTTAATCGACACCCACGCCGGGATTGAAATTGGCGTTGCAGCCACTAAAACCTTTACCGCTCAGCTTGTTGCCTTCTACTGTCTGGCTCTAGATTTGGCCTACCGCCGCAAAACCCTTTCTCTAGAGCGAATTGAGGAAATTCTCACGGGGCTGCGGCAACTGCCCTCTCAGATTGAGGTGATTTTAGAAAGCCAGGAACGCTACATTGAGGAACTGGCGCACGATTTTGCTGAAACCAAAGACTTTATCTTTTTGGGGCGCGGCATCAACTTCCCGATCGCCCTCGAAGGTGCCCTGAAACTTAAAGAAATTAGCTACATTCACGCAGAGGGTTATCCCGCTGGCGAAATGAAGCACGGCCCGATCGCCCTGCTGGATGCGAAAGTTCCAGTGGTGGCGATCGCCGTCCCTGGTAGCGTCTACGAGAAAACGTTGTCTAACGCCCAAGAAGCCAAAGCCAGAGACGCACGGCTAATCGGCGTAACTCCCATGAATGACTCAGAAGCCGCCGAGGTGTTTGACAACCTGCTGCCCGTGCCGCCTGTAGATGAGCTATTATCCCCGATTCTCACGGTGATTCCGCTCCAGTTTCTTGCTTATCACATCGCTGCCCGACGAGGACTGGATGTTGACCAGCCGCGCAACTTGGCTAAATCTGTAACGGTAGAATAGCTGAGTTAATAAATCTACCTTAGTTGATTACTTCAATGGTGGATTGTTTTCGGTGATTCATCCGTTGCAGTTGACCAAAGAGGAGCTGAAGTTTTTAGAAGTGTCTGCCCTAGTGGACTGGAGCAAAGTCCGCCCCGCAATTTTTGGTAATTTGTTTGAGTCTGCGATCGATGTGCAGGAGCGCCACGCTCACGGCATTCACTTTACCTCTGAAGCAGACATCATGAAGATTGTTCGCCCCACCATTTCCCGCTATTGGGAGGAGCGAATCGAAGCAGCAGGCACCATTGCCGAACTCACCACCCTGCAACTGGAACTGCAAACCTACAAAGTGCTTGACCCTGCCTGTTGTTCTGGAAACTTTCTCTACATTGCCTATCAAGAACTGAAGCGCATCGAACAATTGCTGCTCGATAAGATGGCAGAACGTCGGCGATCGCCCCGTGACCAAATGCAAATGAGTTTTGTCACGCCGCAACAGTTTTATGGCATGGACACCAACCCCTTTGCGGTAGAGTTAGCACGAGTAACCATGATGATTGCCCGTAAAGTGGCGATCGCTCCTACACACCCTTTGGTGAAGGGCCGTGGCGATCGCCCGTCTTGCCTTAATCGAGCAACATCTTGATCAGATGCTCCTGACGAAGACGTATCTGAAAATTGAAAAGCTGACTATGCGAATGCCCTATTTTTACAGGTTTGGATTACTCAAAAGATTTGATTGGTGAATTTCTAAGCACATAATCACAACAGATACCTTGCCTAAATATGTCAGTTAGAAAAGGATTGAATACTTCAAGCATCCTCGTGAACTCCGACTTTCGTTGAGCTACCTCTAACTTTCGTTAATGTCACTTTGGAACCATTTATAGCGTATCAACCCTTCGAACCTGATAAAGCTGTGGCAATACCTAGTCCAACATAAATGCTACTTTCAACGTAACGTTGCCCTTTTACAAAGCGTTTCCTTCTTCTTAAAAAATGTCCAGCCGACGTTGCCAAAGCTGCATAAAACACATCAATGCCTGTAGCCATCCCAACAAACAAAAAACCAAGGATCAGAACTTGCGAGGCGATACTATCTGGGTGCATCCCACTTTTGTAGCCCTCACCCTAAATCCCTCTCCCAAAGCGGGAGAGGGACTTCAATCCGGCTCCCCTTCTCCCTTTTTGGGAGAAGGGGTTGGGGAT
>JAAUQZ010000024.1 GCA_012033355.1 Leptolyngbyaceae cyanobacterium RM1_406_9 | reverse complement strand
TCTGTGTATTTAAAGCAAACGAAACCCGTTTGATTACGGAAAGAAACATCGAGATTCTTTGCAGAGACTACATAGTTTCTTGATGTTTCGCCAAAAAAATCGGGTTAACGTTAGTGAAGCAATCTGAGCATTTCTCTATCTCTGTAGATAAATCCAGAAACTATCTGGAAGTAAATTCAGACATTAGAGCAAACTTCTAGTGGTGGCTAGCTGATGGCGATCGCGGTCTGCCTTTGCTACCTCCATCCACCAATTCACAAGGAATTACTGAGGATGACGCAACAGAAACGAGCACTGATCACCGGAATTACAGGTCAAGATGGTTCTTATCTGAGTGAGCTTTTGTTGGAAAAGGGCTATGAAGTTCACGGTATTATCCGGCGGACTTCCACATTCAACACTGACCGGATTGATCACATTTACGAAGACCCCCACAATGACCAGGCTCGGCTGTTTCTTCACTACGGTGATCTCACAGACGGCACAACGCTACGTCGAATTCTAGAAGAAGTTCAGCCAATCGAAATTTACAACCTGGGCGCACAGTCTCACGTTCGGGTTAGCTTTGACGCCCCTGAATACACCGCCGACGCAGTGGGCATGGGAACACTCCGTTTACTAGAAGCAATCAGAGACTATCGCCGTCGGACTGGCATTGAGGTGCGTTTTTACCAGGCCGGCTCCTCTGAAATGTATGGCAAAGTTCAAGAAGTTCCTCAAAAGGAAACAACCCCCTTCTACCCCCGCAGCCCTTATGCTTGCGCTAAGGTCTACGCTCACTGGCAAACTGTAAACTACCGCGAGTCCTACGGTATGTTTGCTTGCAACGGTATTCTGTTTAACCACGAATCACCCCGTCGCGGCGAAACCTTTGTCACCCGCAAAATCACCAGAGCGATCGCTCGCATTGTCGCAGGTCGTCAGAAGAAGCTTTACATGGGCAACCTCGACTCCAAGCGCGACTGGGGCTATGCCAAAGACTACGTTCGGGCAATGTGGCTAATGCTTCAGCAAGACCAACCCGACGATTACGTGGTTGCTACTGGTGAAACCTACTCTGTTCGCGAATTTTTGGACATCGCCTTCCAATACGTCAACCTGGACTGGCAAAGTTACATCGAATTTGACGAGCGCTACCTGCGTCCAGCAGAAGTCGATCTGCTGATTGGCGATCCGACTAAAGCCAAGCAAAAGCTGGGTTGGGAACCTTCAGTCACCTTTGAACAGCTAGTGCAACTGATGGTAGAAGCAGATCTAAAAGCGTTGGGTCTATCCTCCAACAATGGCAGTGCATCCCACTCTGTTCTGGAGAATGCCACCATTCGGCAAGAACTGAGCAACGTTTAATTTCTCATTCCACTGTCCTCACTATGGAAGGGCAAGCACCCTTGCCCCACCTGAAGAAGGTAATTTCAACTATGGCAACTTTGAACCTTGAGCATAAGCGAATTCTAGTTACAGGCGGGGCAGGTTTTCTAGGTCGCCAGGTGATTGCACAACTCGGTCAAGCTGGTGCTGACCTGGAGAAAATCACGGTGGTGCGATCGCGTGACTGCGATCTCCGCACCCTAGAAAACTGCAAAAGAGCCGTTGATCAGCAGGATGTGGTCGTTCACCTGGCGGCCCACGTCGGCGGCATTGGTCTAAATCGAGAAAAACCAGCCGAACTGTTCTACGACAACCTGATCATGGGAACGCAACTGATTCATGCGGCCTATGAAGCGGGCGTAGAAAAATTTGTTTGCGTTGGCACCATCTGTGCTTACCCTAAGTTCACCCCGGTTCCGTTTAAGGAAGACGACATCTGGAATGGCTACCCAGAGGAAACCAACGCTCCCTATGGGATTGCTAAAAAGGCTTTGTTGGTGCAGCTTCAGTCCTATCGGCAGCAATACAACTTTGACGGGATTTATCTACTCCCTGTTAACCTGTACGGACCTGAAGATAACTTTGACCCTCGCAGTTCCCATGTCATTCCAGCGCTAATTCGCAAAGTTCACGAAGCCCAGCAGCGCGGTGAAAAGCAGCTTCCCGTCTGGGGTGATGGCAGCCCGACTCGTGAATTTCTTTACTCAGAAGATGCTGCTAGGGGCATCGTCATGGGAACGCAGTTCTACAGCGATGCGGACCCTGTAAACCTGGGCACAGGCTATGAAATCTCTATTCGCGATCTGATTACTCTGATTTGCGAACTGATGGAGTTTGACGGTGAAATCGTTTGGGAAACCGATAAGCCCAATGGTCAACCCCGCCGCTGTCTGGATACTGAACGAGCAAAGCAAGCCTTTGGCTTCACCGCTCAGGTTGACTTCAGGCAAGGTCTGAAAAACACCATCGACTGGTACCGACAACACGCAGCTTAACCCACAAAACTCAATCTCCATGTTTAGATTTTTGTATAAATAGGGACATTATGCCCCTATTTATACAAAAATAAATTAGTTTCAATTCTTAGAGCGAGAGTGTTGGTATTGCCGACCCTCTCGCTTTACTTTAAAAAACTAGTAAAAGGTTATAGCTGTAGTATTCGGAATTAGCCCCTGATCTACATGGAGAAGGCTGAGTTACGGCGATCGCTCCTCAAGTCCAGACAAGCGATGCGTCCTGAAATTTGGAGAGAAAAGAGCGATCGCCTTTGTTGCCATCTACAGGCTTCTGAAGTGTTTGGGCGATCACAAACCATTCTGTCCTATTTCAGTTTTCGTCAGGAACCAGACCTTAGCCCTCTGCTTAGCTTGCCTCGGCGCTGGGGGTTTCCTCGGTGTAGCGATCGCGATCTGGTCTGGCACTGCTGGTCGCCTCACCAGTCTGCTTCTCCTCAACCTGGAGCTTACGGCATTCTGGAGCCTTACCCCGACACGCCGCTCGTAGAACCAGAGCAGGTTGATTTAATCCTGGTGCCTGCCGTTGCCTGTGATGTAGGGGGATACCGTCTCGGTTATGGAGGCGGTTTTTATGACCGAATGTTAAGCCTGCCTAGTTGGTCGCACAAGCTAGCCATTGGTATTACCTTTGAGTTTGCCCGTTTACCCAAACTTCCGGTTGACCCCTGGGATCGCCCGCTTCAGGGAATTTGTACAGAAGCGGGTTTATTTTGCCAGCAGATTTAGCAGAACCAAAACCCTGACTTGCATGAAAGCAATCCTGTACGGGAATTCTGGGAACATCGCTTGTGATTCAGCCATGCATCTCTCAGAACAGACCGCTTGGAGCCATGTTCGCGCTACGTTTCAAAAAGTTTGGGGCTATCAAGACTTTCGCCCTCCTCAGGGTGAAATTGTTCACACCCTGCTAGCCCATCAGGATGCTCTTGTCGTAATGCCAACGGGTGGCGGTAAGTCAATTTGCTTCCAACTTCCGGCTCTCATACGAACGGGAGTAACGCTCGTCGTGTCCCCCCTGGTTGCGCTGATGGAAAATCAGGTGCAAGACCTACAGCAGCGTCAGCTATCGGCAGCTCTGCTACACAGTGAACTTCCCACCCACCAGCGTCGTCAAACTCTTTGGTCACTCGAACGACAGAGACTACGGCTGCTTTACCTTTCGCCTGAAACGCTCTTGAGTGAGGCTGTGTGGGAACGATTGTGCCAGCCTAATCTGAAAATAAATGGCTTGATTTTGGATGAGGCTCACTGTTTAGTGCAGTGGGGAGAAACATTCCGCCCCGCCTATCGCCGTTTGGGGACAGTTCGAGCCGCTCTTTTGCAGTTTAAACCTGCGGGGACGCAGATTGGCATTGCAGCTTTTACGGCGACGGCTGATCCTCAAGCACAACAGACAATTCAACAGGTTCTGCAACTCCAAAATCCGCAAGTTTTTCTGCTAAACCCTTATCGCTCTAATCTTCATCTAGCAGTTCAAATTGCCTGGACACCCAAAGGTCGCCGCCAATCCTTACTCAAGTTTATTCAGGCTCATCCGGGACAAACGGGTTTAGTCTATGTTCGCACCCGACGAGATAGTGAAAGTCTGGCAGATTGGCTAGATGCAAAGGGATATAAAACGGCAGCCTATCATGCCGGACTTAGCCCTGAAGAACGACGTGCAATTGAGTCTGCCTGGATAGGGGATGCAATTAAATTTGTCGTCTGTACTTCTGCGTTTGGCATGGGCATCAACAAGCCAAATGTCCGTTGGGTAGCTCATTTTCATGCACCAGTTCTGCTGTCTGAATACGTGCAGGAAGTTGGACGGGCAGGAAGGGATGGTTTGCCCGCTGAAGCACTAACGTTGGTGAGTGAACCGACTGGATGGCTTGATTCTGAGGATCAGCAGCGGCAGCGGTTTTTTCGAGACAAGGTGCGATCGCTCCAAAAAAAAGCTCAGCAACTTGCCCATCAGCTACCTGTTGAGGGAGAAGTTAGAGAAGTATCGCGCCAGTTTAAGGATGCAGCGATCGCCCTGGCGATGCTCCACAGCAGCGGACGGCTGGAGTGGCAAGACCCATTTCACTACAAAATTCGTGCCTCTACTTCTGGTCAATTTTGTGACCAGTCAAAAGCGTCTCAGCAGATGCAGCAATATCTAACAACGCTGCAATGCCGCTGGCAATTTTTGCTGCAAGCCTTTGGTTTTGGGGCAGACGCAGAAAACTTGCGCTGCGGACATTGCGATCGCTGTCTTCAGCATCGATAAAGCGATTGCTTACAATCTACTGGCGCTACTGACGGCTCATACACCGAACCAGCCAGAGCGAAGCCACTACACCCACAAAATGAGCCAGCACCGTATTGGTGTTTGCCTGCACAATAAAGATATCGGCTGCCTGAATAAACTGCGGATTACGTCCAAATTCGTATATTGCGCCTGACTGCGAAAAAGTTCTTGCTAGCAGTGAACCGACGATCGCCTCTGCCCCCAATAGCGTCAGCAACATACCCACCAAATTAATTGTCAGCCCAATTCGTAAAGCTTGAATGACATCCCCAGGCTTCGGACGACCTTTGGAATCAGGAGATCTCAATCGTCGCGAGAGGCGAGTGTAGCGGAATGCCCAGTAAGCACCTACACAAAGAGCTATCAGCCCACAGACAGCAAGAAATAAACCAGATCCTGTTCCAGGGCTGCCAGACGTATCAGTCCCTCCTCGAAAACTAAGGCTGACAACCGCGAAGCCAAGCGCTGCTCCAGACACTAGCGCCAGAATTGCCTGCACCCAAAAGCTAATCCATCCACAAACGCGAAAGTATGTGGCGATTCGACGAACAGCGGGGGGCAGCGAGTAAGAATCTAACTTGCTTGTCATATCTACACTGAAGGGCACAGTTTAAGGATCACTTTGCTTTGCCCTGCGTCGCTACAAACTGAGCGATTCACCCATGAGGGTACGATAGCAGAGATAGCGGCTATCTAACCAGGGCTAGTTATAAATTTGCTGTAACCGCTATCTTTGAGTGTTTAGGTAAACAGAGGCTTGCGATCGCACCGCATCCAAAAAGCGATCGCCCCCAAAAACATTAGCCCCATTCCGCCCACAAGGGGGTTTTGGTCAATTCCTGTCATCCACTCAGGCACCTGGTCGGAGTACTTTACTAGTTCACCGACTTGAATCAGGTAGTAGCCCCAAACTAGCCCAGCGTGAAGCCCAATAGACAGCCCCAGGCGACCAGAGCGCGATCGCTTTGCCCAAACAAGAGCTAAACCGAGCAGCACCAACCCTGGAAACTGTGGCAAAGTTCGCAGAGCCTCTGCGGTCGGCTTAAGGAAATGCAGACCTGCGTAAACTACACCGCTGCCCCAGAGCGAAGTCTTAGGACTATAATCTCGCTGCAATTCATCCAACAACCAGCCCCGAAACGCAACTTCCTCAGCCAGTCCAACGCCTAATGCAACCAGCAGTCCCTCTAGCAGAACTACCGGAAAGCGCGAAGGAAAATCTTGCCAGCTTAGCCAACCCAACCAACCCTGCATCAAAAACAATGCCCATAAACTAGATAGTCCAGTGGCTAAGCCCTCAACTAAATCCAACCCATTCTGGTAAGTAACAGCTAAGCCATAGCTCTGAAAAATGTGAGGCTGTTGATAAACGACTTGCCCCCAGAACTTAACCAGAGCCAAAAACTCAAGCGCCAGCAGCGACATAGCCACAATACTAAGCGTATTTGAATCGTCCACTAGCCACAGGCACAACACAACTATCGGCAACCAAACTGAAAACAAGACCGAGATGAAAATCAGCAGTCGAAGCAAAAGTGGATAGCGGGCAATAGAGCGAGGGCTGAATTTTAGCTTAAATCGATCAAACACTAGTCGTCGGGTTCGATGGTGCTGGTCAATCCATGAGCTTTAAGGGTTTCACTATAGAATTCTGCGTGTTCTTGGGCACACGTGATCACCAATGCAGTACCGTTGCTGTGAGCCTGCATCATGATGTCAACCGCCTGCGGCATCGTCAAACTCGTTACAGTTTTAACCAAAACTTGCACCACGTACTCCATCGAGTTGTAATCATCATTGTGCAGCAGAACCCGATAGCGGGGCGCGTGCTTGCGGGACGTTGAACGCTGTTCAATAGTCTCGACGGACACGGCTCTATCCTCTCTATAAACTACCTATGACTAGTCTACATAGCTCCACCTAGACAAGCTTATGCCTAAAGTTTCTGATGCTCGCTGCAAACAGACAAACAGTATACCCTCTAATACCAGCAAATCAGCGCTGACAAATTACCGTGCGGAAGGTACAAGCATAGACTTAAAACAATGCATAGTCTAATTTTACCAGACTTAACCTTATTGATGCTCAACTTTATTCTAGGACTGCATTCTTGCGAACTAGAGTCGTTGATTGAGACTGATAAGTTTAGTCTTTGTCTATCCTTAATGCACCATCTAAAGGAGCAGGCAATTTATTGGCGATCGCCCCTTCCGTCTGGTAACTTCTGGCAAAAGCTAGAATAAACTTGATAAAAATTTCATTACCGAATTGATTCTTACGAAAAACTGTATCTTTTAGCAAGGCGATCGCTAATGATTTCTGTTTCCAATTTTCAACCTGGTCAAATTCTTTGCTTGGAACATGGATACACCTATCTGTATGCAGAGCTAATCCAAGTTGCTCCTAAGAACAAGAATCAGCGCGGCTGGGTTCGTCCATTGGTCTTGCAAGTTTATGCTACTGAGGTAATTACTAGTTCTAGTATAGCTCCCAACGGTTCAGCCATTCCTGACCAGTTGCATCTCTATGACCTGCGGCAGGGTGCTGACTTACTCTGCCCCATTGTCCTGTTTCGTGCTGCTTTAGACATGGAAGTCATACCGCTACTAGCTCAATTAGCTGACACCAAAATGCATCCAAATGGTGATTACATCGCTCACAAACAGCTACAGCGTTTTATCCATAGTATTTGTCAGGTTCATTCAGAAAATTTCTAGTCCAATCCTTAACTAGGATTTACCTGAAGCACTTAACTCATGCATCAACTCATCAAGCTGAAACTAGACCAATCTAAAATGAAAAGAATTGAAGAGTGTAAATTCAGCGATGAAGCAAAAAAGTCCAACAATTGATGATGAACTACGGACTAGGAACCAGTCGAACTCGACCTGCATCCATTTCGGACATCAACAGCTCTAGCGCCTCATAATCAACATCAGAAATGTAGCCTAGACGAGTTAGCTCGTAATTTATCTCATTCTCAATGTCAGGAGTAAGCTGTCGAATATAAAGCGCCTTTTCCACAAGTTTGCGGATAGCATATGTTGTTTTCATAGCAAGTACCACCAAATTGCAAGGAGGATACATGAATAGGGAGAGCATACTTAAACTAAATCTTCTGCTGAATGCCTAGCAAGGAAAGTGATCCATAACCTCAACGTAGAGTGATCTCTATCACGGACTTTATTTTGAAATGACTACTCCCCAGTGCTTCATTCCTCTAATAAGTTAAATTTACCATAATTTCTCAGTGAGAGGATGTGTCAAAACCACTGTGCTGTCTGGAATACAACTGCTATGGCCAATCTTCTGTCACGGTTCAGACAGAGCAAATGCTCCTGTTTCTAGCACCACCCTGGCGGATGAGGTAACGTTTGGGAAATGAACTCTAGGTCTAAAGCATGAGCTTTGCGGAACTAGCCGTTCACAACTCAATTGCCCCATTTACCTTTCGTTTTTTAATAAAGAAGCCATCGGGAACAGCACTCCTGTATGCAGATAATTTAGGTTTTTCCTGGTTTGCTTGCGGTTTGTATCCTTACTAATGTAGGAATCTAGTCCTCTACGAGCTATTTGTGTAACCCCATAAATCCCACATTTGTTATCTTTATCTAACTTAAAAGAAGGATAAACTCTTGTAGACCTACCTTAGAAATAGTCTTCAGGAATAAATTTTGTACTGACAAAGCAACTTCACAAGCTATGCTCAATCTTTTTCTTGAAAAGACATTAGCTAAATCCTTAATTCTTATTATCAGTGACTTCGCTTCTCCCAAAAGACATAAACTGTTTGACCTGGAGAACAATTCGTAACTTTAGCTACCTTCTCAGGGGCTACTTGCTGAAAACTTCAACTATCGAAGTTGGCACATAAAGATTCAGTGAAATGGAGAGGGTTTTATAGTCTGAACCGGAGTCTTAAAGTTATCTTCAGAACATCTGAAAGCAGTTCTCCAGTTGGTTATTTAGACAGGATCGAACGATGCAAAGTGTTCTTGCTCAATCTCTAGTAACGATTGTTCAGCCTTGCGGTCATCTCAACGCCTCCAATGCGGTGGGATTACAGCAGCAGTTGATGGTAGCCGTTTCCTCACAGAGTTCTTCTGCCGTCTTGGTAGATATGAGTCAGGTCGAGTCTCTCGACAGTGCAGGTCTAATGGCTTTGGTTTCCGCTTTAACTCGTTCTCAGCGATTGAATCAGCGATTCGGACTGTGTTGCGTATCTCCTTCAATTCGCATCATTTTTGAGCTGACCCAGTTAGATCGAGTATTCGAGATTTTTGACAGCCGCTCAGCCTTTGAAACCGCTGCGGCATAGATTGCTTCCTTCAGTACCTTTTGACGGTTCCTGCATATTTGCTGCGCCAGATCGCGTTCACCCCTTGTTGATCTGGCGCTAGTGCTATTGAGTCAGACTGATTTTAGCTTTGCAACATCCAATGCAGCCCTACTGAGGCTGTTCTACAAGGAGACGCAGTTAGGTTCGCGACCCTCTAAGGAATGTAGGGATGGATCCCAGCTTAACTGGAGTACATCCCTAATCTCTTAGGATCATGGATTAAATAACCTGCGGGGCGGGTAAGACACCCACCCCACAAAATGTACACCTCTACTTAATTCACGACTCTTAGTACCTGATCATCAACGGGGGGAAGGAAGTAACAGCAATCCAAAGGATTGGATTGATTTCTGGAACGTCCAGTATAGTGGATGAGTAAAGCTTAGTCCTAGCGCTGGAATTGAACTTACTGTGACGGTTGCGGTTGAAAAGTTGTTATCCCCAGAAATTGCTAGACCTGCCCGTTACTTGGGCAACGAGTTAGGTGCAGTTCATAAGGATTGGAATACATCAGCGGTGCGTTGGGTATTGACCTATCCCGAAGTTTATGAGGTGGGTGCTTCAAACTTGGGACACGTCATTCTCTACAGCATCTTAAATGCTCAGCCCAGGCAGTTGTGCGATCGCGCCTATCTACCTGCGCCTGACCTATCTGCTAAGCTGCGGCAAGCCAAAACTCCGCTGTTTGCAGTTGAGTCAAGGCGATCGCTAACCGAATTTGATATTTTAGGATTTAGCCTTAGCTATGAGCTAGGAGCTACCAACATTCTGGAAATGCTGGATCTGGCTGGTATTCCCCTCACCTGGCAGGAAAGAGGAGCTAATCCGGCAGGTCATCGCTATCCGCTAATTTTTGCGGGTGGACAAACTGCCACTTCTAACCCGGAGCCTTACGCTGACTTCTTTGACTTTATTGCTCTGGGAGACGGAGAAGAGCTATTACCCGAGGTCGGTCTGGTATTGGAAGAAGGCAAAGCCGCCGGACTCAGTCGAGAAGCGCTGTTGCTAGACTTGGCACAGGTGCCTGGAGTCTACGTACCGCAGTTTTACAGCATGAGTACGGACGGCTCCGTTCAGCCGAACCGACCTGATGTACCAAATCGAATCTTGCGACGGGTTGCCGACCCCATGCCTGCTTATTCAATGGGTTTGGTTCCTTATATTGAGACAGTACACGATCGTCTTGTCATCGAAATCCGTCGAGGCTGCACTCGTGGCTGTCGCTTTTGCCAACCCGGTATGCTGACTCGCCCTGCCCGTGACGTTGAGCCAGAGCAGGTTGTAGAAGCGATTGAGCAAGGAATGAGAGCGACGGGCTACAGTGAGTTTTCGCTTTTGTCGTTAAGCTGCTCTGACTATTTGGCTTTGCCTGCGGTCGGCATGGAGATCAAAAATCGACTCAAGAACGAGAACATTTCACTGTCTCTGCCCAGTCAGCGAGTCGATCGGTTTGATGAAAATATTGCCAATATTTTGAGGGGAAACCGGCAGGGGAGCCTGACCTTTGCTCCCGAAGCTGGCACCCAGAGAATGCGGGACATCATTAATAAGGGATTAACTAATGAGGAATTGCTGCGGGGTGTTAAAACTGCCCACGAGCAAGGGTGGGATAAGGTTAAGCTCTATTTTATGATTGGACTGCCTGGAGAGACAGATGTTGATGTATTCGGTATTGCCGAGACAATTCGGTGGCTTCAGCAGGAGTGCAGCACCCCAGGTAGGCGGAAGTTAAGCTTTAACGTAACCATTTCCAACTTCACGCCCAAACCGCACACTCCGTTTCAGTGGCATTCGGTTTCAACGTCTGAGTTTGAGCGCAAGCAGAAGCTCCTGCGCCAGGAATTTCGGACGATTCGGGGACTGAAAGCTAATTTTACCGACGTGCGGCTTTCAGCGATGGAAGATTTCGTTGGGCGAGGCGATCGCCGTCTCTCTGTCGTCATTCGTCGTGCTTGGGAACTGGGTGCCGGAATGGACGCTTGGTGGGAAAGTCTCGATCGCGCTTTTGCTGCTTGGACACAGGCGATCGCTGAATCAGGGCTAACCTGGAAATATCGCCAGGTTGAAAGCGGTGAATGGAACTTGATAGAAGGGACATCGCAGTCGAATAACAGTCTAAACAGCAACCCGGCGAGTCAACCCGAAAATTCTTCTACTTTAATAGAAAAGCCTCTCCCATCCCCTATCCCTCATCCTTCCCTCGATGCTCCCTTGCCGTGGGATCATATCGATACAGGTATTGATAAAGAGTGGCTCAAAGCTGACTTACGGCGGGCTTTAGAAGCCGCTGTCGTGCCAGATTGCTCTTTCGAGGGTTGCTCTCACTGTGGCGTATGCGGAGCGGATTTTGGACACAATGTGGTGATTCAGCCCCTGCCAATTCCTCAGTTTGAGGGACACTTCAAGCCAAACCAGGAACGAGTCCAGCGGCTGCGAGTTTGGTTTGGCAAGCAGGGTGACATGGTTCTGGTAAGCCATTTGGATATGGTGCGCCTATTCGACCGGGCGGTGCGGCGGGCGGCTCTACCCATCGCTTTTACGGGGGGTTTTCATCCTTCTCCCCGAATTTCAATTGCTAATGCTCTGTCGCTTGGGGCAAGCAGTTCGAGTGAGATAGTAGACTTTGAACTGACTCAAACCGTAGATTTGGCTGAGTTTCAGGAAAGGTTGGTAGCTGCTTTGCCAGCAGATGTACCAGTTTACCGAGTAGAAGCGATCGCCCCCACTGCCGCGTCTGCCACTAAGCTGCTAGAGCGGGCAGAGTACTATATTGCGGTTCATGCCCTGACTGACAGCTCTTCTGAGTCCACGCCTTTGTTGGCGGCACAGTGGCAGGACTGGATAGAAATGGTCAAAGGGGCAAAAGAAATTTATTTGGAGCAGACCACAAAATCGGGCAAGGTAAAGCAGGTTAATTTGTGCGATCGCCTATTCGAACTGTCCCTAGTCGGAGACGCAGCTTCTCAGGGCTTGCCTTCCGATATTCTGCATCATCAGGCTGAATCTCAAGCCATTCTCCGATATGTAGGTAGCTGTCGCAATGACGGCAGTTTGATGCGCCCAGAGCAGATAGTGTATATGCTAGAGCAAATAGCTCAACGACAGTTTCAACTGCTGCATACCCATCGAAGCCAACTCTTCTTGTCTTCCGTAGGGGTTGAGTAATGGGTTGCTGGATGTGTTCAAACCTCTAACCTCCCACAAATTTCTTACTTCTAGTGGCGTTATCGCTTCTCCACGCTATAATTCAATTCAAAGAAGCTGTTGTGGATTGAGAGCCTTCAGGGTTGCCAGTGGTTTAATCGGCAACGCAGGTAGGGCGCAGTCTGCTTCTGCAAGGCTTTCCGTTCACCCCCTGGTTCATCACAGATGCCTAACTCCCAGCGGAGGGCATCTTTCCAGGTTTGATTTAGATGGCTGTGGGTTCGAGGTTTGTTTGGGGGATTCAGCCATTCTGGGGTTGCTGAGTCTCTTGATAGTTTTGTTTTAAGGATAAGGAGCAGCTTCGTTGCCTCCATGTCATGATTGTGATTTTTCCAACACGTTGTCTTATTACCAGGAAAGCAGGCGGTGCTGATGAGGCTAGTGCCTTTTGCTTTGCTGTAAATATTCGAGGAAGTTGAATGCCGAAGCAAATTATTATTGCCGAACAGCACCGGATTGCTGCTGTTTTTTCAGAAGACCAAATTCAGGAACTTATCGTTGCAACAGGTAGCCATCAAGTTGGCGATATTTATTTAGGTGTAGTCGAGAATGTACTACCTGGAATCGACGCTGCCTTTGTCAACATTGGAGATGCTGAGCGCAATGGATTCATCCACGTAACAGATTTAGGCCCGCTCAGGTTAAAGCGTGCCGCTGGTTCCATTACTGAACTGTTGGCACCCCAGCAAAAGGTGTTGGTGCAGGTCATGAAGGAGCCGACGGGTAACAAGGGCCCTCGCTTGACTGGAAACATTAGTCTTCCAGGACGTTATCTCGTACTCATGCCGTTTGGTCGAGGCGTTAATCTGTCGCGCCGCATTCGTAACGAGAATGAGCGCAACCGCTTGCGAGCGTTAGCAGTCCTGATCAAACCCGCTGGTATGGGGTTACTCGTTCGTACTGAAGCTGAGGGTGTAGCAGAAGAAGCCATCATTGAAGACTTAGAAGCTCTGCAAAAGCAATGGGAGAATATTCAGCAAGAAGCGGTGACAACCCGCCCACCCAGCCTGTTAAATCGCGATGACGATTTTATTCAGCGGGTTCTAAGGGATGTTTACAGCGCTGATGTGAATCGGATTGTGGTTGATTCTCACACTGGAATGAAGCGGGTCAAGCAGCACTTAGTTAGCTGGAGTGGCGGTAGGGCACCTCAGGGCGTACTAGTAGATCATCACCGCGATCGCGCTTCAATTCTGGAATATTTCCGCGTCAACGCAGCGATTCGGGAAGCGCTTAAACCCAGAGTCGATCTGCCCTCCGGTGGCTATATCATCATTGAACGGACAGAGGCATTGACCGTCATTGATGTGAACTCTGGCTCTTTTACCCGATCGGCAACGGCGCGTGAAACGGTTTTGTGGACAAATTCTGAAGCCGCCGTTGAAATTGCGCGACAACTGCGCCTTCGCAATATTGCTGGAGTCATCATTGTCGATTTTATTGACATGGATTCCCGTCGCGACCAACTGCAAGTTTTGGAGCAGTTCAACAAGGCTCTGAGAGCAGATAAAGCCAGACCTCAAATCGCTCAACTTTCTGAGCTAGGTCTAGTCGAGTTAACCCGCAAACGTCAGGGGCAAAACATTTACGAACTGTTTGGGCGAACCTGCCCAACCTGCGGTGGATTGGGTCATCTAGTTCATCTTCCAGGTGAATCAGAGCGTCAGCTTCAAGAGTTTGTTGAGCCAACTCGTGAATATGCTGCGCCTGAGAACCGCACACCGCAGCTACGGGAGAACTGGGACGGTCAAAAAGATGAGTTTGACGCAGATCCGTCTCAAGATTTGCAGGAGCTAGACCTAACCAACCATCCTAGCTACCAGGAGCGGGGTGGAGCTAATAACCGTCGCCGTCGCCGCAGTCGGATTCGAGTTGGAGAACCAGTTGCGAGAGTGGGTGGCTCTGTTCGAGCAGAACCTGACACTGAGTCTGAACTACCTGTAGCCGAAGAGACGGTACTGCCTACCTTAATTCCTAAGGAGAATCGAAGCGAAAAGCCTGATCGAAGTCGCTCATCCAATCGACGAGACAAGCCTGCTGCTGAACCTCCTCAGGTTATTCAAGTTGAAATGACGCTCGAAGAACAAGATGTCTACGCCTTGATGGGCGTTTCGCCTCTAGTGCTAGCAACTGAGGAAGTGAAAGATCCGAAGTCTGCTGTCGTTACGGTTACATTGCCCGGGGAGAGTTCCCGCGTTAACAACGGAGCAACGGTAACAACAATCTTTCCACCTGACGCATTTATGCAGTCTGAAGCAGAGGAAGCTCCTCCGTCTCGATCGAGCTTTTCTGCTAATGATGAAGCAAATGTAGGTTCGACTTCATTGGAACCAGAGCCGTCACTTGAGATGACGGTTCCTGAGGTTAGTACCGATGCTGCGGATGGAAATGGCTCGTCTCGCCGCCGTCGCCGCCGTTCCTCGGCTGTTGAGTCAGAAAATGCTGCGAATGCAGTGGTTGATAGTTAGCTATGACTCAATTGCGGTTGAACCATTTGAAGCTACCTGAGGCATCTAACAATTTTCAGCTTGTTGCTGGAGTTGATGAAGTAGGTCGAGGAGCTTTGTTTGGTCCGGTCGTTTCAGCCGCAGTCATCTTGTCACACTGGGCTGAGGCTGATTTACTCAATGCAGGTCTAGCAGACAGCAAGCAGCTTCCTCCTTCGCAGAGAGAGCTGCTTGCTAAGCAGATCAAAATTTTAGCGACGGACTACCAAATCGGTATTGCCTCAGTTCAAGAAATCGATCGGCTAAACATTCTGCAAGCGTCGTTGCTGTCTATGCGCCGCGCCATTCTGCGACTGAACCCCCAACCCAATTTTTGTCTAATAGACGGTAATCAAAGGGTCCAGGGTTTGCCGATGCCTCATCAAACTCTAGTGAAGGGTGATCAGCAATCGGCGGCGATCGCCGCTGCTAGTATTCTTGCAAAAGTTTGGCGAGATGCGCTGATCGTTAGACTTGCTGCTAAATATCCAGGATACGATCTGGCAACAAATAAGGGGTACGGCACTGCCAAGCATAAGTTAGGTCTAAAACAGCTAGGAGCTAGCCGACAGCATCGTTTGTCGTTTAGCCCCTGTAAAGCTATTGCAATAACTCAGAAATGCACTTTGGAAATGTGCTGAGCAGCTAAGCAATAGGTGTATTAGGAGATAGGAGCGATCGCCTTCCTGGTACGACCTCTTCCTTCTGAGCAACAGCCCAAGTGCGGTAATCGGACAAAAGCTGGTGCAGTAGCCGTTGCTTGATAGTGAGCAAAACACTCCGCAGCAAACCATTGCCTGTTGCTTCTAGCAGCGGCTTTGGCGTAAACAGCAAGGGCGGCGGCAACTCAACCAGTACCTCTAGATCTGCTCTACCCACAAGGTAGGTTGTGTTGTCCTTTAACTGCGGGGTCAACTGCCCAGCAAGATTAAGGTCAAATCTCTGGTTTATGTACTCCACCCCTCGAATTTCGCAAGCCAGTGACTCCACCCGAATCATGCCATTTGGCTCTGCCCAGATTCTCATGTCAACGGTGGGTTGAACCTTAAGCATCATAAAGTTCAGAGGACGCATCTTCAAGCGAAAGTTTTCTGAACTCAACTGCTCGATTCGATTTGGATCGACCAGCGCCTTGACTAAACGCTGGGGCTGACGCAAATAGTGCTGAATTGGGATGGGCTGATCCGCTATAGCAATTTCAACGGACTGGGAGGCGTTAAATCGGATAGGCATAAGACGATTAAAGAATGGTTGAATGCTTCCCTACGCGTTAACTAAATTTTACATACTTTCCCAGAAAACAACCTTAATCTTACGAAGTATAGGTGTTTTAATAGCTTAGACCTGATTGTCCTTAATAGAAAGTTTTAATTATTTCACTTCTATTTTCAAAGAGTTGCTCTCCAATATTTATTTATCAGCTATGGCGCGATCGATTGCCTATCTCGGATCTCCAGGAACCTACGCTGAAGCAGCAGCCCTGACTTGGGGTAAGTGGTTGCTAGAAGTAACTAAGGAAGAATCTTTACTCTGTCCCTATCCCAGCATTACCCAAACGCTGAGGGCAGCGGCATCTGGAGAGACCGATTTTGTAGTAGCTCCGGTCGAAAACTCAATTGAAGGCAGTGTGACAGTCACCCTAGATACCCTTTGGCAGCTTGACACCCTGCGGATTCAGAAGGCTCTGGTGCTACCTATCTTTCATGCTCTCATGTCCCATAGTCCAATTTTAGAGCAAATTCAAACTATTTATTCTCATCCCCAAGCTCTAGCCCAGTGTCAAGGCTGGCTGGAAAAGGCTTTGCCCAATGTACAACTTATTCCCACAAACTCTACGACAGAGGCTCTGCAATATCTTGAGCAAGACCCTACGATTGGAGCAATCTCGTCTAAGCGGGCTGCTCAGCTCCACAAGTTGCCTATTTTGGCTTGTCCGGTCAATGACTACCCTGATAACTGCACCCGGTTCTGGGTATTGAGTTTGCAGCCATCTCCAGGAGGCAGCCACACCTCGCTAGCCTTTAGCTTTTCCGCTAATCTACCAGGAGCATTAGTCAGACCGCTTCAATCTTTTGCAGAACGAGGCATCAACTTGAGTCGAATAGAATCTCGCCCTACTAAGCGATCGCTTGGAGAATACCTTTTCTTTATCGACGTTGAAGCCGACGCAAAAGATCCAGCGACGCAATCTGCTCTGACAGAACTTAGCGATTGTGCAGAAACCCTGAAAATCTTTGGCAGCTACACGATTCTCCCCGCTTAGGCGACTAGTAAGCTAGCCTTGCTTCACTTCAAAGCATCTTTCAAAGCAGTTCTAGCCGCCAAATGGTTACGAGTAGAAGTTAAAATTTCAGCTTCACGCTCTAGACGAGCCGCTGTGTCCTGCATTTCCAGAAGAGCTTGCTGTTCCATCGCTACACCGTAGAGGTTGCTGGCAACCCAGTAGGACAGCTCAATGGGCAGATCAGGAACATCATCAGGTAGTTCAATCTCTTGCCCTGTTAGCTTTGCAGAGAGATGAACAACGTCTCGCAGGAGCTTATCAACTTCAGTTGATAAGGTCTTTAGATCTTTATCGGTTGGCTGGTCTTCGATCCATTCGACCAGTCCGACATAGTAAGGCTTTTCACGGACATATTCAAGAATGCGAAACCGCTGCTGCCCCATCGTCATAATTTTCATGCGGTCATCCGGAAGGCGCTGGAAATGAACAATCTCTGCACAGCAGCCAACCTTCGCAACTTTACCTTCTACCGGATCAACCATTAAAACCCCAAAGCGGCGATCGCTTTGCAGTATGGTGTTCATCATAATCCGATAGCGAAACTCAAAAATGTGGAGTGGAAGCGGCTTGTCCGGAAATAGTACTACTTCAGACAGCGGAAAAAGTGGAAGCTCTCGAACAGCAACTGATGAAGAAGATGTCATTGAAATCCTAATCCCTATTAGGGATTTAATACGATTAGGGGTTGACCTTATCAACTGCTTTCGGAAACAGGTCAAGCGTGTGAACAGTAGAATACTACTTCACATAGTCTATCGCATCCTTCCAGTCTGTAAAAAGGCTAAAACCGTAAATCTATTACCAAAGGCTGAGCTACAGGTTGATGTGCAGTAACTCACACTCTTGTGATATCGCTGGCTCCGGAGAATAACGAATTTCGGGGAATCGGGGATATGCTGCTAGAGGCACATTCCCGATTCTGTTAGTGAGGAAGAATTTTAGCCGCTGAGAGGAGCTTCACAGCTTAACTTCAATGTCAACGCCAGCAGGCAAATCCAGCTTCATGAGAGCATCGATTGTTTTAGAAGAAGGTTGATAAATATCGATGATGCGACGATGAGTGCGTGTTTCAAAATGCTCTCTAGAGTCTTTGTCTACGTGAGGCGACCGCAATACACAATAGATCCGGCGCTTGGTTGGGAGAGGAATCGGCCCAATTGCTGTAGCGTTCGTCCGATTCGCAGTGTCAACAATCTTCTCACAGGAGGTATCCAAAAGGCGGCGATCGAATGCCTTCAGGCGAATACGAATTTTTTGCTGTTGAATAGTTGCCATGATTCTACTTCAGTTGTCCAGGTCCAGTTAATTAGGGCTCATCTCAACAAACTAGAATTTGACTAGCTCCATTGGATGAATTGGCAAGGTAAAAACTATCAGCAGCCAAACCCAAAAGCTGGCTGCTGACGGAAAAGGTTCAGTAGCTGGAGCTACTTAATGATCTTAGATACGACACCCGCACCTACGGTTCTTCCACCTTCCCGAATCGCAAAACGCATTCCCTGCTCAATTGCAACCGGGTTGATTAGCTCGACCGTCATCTTGATGCGATCGCCAGGCATTACCATCTCAGCTTCACTACCGTCGTCTGCGGTGAACGCACTGATCGTACCAGTCACATCAGTTGTACGAACATAGAACTGAGGGCGATAGCCAGGGAAGAATGGGGTATGACGACCACCTTCTTCCTTTTTCAGAATGTAAACCTCAGACTCAAATTGAGTATGAGGGGTAATCGAACCCGGCTTAGCAAGTACCATACCCCGCTCGATGTCGGCCTTCTGAATACCACGAAGTAGAACTCCGACGTTATCTCCAGCCATTCCTTCTTCCAGAACCTTCTGGAACATTTCAACCCCTGTAACCGTGGTACTGCGAGTATTCCTAATACCCACTAGCTCGACGGTCTCGCCGACCTTGATCTTGCCACGCTCGATCCGCCCTGTTGCAACAGTTCCACGACCCGTAATTGAGAAAACGTCCTCTACAGCCATGAGGAAGGGCTTATCAATATCACGCTCAGGAGTTGGGATATAAGCGTCTACCTCATCCATCAGCGCGTAGATCTTATCTACCCACTCGTTCTCTCCCTTAACAATCTTTGGATTTGCAAGCAAAGCCTCCAGAGCCAGCAGAGCCGAACCTGAAACGATAGGAATATCATCACCAGGGAAGTCGTAGGTGCTGAGCAGTTCACGAACCTCAAGCTCAACTAATTCCAGCAATTCCTCGTCATCAACCTGGTCTTGCTTATTTAGAAAGACGACGATGTTGGGCACACCGACCTGCTTTGCTAGCAGAATGTGTTCACGAGTCTGGGGCATAGGACCATCAGCCGCAGACACAACTAGGATTGCACCATCCATCTGTGCTGCCCCAGTGATCATGTTCTTCACATAGTCAGCGTGCCCTGGGCAATCCACATGAGCATAATGACGTTCTTCTGTTTGGTACTCAACGTGAGCAGTGTTAATCGTGATGCCTCTCGCTTTTTCTTCAGGAGCAGCATCGATCTCGTCATACTTTCTAGCCTTAGCACCACCTGTAGCAGCCAGGGTCATCGTGATCGCAGCGGTAAGAGTAGTTTTACCATGATCAACGTGACCAATGGTACCGATATTAACGTGGGGTTTAGTCCGTTCAAACTTTGCGCGTGCCATGAATCTATGTGTTCCTCTTTCTGATTATGCGTTCCCTTTACTCTTAGCAATGATTGCTTCAGCCACGTTGCGAGGCACCTCATCGTAGTGGCTAAACTCCATCGAGAATATGCCCCGACCCTGCGTCTTAGACCGGATATCAGTAGCATAACCGAACATTTCTGCCAGTGGCACCTTAGCGGTGACTTTGGCAATTCCTTCTTCCGATCCCATCCCTTCGATCTGACCTCTACGGGAGTTCAGGTCACCCATCACATCCCCCAGAAAATCTTCGGGAACCTCGACTTCAACTTTCATCATCGGTTCCAGTAGAACGGGTGAAGCTTTCATCACGGCTTCCTTGATTGCCATTGAGCCAGCAATCTTGAAAGCCATCTCTGAAGAGTCAACTTCGTGATAGGACCCATCTACCAGCGTAGCTTTAAGGTCAATCACTGGATATCCAGCCAGAATACCAGACTCACAGGCTTCTTTCATGCCTTGCTCTGCTGGGCTGATGTACTCCTTCGGTACACTGCCGCCAACAATTTTAGAAACAAACTCAAAACCAATACCCGGTTCTCCAGGTTCTAGCTCGATTACGACGTGACCGTATTGCCCCTTTCCTCCGCTTTGACGGACAAACTTGCCTTCAGCTTTGACAGCTTTACGCACTGTTTCACGATAAGCGACTTGCGGAGCACCGATGTTAGCTTCCACCTTAAACTCTCGCAGCATTCGGTCTACCAGAATTTCCAGGTGGAGTTCACCCATTCCAGCAATTACCGTCTGGTTTGTTTCCTGATCAATGCTAACCCGAAAAGTTGGGTCTTCCTCGGAGAGAGACTGAAGCGCTTTTGAAAGCTTCTCCATATCCTGCTTTGTCTTAGGCTCAACCGCAACCGAAATTACAGGTTCAGGAATGAATAAGGATTCTAAGATGATTGGGGAATCATCGGTGCAAATGGTATCACCTGTGAATGTATCTTTTAGTCCCAGCGCAGCACCTAAATCTCCTGCCCGAAGCTCGTCTACCTCGGTTCGCTCATCCGCTTTAAGTACGATTAGGCGAGAAATACGCTCCTTTTTACCCTTCGTCGAGTTATAAACATAGCTCCCTTTGCTGAGAATGCCAGAATAGACTCGAATAAAAGTCAGGCGACCATAGGGGTCTGCCATGATCTTGAATGCTAAGGCAGAAAGTGGCTCACTATCATCTGCATGACGAATAGCGGTGCTGCCATCGGGCAGAGTACCCTGAATGGGTGGAACCTCCGTTGGAGCAGGTAGATAAGCAACTACTGCATCTAGGAGTAGCTGAACGCCCTTGTTTTTAAAGGCAGAGCCACACAGCATGGGAACGATAGTGCCAGCGATCGCCCCCCTTCGTAAAGCGATGCGGATTTCCTCTTCGGTCAGTTCTTCACCTTCCAAATACTTTTCCGTCAGAGCGTCGTCAGTTTCAGCTACCGATTCAATCAGCTTAGTGCGATATTCTGTCGCAAGCTCAAGTACATCCTCCGGAACCTCCGTATCCTCAATATCTGTGCCCAAATCATTGTTGTAGATACGGGCACGCATACCTACCAGATCTACAACCCCTCGGAAGCTATCCTCACTGCCGATTGGAATCTGAATGGGGACAGCATTGGCACGAAGGCGATCGCGAATCTGCTCGTACACTTTGAAGAAGTTCGCACCCGTCCGATCCATCTTGTTGACAAACGCAATCCGGGGCACCTTGTAGCGATCGGCTTGTCTCCAAACCGTTTCTGACTGGGGCTGGACACCACCAACAGAGCAGAATACCGCAATAACGCCATCCAGGACACGCATGGAGCGCTCAACTTCAATCGTGAAATCTACGTGACCCGGAGTGTCAATGATGTTAATTCGGTGATCCTTCCAACTTGTGCTGATAGCAGCAGCAGTAATGGTAATACCCCGCTCCCGCTCTTGAGCCATCCAGTCAGTTACAGCCGTTCCCTCGTGGACTTCTCCAATTTTATGAACAACGCCAGAATAGAATAGAATCCTCTCCGTCGTTGTCGTTTTACCAGCGTCAATATGGGCGGCAATTCCGATGTTGCGTATCCGCTCCAGCGGGATATTACGTGCCACAGCTACCTCCTTACTCCCTGCTGCAAAACTCTTTCAGATACTTCTGCCAAGATTCTATACATTCTGATCCTTAACAGGGGATCCTTCTAAAAAATTAGTATCTGTAATGGGCAAACGCTTTGTTTGCTTCAGCCATCCGATGAGTTTCTTCACGCTTCCGAATCGCGCTACCCGTCTCATTAGCTGCATCCATAAGTTCGTTTGCTAGTTTACTAGCCATAGTCCGTCCTGAACGCTGACGAGAGTACTGAGTTAACCATCGAAGAGCTAACGCGATTCCTCGGTCAGAACGAACCTCCATAGGCACTTGATAGGTCGCACCACCCACCCGACGCGCTTTGACTTCCACTAGTGGGGTAGCATTGCGTACAGCCCTCTCAAATGTCTCTAACGGGTCAGACCCAGTCCTTTCCTCAATTACCTTGAACGCATCGTAGATAAGACGATATGCTAAAGATTTTTTTCCGCTCCTCATCAATCGCCGTACCATCATACTAACGAGACGACTGTTGTGAACGGGGTCGGGTTGGATTGGACGTTTTTGAATAACTGTACGACGAGACATAGTAAGCCTTAAGTTAAGAAGTTGGGTTGCCTTGTGAAAAAAACTAAACTGGAATGCAAGTGCGATGGGCAGAGTAAAGATGAAATCCTTATGATCAGCCAAATGCCTATCAACAGCGATGAGAGTTGCACCAGCCCTTAAGGATAGCCTAGAGGAGAAGCTCTAAATAATTCGCAATCATAGGTATGCCTTGCGCTGCGTGCGAATTCAACCTAAGACTTAGGACGCTTAGCGCCGTATTTTGAGCGCCCTTGCTTGCGATCCTTTACTCCAGCAGTATCCAGAGTTCCACGAATGATGTGATAGCGAACGCCTGGTAGATCCTTAACTCGACCACCCCTAATCATGACGACGGAGTGTTCTTGCAGGTTGTGACCAATTCCTGGGATGTATGCGGTAACCTCAAACCCGGAGGTCAAACGCACCCGCGCAACCTTACGAAGTGCTGAGTTTGGCTTCTTAGGGGTAGTTGTGTAAACCCTCGTGCAAACGCCTCTACGCTGAGGACAGCTCTTCAAAGCTGGCGATTTTGTCTTCTTCTTTGCCTTCTGGCGTTCGTCGCTAATAAGCTGTTGGATAGTGGGCATGGAATGACACTTACACTTAAGTTTCGTCTTTTAACTGATTTGCGCTTTGCAACAGTCTATAACTATAGCGATTCTAACGATTTTTTGTCAATTTGTTTGGCGCACGTTTCGATTCCCAAATCTCAGGGTGGATTTGGTTAAGTGAAATTAAAAGAAGCAAAGCCGGAATACGCCTTGAGGATTGTACCCAGCTACCGGGTAGAGAAAGAATTACCGCACCCGCAGTTTTGGGTAGCGTTAGGGTTGTGGAATCGAAATCCGCCGCCCATCAGATCTTCAGAGTAGTCTACTGTCAAGCCGCTGATGCAATTGAGACTATGTGAGTCTACTACGACGGACAGTCCTTTACATTCTAAAACTTGGTCGGTTAGTTCAGTGCTACTGTCAAATTTGAGAACATAGTGGAGGTCAGAACAGCCGCCAGGTTGAATTTCTAGACGAAATAACGATTGAGGGTTGCGTTGTTTAGCTTTGAGGCGATTGATTTCGACGATCGCTGCTTGACTCAGTTGAATCATAGATGCCAGAAGTAGAGATTGCTTTGTGGACAATCTTACAGCTAACCCAGCGCAAGCGTTAAGGATTAAAGATATGTGGATGCGGAGGCTAACTAAAGAGGGTGGGCTTTAGTCAAACCCACCCTTGCTTCAAATAATGCGATCGTCAGGTGAATGAGCTCTGGAGCTACGCTTTGGCGCGAGCGTAGTCGTCTTGGAAACGAACAATGTCGTCTTCTCCTAGATATTCCCCGTTTTGAACTTCAATCAAAACCAGAGAAATTACACCGGGATTTTCTAGGCGGTGGCTAGTGCAGGGGGGAACGTAGGTTGATTGATTGCTAAACAGCAGCTTTTCCTCATCGTCACAGGTGACTTTGGCTGTGCCAGAGACGACGATCCAGTGTTCGCTGCGGTGGTGATGCATTTGCAGGCTAAGACGATGACCGGGCTTGACTTCAATCCGCTTGATTTTGTAGCCCCGTCCTTCCTCCAGAACGGTGAAGGAACCCCAGGGGCGCAGTTCGGTGGCAGCGACTCCCTTTGGAGCCGTGGGGGTTGGTAGGTTTAGAGCGGCGGGTTGAGTAACTTCTTGGGGTTGAGCCACGACATTTTCTCCTTATGAACTGCTGTGAGATTGAGTTTATTTCGGGCATTCGCTTGGGTTGATTTGACTGGAAAACGATGCCCGACTCAAGCATGATTCCCTCAATTCAAACAACCGAAACTAACCATAGCAAAAGCTTTCAGATGATTTCATCTGCTAAGCCACAAATTGAGCTGATTTATATGGATTCTTTACACAATGGGATGAGCTTTAAATCAGCTTTATTTCCTCCTAAAGTTGAAAAAGTACAAGTACTCATTCTGAAGTTCGGCAATGGGAGGAGTCTAGTTGCAGCCCTCGTTAAAGACTAGGCTGGATAAATACGCCGATGCCATTGTGGACGCGGGCTGCTGTATTAGGAGCGCGATTAAGCAGTTGCCCTCCGAGGTAAAGCGTTGTAGAACTGCCACCGTCCAAATTGAGGGCATCCACTGCGCCTAAGCGCTGCATGATTTGGGCGGTTTCTGCCAGAGTGGGACCAGCGCCACCGATGCGGTTTTGGACGGTAATCATAATCAGGTTGCCTTCGGCAGTTTTGCCGATCGCACTGCGGGCGGCGGCTTGTCTAGCAAAGGCTTCGTTAAACTGCTCAGACTGGGCGTTGAGGACGACTTGACGATTTTGCAGCAGCAGCGGCCCAGCCCCAAGGATTTGGGTATATCGGCCAAAATCGGCTGGGTTACTGGTCGTTTCTAGCTGCACATTGGTGTTTGGGGAGAGGGCGTTTGCGGCGGCGCTGTAGGCTCTGACCACTAGCACATAACCATTGGCAGGAATTGGAATAGAGGTTTGCCCTGCGGCTCCGGCGGGTTGCTGGTTAACCACTCGATTGTCTTGAACTGTCACCAAAATTTCGTTATCGATGATTGAGGTGTAGGTTGATCCCCAGTCATTTGTGTAACGGGCAACCCCTGCCTGAACGTAGCCGCTGTTGAGCGAAAGAACTGCAAATCGTTGTCCTGCGGGAGTTGATACTGCTTCTTGCAGTCCCAGACGACCGATCGCCACTTCTCCGGCTTCGTTCCAGGCGATCGCCCCTCGGTTCAAGATTGGTCCTGAGATCCAGCGGTTATCTCGGCGAATTGCGCCCAGCGGTAGCTGATTGTTGCGATTAAAGAAACCGCCATTGATAGCGGCGATCGCCTGCCAGCTTTGAGCCATCGTGGTCAGTGGCGTAGTCCCAATGGCGCTAGAAGGATTCGTCCAAATCGGTCTAACTGCCAACCCTGACTGACGGGGATCAACGACTAGGGCAATCACTGGGAACTGGGCACTTCCCGTATTCACAACTTGCTCTTGCCAGCGGATGCCGGGTGCCCAAACGATATTGCGCTGCACGGCGGGATCTGCTCCAATGTCGAGGATTAGACGGTTGGGGTTGGGCAAAGACCAAACGCGAGGACGCAGCCCCGCTGGGATGCCAACCCGAATCACCGTCTGATTGCCACTTGCCTGAACATTAATCGAAGTCAGCCGATTGCCTGGTCCTGCCTGAAAATTGCGAATCAGGGCGGGATCAGCCTGGGCATTGATGTTGACGACTACTTCTCCTGACTGCTCCGTGATTTGCCAGGGAGCTGAGCGATCGAGATCAACGACGATGCGATCGCCCCAACTCTGCCGCCCCTGCCGAACCGCCATCACCCTAGACGCTGGCGTAGAAATCCGCAGCACATTGCCACTGACCTGCATCTGCCAGTTTGCCTGCTGAGCCAGTTCAGTGATATCCAAATAGCGATAGCGGCTGGTTAGCCAGGTTCCTAAAACTAAAGCATTTGTACCCGCATCAGAAAACCACTGTACGGGCTGTCTGGCGGCACTTTCAGTGCTGAGTAGATCAACCCCAACGGTTTGCCTCAACCCAGTGTCAGCAAGACCGATGCGCTGCTGGCGCTGGCTCCAGGCAGCATTCAAAGTGCGACCGTTGATTACAACCTGAGTGCCTTCCGTGACGGGGATGGCTTGAGAAATCTTGATTAGAGTCGGGGTCCAGAAGTTTTGAGGAACCACTTCTACAGGAGCCTGAGCAGGTGGCACAGCGCCCTGACCAGGGGCTTCTTCGCTGACTGGTAAAACGTCTGGCGATGCCTGAACGACGGGCATCTGGAGCTGAAAACTAGCGCTTTGCAAAGACTGGAGGGATAGGAGCGCTTCGTTTCCCTGGAGATTAGGCGCGTAGAAAGTAGCAGCCAGCAGGGGGAAAATCAGCAGAGACGAAGAGCCTTTTGAGAGGGATTGGGAGAGGGATTGCAGGATTGAGCCTTTGAGGAGGCATTGCTTGGTTTGATTCACGTTGCTCAGCATGACGAAGCGGGAGCAAGGGGGCATTACTCCGATGGACAAGTGAAAGCGAACTGCCAGTTGGCTGCTGGAAACACAGAGCAGCTGAGAGGAGGCTGTGAATCGAGCAAACCTTTAATGGGAATTTGCAGGTTTGTGTTTCCAGAATCCCCCAGGCAACCCGGACTTGCCGACAGCTATTCACAATTGTTAAAAGTCGCATCCCTCAAAGGGCAAATTTTGGCGAGGGAAGTGGTCCGCTGAGGCAGAATAAGGCAGAGCCTCTAGATCTGCATTCCTGGCTAAAAGCCAGGAACGAGAAAAAACCGCTGTAAGAGGGTGTTTAGAAGCGATCGCCATCTCTTCAATAATTGCATTTTGATGGGCACGCTCTGCTTTGCCCATCCTACGCGCTAGTACAGGAAGCAGGAGCTTCCTGTCCGTCATTACCAAGCTGGAGCTTGGTAACGAGGTTAAAGTTTTGGAAACCTTGGTTTCTTGTGGAGTAGGCATCTTGCCTGCTTAATTCGGACGGGCAAGATGCCCATCCTACAGGAGGCTTGAGAGAGTTGCACATCATGTACTGTAAGTAGTTCCATTGACCAAAAGATGTGCCTTGTAGCATGGCGATCGCCAACTTCTATTCATAAAAAAATGCAGGCTATACTCTTTGCCAAAAATTCTGTAAAAAGCGATACAAAATTTTCTGTTTTGGCTTTTAATTATGCAAGAAATGCATCGCTTTCACCTATTCCTTTCCGCTCAGCCTGCTGGTGCAGCATCACTGCTATGCATTGAAGAGTGAGGTGTCTGTGGGTTTTGAGCATCGGTTTAGCAATGGTAGCAGCTTGAATTCCTGCATTCAGTACATGGGTCTTAAAGCTGTAGCTTTACTTGCGTCCATCTAGTTAGTCATTCCAGACAAAATAATCCCGTAGATTTAAAGTTTTAGCCTCATAATAGAAATTAAGACAGCCGATTTTCGATTAGATTCAGTTTTCAGTTTAATGTTACGAGTGCAATCAGCTTCCTGAGCAGGTTTAAAGCTTTGATTGAAACTGAGGATGCGATTGAGCTTGGGAAATTAAGCCGCTGGTGAGCGAAATTTGAGCATCTGCGTCGCTCCAAACACAGTTAGGGATTGCCAAGGCTCGATATCCTCTATAAAATCCATGATCTATTCGGTGCCATCCAATTTGGACTTTTTATAGATAGCGGTAGAGAGCAGCTTTGCAATCCACGCTAGGGCACTGAGGTTTTTTAACCTTAAACGGCATTACGGCTGCTTGAGCCTTGAAAGTGTCAGGAGCTTTGCTTCGGGCACTTTCTCGTCTCCTCAGTTATTGTCCTCTACGGGCTTACAGGATTCTTTTAAGGGTTGTCATTCATTAGATATTTGACGGTTTTGTCATCCAAATGATTTTTCAGCGATTACAAGCGAGACGGATTGTTCTATGGGTAGCACGAGTGTGAATCGAAGACAGACAAATCACGAATTGGCGGCAGGTTTTCCAGGGCAGCGGTGGTTGGTCGAGGAAAGGGATGCCTGCGGAGTTGGTTTTATTGCTGACCAGTATGGGCGAGCAAGCCACGCTCTGGTTGCTAAGGCGCTGTCTGCTCTGACTTGTCTGGAACACCGAGGAGCTTGTAGCGCGGATCAGGATTCGGGTGATGGTGCTGGAGTCATGACGGCTATCCCGCTGGGGTTGTTGCGCGATTGGTTGCAGGAAAACAAAATTGGGGCTGTCCCGGCTGAGAATCTCGGCGTGGGAATGGTGTTTTTGCCGCAGGCTGAGACGGCAGCGGCGATCGCCCGTCAACTTTCCGAAAAAATTCTGCATGAGTCTGGTCTAAAGGTTTTGGGCTGGCGAAAAGTGCCTGTCCTTCCCGAACTATTAGGAACTCAAGCACGAGAAAATCAGCCTCAGATTGAACAGCTTTTGGTGCAGTCTAACGAGACGGGCGATGCGCTAGAGCGGCAGCTTTATTTAGTCCGCAAGCAGATTGAGCAGGCAGTCGCAACGGCTGCACCTGCTAGCTCAGAAGATGCAGAGGGCTTGCAGGAATTCTACATTTGCTCCTTCTCTCATCGCACGATTGTCTACAAGGGCATGGTGCGCTCTGCGGTGCTGGGTGAATTCTACACCGACCTGCAAAATCCGGCTTATCAAAGTGCCTTTGCAGTCTATCATCGCCGCTTTAGCACGAACACAATGCCTCGCTGGCCGCTGGCTCAACCGATGCGGTTGCTGGGTCACAATGGCGAAATCAACACGCTGCTGGGCAACATCAACTGGATGGTGGCGCGGGAAGCGGATTTGGAGCATCCTTACTGGGGCGATCGCCTGGAAGCACTCAAACCCATTGTCAATGCTGAGAACAGCGATTCTGCCAACCTCGACAACGTGATGGAGCTATTGGTGCATTCAGGGCGCAGTCCCCTGGAAGCGCTGATGATCATGGTGCCAGAGGCTTACCAGAACCAGCCAGAGTTAGCAAACTATCCAGAAATTACTGATTTTTATGAGTATTACAGCGGCATTCAAGAACCCTGGGATGGTCCAGCACTGCTGATCTTTAGTGATGGCAAGCGAGTTGGGGCAACGCTAGACCGCAACGGGCTGCGTCCTGCACGCTACAGCATTACCCGTGACGGCTTTGTGGTGGTTGCCTCGGAAGCTGGAGTCGTTGACCTGCCTGAATCGGAGATTGTAGAGAAAGGACGGCTGGGGCCAGGAGAGGCGATCGCTGTCGATTTCAGAAGCCAAGAAATTCTGAAAAACTGGCAGATCAAGCAGCGGGTTGCCAGCCAGCAGCCCTACGGCGAGTGGTTGCAGCAGCGCTATGAACTGGAGCCTCAGACTTTTGCTGAATCTAGCTCCCTGGATACACAGAGCCTTTTGCGTCATCAAACCGCCTTTGGCTACACCAGCGAAGATGTTGAGATGATCGTCGAGGCGATGGCTTCTCAGGGTAAGGAACCCACGTTTTGCATGGGCGATGACGTTCCCCTGGCAGTTTTGTCAGCCAAGCCGCGTCTGCTTTATGACTATTTCAAGCAGCGATTTGCTCAGGTGACAAATCCGCCGATCGACCCGCTGCGGGAAAGCCTGGTGATGTCTCTGGCCTCTCAACTGGGCGAACGGGGCAATTTCCTGGAAGAAAAGCCAGAATATGCACGACTGCTGAAGCTCAAGTCTCCCGTTTTGAATGACGCTGAACTGGAGCAAATTCGCCAGTCTGACTTTGGCACCGCCAATTTATCGACTCTGTTTGCGATTTCGGCTGGGCCAGAAGGCTTGCAGCGAGCGGTGACAGCGCTGTGTCAGCAGGCAACGGCGGCGGTTCGGGCGGGTGAGAAAATTTTGATTTTGAGCGATCGCCTCATGCCCTCCGGTGAAGCAGGTAGCCTAGATGCAGAACAAAGCTACATTCCCCCGCTGCTGGCTGTGGGTGCAGTTCACCATCACCTGATCCGGCAAGGGCTACGGATGAAGGCTTCGATTGTTATCGACACGGCTCAGTGCTGGAGTACCCATCATTTCGCTTGCTTGATTGGCTACGGCGCAAGTGCTGTTTGTCCTTATCTGGCTTGGGAAACGGTGCGTCACTGGTGGTCTGATCCCAAAACCCAGAGCTTTATGGAGCGGGGTACGCTTGAGGCAATTGACATCCGCACCGCTCAAAACAACTATCGCAAAGCGATCAAGGGAGGCTTACTCAAAATCCTTTCCAAGATGGGAATTTCGCTGCTGTCTAGCTATCAGGGAGGGCAGATCTTTGAAGCCATTGGAATTGGATCGGATCTGCTGCACCTCGGCTTTACCGGAACGGCTTCGCGTTTGGGTGGGATCAGTGTGGCTGATCTGGCGCAGGAAGTTGTCACCTTCCATCAGCGGGCATTCCCAGAGCTGACGCTGAAGAAGCTAGAAAACTTTGGCTTCTTTAACTACAGGCGAGGGGGCGAATATCACATGAATAGCCCCGAAATGGCAAAGGCGCTGCATAAAGCGGTAGGGGCTAAGAGCTATGACCATTACGAGGTCTATCAAAAACATCTGGAGCATCGACCGCTGACGGCTTTGCGTGATTTGCTCGATTTTCAGGGCGATCGCCCGCCATTCCCGTAGAAGAAGTGGAATCGGTCGAAATCATTGTCAAGCGCTTCTGCACAGGAGCAATGTCATTGGGTTCGCTGTCACGCGAGGCGCATGAGACATTGGCGATCGCCATGAACCGCATTGGCGGCAAGTCTAACTCTGGTGAAGGCGGCGAAGATCCGGTTCGCTTTAAGGTGCTGAACGATGTGGATGAGAAGGGGCTATCTCAGCTTTTGCCTCACCTGAAAGGCTTGCGAAACGGCGACACCGCCAGTTCCGCGATTAAGCAAATTGCGTCGGGTCGATTTGGCGTTACGCCCGAATATCTGGTCAGTGCCAAACAGCTTGAAATCAAAATTGCTCAGGGGGCAAAGCCCGGTGAAGGCGGACAGCTTCCTGGTAAGAAAGTCAGCCCTTACATTGCCATGCTGCGCCGCTCTAAGCCTGGAGTACCGCTCATCTCCCCACCGCCTCACCACGACATTTACTCGATCGAAGACCTGGCTCAACTGATCTTTGACCTGCACCAGATCAATCCTGAAGCAAAAGTCTCAGTGAAGCTGGTCGCCGAAGTGGGCATTGGCACGGTTGCGGCTGGCGTAGCGAAGGCAAATGCAGACGTAATTCAGATTTCCGGTCATGATGGTGGCACGGGTGCTTCGCCGCTTAGCTCGATCAAGCACGCGGGCGTTCCCTGGGAATTGGGCGTGACGGAAGTGCATCGGGTGCTGATGGAAAATCAGTTGCGCGATCGCGTCCTCCTCAGAGCAGACGGCGGCTTCAAAACGGGCTGGGATGTGGTCATGGCGGCTCTGATGGGGGCAGAGGAGTACGGCTTTGGCTCCGTTGCGATGATTGCGGAAGGCTGTATCATGGCGCGAATCTGCCATACCAACAACTGTCCGGTCGGCGTGGCAACCCAGCAGGAAAAACTGCGCCAGCGGTTCACAGGCGTTCCAGAACACGTGGTGAACTTCTTCTACTTTATTGCTGAGGAAGTGCGATCGCTTCTGGCAAGACTGGGCTACCGTTCGCTCAAGGATGTCATCGGTCGGGCTGACCTGCTAAAAGTGCGGGAAGGCGTGAAAATCACCAAAACTCAGTCCCTTAACCTGGACTGTCTCACCCAGCTACCCGATACTCGCAGCGATCGCTCCTGGCTGGAGCATGGGGAAACCCACAGCAACGGAGCCGTTTTGGACGATCAGTTGCTAAGCGATCCGGCAATTCAAGCGGCAATTCGAGATCAGGGCAGCGTCAGCCAGAGCATTGATGTGGTCAATACCGATCGCACCGTTGGCGCACGGTTGGCAGGGGCGATCGCCCAAAAGTATGGCGACACTGGCTTTGAAGGACAAATTACCCTCAACTTCACAGGCAGCGTCGGTCAAAGCTTTGGAGCCTTTAACCTACCCGGAATGAGCCTCTACCTGGAAGGCGAAGCCAACGACTACGTTGGCAAAGGAATGCACGGCGGCGAAATCATCATCAAGCCCCCTGCCGCTGCAACCTACGCCCCTTCTGAAAACGTGATCGTCGGCAACACCTGTTTGTATGGCGCAACGGGCGGTACGCTATTTGCCAATGGTCAAGCGGGCGAACGCTTCGCCGTGCGAAACTCCAAAGGGCAAGCGGTGATCGAAGGAGCCGGAGATCACTGCTGCGAGTACATGACGGGCGGAACAATCGTCGTTTTAGGTCGCGTCGGTCGCAACGTCGGCGCAGGCATGACAGGCGGCTTGGCTTACTTCCTGGATGAAGACGGCAGCTTCCCCGAAAAAGTCAACCCCGAAATCGTCAAGCTCCAGCGGGTGCAAACCCCAGCTGGAGAACAGCAGTTAAAGGACTTGATTGCAGCGCATGGCGATCGCACCGGTAGCCAAAAAGCAGCCCAAATCCTCAACAACTGGTCTGAGTTTCTGCCTAAGTTCTGGCAAGTTGTGCCACCCTCCGAGGCAGACAGCCCAGAAGCTAGTCAAGGCGCTGTTGAAGAAAAAGTGCTGAGTCCGGTTCAGTAGCCTCTAGCCGACTGCAAATACACATAGCCATCGTTGATAGGCTGAGAATGAGAAATCCCCGACTTCTTGAAGAAATCGGGGATTTTAATAGTTCGATTTTGTTATTTCAATAGGATTGCTAGAGCACTAGAATGCTTTCTGTTTCAGAATTATCGAATTGAGTAATAAGGTCAAAACCATCTCTCAAAATTTGAACGATCCTGGATGTTGGGCTGTTGCCAACGCGAAGGTAAACGAACTTGGGTGGATGACCATAAAGCAAACTGCGTTGGTAAAAGTCAAAATCTTTAGAAACAATCACAAAATTATTTGCCTTTGCATATTCCCAAATTACCGCATCCTCCGTATTCGTCAACATTAAAGTTTTGACGTGTTCAGAATCAGGATACAAGTCGATAATTCTTTGGATAATTCGATCTGAGAGGTTTTCGTCTAGTAACAGTTTCACAGAGATGCCACAAATAATTTCCTCTCTCGATCAGCAGCGAAGGCGAGACAGGCTTTAATGTCTTCAGAAGTTAGTTCAGAAAAATCCTCCAGGATTTCTGCTTCTGTCATACCACCTGCTAGATATTCCAAAATATCAGATACCGTGATCCGCATTCCTCGGATACAAGGCTTGCCGCTGCGTTTACCAGGTTCGATTGTGATGATGTCGTGGTAATCCATAAATTGGCAGTTCCCCACATACCTGCTTTTACTTTCAAATTCTAGCTTCAGACACGCTCATTGTAGCTATAAGCTCTACAACGTTCAAATGTAGAAGTAGAACTATCTTAATTAAAGGTGTAGGAATTTATCTTGGATGAACACATCTCTCTTGCAGCTCTGTGATTTCACCTAATAAATTTTGCGTAAGAATTTTGGCTGTAATAGCACCATCTCTATTGTCGTAAAAGTAGGCTGAATGAGCATCTTCTGCTGCAATAACCATTGCTAGATCTGTCTGATCTAGATAGAGAAACATTTTCTCAGTTGGATTCGCATATTCCCAAACATACTGGTCGCAGAAAAATAGGTTAGAGCCAATTTCTCCCTTTATTGCAGCGTGAAGAGGATAAGCTACCAAATCAGATGAATGAATTATGTTTATCCATCTCAGATTGTGAGAACTGTTTGAGTTCAGTTTGCTGGGTGTTGCAAGCAGAAGTGTTGAAAGATAGCTCAATAGCGAAAAAAAGGGGACAAAATACGATATTCTGTCCCCAATGAATTAAAGAATAGCTTTTGATGGTATCTTCATTTTCCACGATTGTCAAATCGCTCCTG
>JAAUQZ010000329.1 GCA_012033355.1 Leptolyngbyaceae cyanobacterium RM1_406_9 | reverse complement strand
ACGATGGCTAGACCATAGCTTGGCACAATCCCGTAGAAGAAATCCAGGATTGGCAGCATCACATTGTTGGAAAGAAACCCGACACCAAAATCCATGTGCTCTATGTCAACCTACGTACTCTGAGTTAATTTGAGTCTAATCTATCTGATTATCGATCAGCCTGTAAGTCTATCGGCATACTAAACAAATGTGCTAAATCTCAAAAGAGAAGTGTAACCCACCCTTCTTGCCGCAATTCCTTGCCTCACTGACCTACCGAACCGCTGGACTGCTGGGCTTTAGCCGATAGATGCTGATTGATGTAGTCGTAAACCTCACGAAATCGAGGTATGGCTCTAAGTTCTAAGCGGCTACCGTCTTTAAGTGTGACTACCATATCTCCCCAGGCACCTAAACCACGAGGAACAGTAACAACTTTAGCAACTTCGGAATAGATGACATCAGAGCGATCGCGCCCTAACCAGCCACCTATTACTGAAATTCGGCGGCTTGTAATTCGATAGCGCAGCCACAGGGCACGAACAATTGCCCCCACTGTTAGTGGCAGGCAAATTACGGTTAAGCCAAGAAGCAAATTAAAAATTAAATCTCCGATGTGGGGGCCACCCTCGAAAAATACCTCTTCCTTAATACCCATTCACAACCTCGGACTTTTTTAATAACTGCTTCAATTCTTGCAGAAATTGCTCATAATCGCACTGAGTCGCAGTCGGTTTGACGACAATCACGATTTTCCAACCTGGAGGGATCTGAGGCAAAAGCTGCTGCATCGCAGACCGAATTTGTCGCTTAATGCGATTGCGGACAACTGCCCGCTTGCTTACCTTTTGACTGATCGAAATGCCAATTTGGGTGAAGAACACTTCCTCAGACAGCAATTTCTCAGACATCGGAATGGTTTGGTCTTCGCAAGCTGCTTTGGGCGATCGCAGCTTTAGCGCTACCAGGGTGAGGTGAAGAGTAGAATGCCGCCGACCCAATCGGTAAACCGCACTAAAGTCTCTGCGATGTCGAAGTCGATGAACCTTAGGCAAAGCCACGCTCACACCACTCAAGCTGTTTTACAACGCGCTTACTTTCGCTAAGTTTACGATGCGCTTGCTTTCGCTAAACTAGCTAGATTGTGCAGCCCTTAGCTAACCGAGAGCCGCAGGCGACCTTTGCGCCGCCTTGCTTTGATCACGCGCCGCCCAGTTTGAGTTCGCATTCTGGCTCTGAAGCCAGAAGTTCTTTTTCGCTTACGGCTAGTGCCGCCCAAGGTGCGCTTAGTCATAGAATACTCCGAATTTCTTCACATTCAAAAACCCACAGTCCACCATCATATCACTTCAGGCAACTGTGGGAACTCTTTGAGACTGGGATGAATTAGAAACCGCTAATTCCCTGATTTAAGGGACGACACCGGGAATAAATCACCGACCGATGGTTACAATCCAGGTGCCAACATAGCGCAGCAGAGGCAAATCACCGGGAGAGCGAACCAGGCAGTTGAAATAGTGGGTGCCAGAAAATCTTGGATTGCGGACATCAGAAAAGACTAGTTCAACGCGGGTTCGGGCGGGAACGGGTTCTTCTGGGTAAATCTCAATGACACGATTTTCCTCATCCCAGCTAACTTCACTCAGAGGAATGCTTTCGCCATCAATGCGAATTTCAATTTCATCTGGGTCAAAGGTGCCCTCGTAGGTGTCGGGGTAGGTGATGGCAAACTGAGCTACCGCTAGCTCCATCTTGTCAGCCGGAACCCGCAAACGGTAGCGATCGAAGCGGTTAGGAATGCCGTCATAGTCAAGGCGGTAGCCTAGCTGATACTCCCGGTCAACTCCACTGAAGATGGTCAGCCCCGGTAAACCCTGAGCCAGACTAACAGCAGAAAACCCGGTTAGCAGGCAACCTGTAGCTGCAAAAACTGAGAGTAGACGACGGATGGATGAGCCTTTAGAAGACATGAACCTGGTACCTGGATACTAAGTATTTGACAATGATCACAGAATTTCACCAATCTTGACTCTAGCAGGATTGGTGGGTAATTGAATGATTCCCCAGCTAATCGACGCAATCCGGTGTAAAAAGTGCCGTGCTGATATCTGCTGAAGCTTTGACTGAGCAAAAAAGACTAAGCTGAAAACTAGCGTTGGACTTTGTGCTGAGGGCGATCGCTTCAAATCATAAAGAAATGTAGCTAGTCATGAATATTTATACCCAAATTTTATCTAAAAGAAGTGGTGCTGGAATGGTCAAAGAAATTCAATTCTTTCCAACCAATTTTACGGGATCTATAGCAATCCTCTTTGATTTGTGAAAGAGATGATTCGTGAAAGAGCCCGCCCTCCGAGCGCTTTCACGAATCATCTAGGATCGCTATATGATCTAATCTATAGGATCTATAAGACAAGTTAAAGATATAGATTGGCTCCAAAAATTTGACCTAAGATGCATAACGATCTGTACACGGTAGAGGTAATGTGCGTTGGCTTCAGGATCTACTTGGATTCTCATGAATTTGGATTCTCATGAATTAAAGTTCTCGATTTATATTCACCGGAGTATTAACTGACTTGCTAGATTGACTACTAGATCAGGTTAGAGCAAGTAAGGCGAACGAGTGTACAGAGTCAAAAACGAAATGTAGAGAAGCGAACGAGTCAGTCTCTGGCGTGATTCAGGGCCATGTCTTTTTCAAATGGAAGGCTTCGATAGCCAGAAAAGAACCAAACAATAGCCACAATTGAGCTGTTCGAGATTTTGTAAATGAGTAGATGAGACAGTGGAAAGACTTCAGGGGTTAAGTCTAGCCCTACCCTCTATCGGCACGAAGACATAAATTTTCTACTAGAAGCAATGACCTTGGAGCCATTGAAATAGCTCGTGCTTCTGTAGCGAAGACAATCAGGCTCTGCTGCTCAGTGCAATGCATCTAACAGCTCAAGGCATTGCAAATAACAGAGTTAACAACTTTTGTTGACTTGAATTCAAGGACACCAAGGAGAGTTCATGAAAATAGCTATCGCTAAAGAAATTGAGGTTGGGGAGCGTCGGGTTGCGGTGATTCCTGATACGGTTGCTCGGTTGGTCAAGCAGGGACTTGAGGTCTTGGTAGAAACTGGGGCGGGAGAGCGGGCTTACTTCCCTGACGATGATTATGAAGCGGCAGGTGCGAAAATCATCCACGATTCGGCTCGGCTCTGGGGTGAGGCAGATATTCTGCTAAAGGTTAGCCCTCCGCAGGAGAGAGAAGGGCAGCCTGAGATTAATTTTCTGAAAGAAGGGGCTATTCTCATTAGCTTTCTTAACCCCCTGGGAACGCCTGAACTAATTCAGAGTTTGGCTGAACGCAAAATAACTGCCTTCAGCATGGAGATGATTCCCCGTAGCAGTCGGGCACAGAGTATGGATGCTCTGTCTTCTCAAGCTGGGGTGGCAGGATATAAGGCAACTTTGATTGCGGCGGCGGCTTTGCCTAAGTTTTTCCCAATGCTGACAACCGCGGCCGGAACCATTGCTCCAGCGAAGGTGTTTGTCATGGGTGCTGGAGTTGCGGGGTTGCAGGCGATCGCCACTGCTCGTCGTCTTGGTGCAGTCGTTGAAGCCTTTGACATTCGACCTGCGGTAAAAGAAGAAGTGCAAAGTCTTGGGGCTAAGTTTGTTGAGGTGAAGCTAGAGGAAGACACCGTTGCAGCGGGTGGCTACGCCAAAGAAGTCTCAGAAGCGGCTAAACAGCGATCGCGGGAAGTTGTCACCGAACACGTCCGCCAATCCGATGTGGTAATCACCACTGCTCAGGTGCCTGGGAAAAAAGCGCCATTACTGGTGACTGAAGAAATGGTCAGCCAGATGAAACCTGGCTCAGTGATCGTTGATCTGGCCGCGGAGCAAGGCGGCAACTGTGCCTGTACGGAACCCGGCAAAGACGTTGTGTATCACGGAGTCACCATCATCGGCACGATCAACCTACCTGCCTCTATGCCTATCCACGCCAGCCAGATGTATGCCAAAAACTTGCTGACGCTGGTGCAGTACCTCGTGAAGGACGGCGCACTGCAACTCAACTTTGAAGATGACATCATCAACAGTGCCTGCGTTGTCCATGCTGGAGAAATCCGCAATCAGCGGGTGCGCGAAGCTCTAGGAGCCGCCAGCCCTCAGCCCTCGACGCTGTAACCTCCAACGCTGTAAAAAGTCTGTGAAAGTGTGAATTTGTAAAAGGAATTTGTGACCCTATGGCAGCAGGATTACTGACTGGTTTAGTTGTGTTTGTCTTAGCCTCGTTTGTTGGATTTGAGGTGATCAATAAAGTGCCGCCTACCCTGCATACCCCTCTGATGTCGGGTGCCAATGCGATTTCTGGAATTGCTGTCATTGGTGCAGTGCTGATCGCCGGAGCGCAAGAGTGGAATGTCACCGTCATCCTGGGCTTAATCGCGGTAGTTTTGGCGACTGTTAACGTCGTAGGCGGCTTTTTGGTAACCGATCGGATGTTGCAAATGTTTAAGAAGAAAGAGGTGAAGGCATGAGCGGCGGGTTTACAGAGTTTTTGCCAACTGGAATTGAAATTACCTATCTGGTTGCGGCCTCCCTATTTATTGTTGGGTTGAAACAGTTGGGATCGCCTGCGACTGCACGTCGGGGTAACTTGATTGCAGCGATCGGAATGTTTCTAGCAATTGTTGCCACCCTGCTGAATCAGTCGGTGTTGAACTACCAGATGATTTTGGTTGGTGTAGTGATTGGATCGTTGGTGGGGGCGATCGCCGCTCAAAAAGTCGAAATGACCGCTATGCCCCAAATGGTGGGCTTGCTCAACGGCTTAGGCGGTGCCGCCTCCACCCTGATCGCAGTCGGTGAATACTGGCGGCTGATGGGTACTGGCGACTCCATTCCGCTAAATGCCACCCTCACCATTATTCTCAGCGTTTTGATTGGCAACATCACCCTTACAGGAAGCTTTCTGGCGTTTGCTAAACTGCAAGGTCTGGTGAGCGGTTCCCCTGTGACGTACCCGCTTCAGCAACCTATCAATATCCTCTTGCTGATTGGTTTCCTGGCAGGCAGCGTCTACCTGACTGCGACAGCCACCGACCCCACGATCTTTCTGGTCATTAACGGAATTTCTCTACTTTTGGGTGTGCTGTTTGTGTTGCCCATCGGCGGTGCAGATATGCCAGTCGTGATCTCGCTATTAAACTCCTTCTCCGGTCTGGCAGCGAGTGCCGCAGGTTTTGTCTTGATGAACAATATGCTGATCATTGCAGGCGCACTGGTTGGCGCTTCGGGTATCATCCTGACGCAAATTATGTGTAAGGCAATGAACCGTTCCATGGCCAGCGTTTTATTTGGTGCATTTGGCGGCGCTACTAAAGTAACCGGAGGAGCCAGCGGCACTCAGCAGGACAAGATTGTTCGGTCGATTGGGGCAGAGG